>DASUFZ010000028.1:0-17327 GCA_036274295.1 Myxococcota bacterium
TGCATCCGCGGCGGGCGGCGCGGGTGCGCTCTCCGCGGCGGGTGCGGGCGCCTTCGCCGGCACCGCCGGCTTCTTCTCCGCCGCCGACACCGCCGCGGCGAGAGCGGCGACGCACAGCCACGACAACACGATCCGCAGCCACGTCACGCGCGCAGACCCTCCCGGACGCAGGCGAGAAGCTCGTCGGTCCACGCCTCCAGATAGCGCGCTCCGCGCGCGGCGTCCGCAGGGCGCGGGTCGCCGACCGTCCCGCTCGGCGCGTTGGCGCGCAGGCTCGGATAGAAGAGGTCCTGCGCGTCGGCCCGCGCCTCGAGCCGGCCCGGCGCGAAGGCGTCGCGGCGGACGGCGCCCGGGCGCAGCGCCAGCAGGATCGAGGTCTCGACCTCGCCGGCATGGTGACCCGCCTCGGCCGCGCCGATGCCGTGCGCGGCTGCGGCGCGCTGGAGGGCGCCGGTGAGCCCGGCGAGGTCCGTATGCGCGACGATGCGCGGCGCGGGACGCCCGTGCTCGCGCGCCGCCGCGCTCGCCGCCTCGCGCAGTCGCGGCAGCGCGTCGCGGAGCGGCGCGGCATTGCCGCCGTGCGCCGAGAAGAGGAAGACGCTCGCGAAGCCGTGTCGCGCGAGCGACGCGACGAGATCGGCGAGCAGCGCGGTGAGGGTCTCGCTGCGCAGCGCCAGGGTGCCCGGGAAGTCCGCGTGCTCGGGCGAGCAGCCGAAGGGAACGGCCGGCAGCGCGACGGCGCCCGGCCAGCGCGCGCACACGCGCGCGGCGAGCGCGTCCGCGATCCAGGCGTCGGTCGCGAAGGGGAGATGCGGCCCGTGCTGCTCGACGGCGCCGAGCGGCACCACGGCGCAGGCGCCCTGCGCGAGCGCCGCCTCCATCTCGGGCCAGACGCGCGCGGCGAGCTCGCTGCCGGACGCGTTGGCGCGCGCCGGCGCGGGCGCCGGAAGCGACTCCGGCTCGGCCGTGTAGAGCGGCCCATCGCGACCGCGTCCGGGCCAGCTCGCGGGATCGAGGTCCTCGGCCTCCTGCTGGCGCAGCATCAGGGCGTCGCAGAGCGCCTCGTGCTCGAAGAGCGCGTAGATCCCGGGCAGGCTCGCGCGCAGCGGCACGAGCGCGTGTCGGGCGGGCGCGAGGATCTGCGCGACGCGCTCCATCCAGGTGCCCTCGTCGTCGGCGTCGGCGCGCAGCAGCGCCAGGAAGCAGCGCGTCTCGTCGTAGCCCTGCTGGAAGGCCCCGTGCGCGAAGTCCAGGACGTCCCACACGGGCGGGAACGGGCGCAGCAGCCCTTCGAGGAGCTTCTGCTGGAGATTGGTCACGAGCGCGCCGTAGCCGCCCGACGCGAGGAAGGTGAAGCGACGCGCGAGCGCGTCGGGGGCGACCTCGGAGAGCGCGCGCTCGAGCGCGGCGTCGGCTGACGCGATGCGCGCCGCCACGTCCGCGGGCGCAGCGTGCTCGAGCGCCGACGCGAGCCCGCATGCCTGCGCCACCGCCCGCGCGATGCCGAGCGCCGCTGCGAGTCCGCAGAGGGGACCCTGCACGCGCACCAGGGAGTCGTACTCGTTCTCCGGCGGGAAGCGCACGATGCCGGCGCCGGCGGACTCGAGCGCGGCGAGCCAGGCGGCGCGCTCGGGCCCTGCACCCGCCGGTGTCGACGCGGTGACGAGCAGCATGCCGCGCCAGCGCTCCGGCGCCTGCAAGGCGAAGCGCGCGTTGGGCGCGAGCCCCTGCGAGAAGACGACGAGCGCATCTCGCTCGCAGTCCGGCAGCCCGCCCGACGCCAGCATGCCGACCGGCGTGAAGCGCGCGTCGAGGCCCAGGCGCTCGGCGAGCAGCCAGGCCAGCGCGCGCGCGCAGCTCTCCGAGGCGCCGATGCCCGTCGTGCGGATCCGCCGCAGCGCGCGCGGATCGAAGGGCAGGGCGGGCGGCGGCGACGCGAGCACCTGCTGCACCAGGCGCGGCGTCGCTTCGAAGCGCGCGCGCAGCCGCGCACGCGCCTCGGCGGCCGCCGAGGGCTGGCTCACGCGCCGGCTGCGACGAGCGGCGCGCCGAGCTTCACCCCGCGGCGCTCCAGCGCGCCGGCGCAGGCGCGCTCGAACTCGCTCTCGCGCCCGCCGTCGACGACGAGGCGCGCGCTGCGCGCGCCGAGCGCGCGCGCCAGCAGCGCGACGGACCACGGATCCGGCGGACCCTCCTCGCGCCGCAGTCGCAGCGGCTCGAAGACGGCGATGCCCGTGCCGCACGCGATCATGGCGCGCGCGGCGCGCCGCCAGCGCGCCTGGCCGTCGCGGCGCACGCGGTCGACGAGCGCGCAGCGCTCGAAGCGCAGCGCCACCGGCTGCGCGCCATCGCGGTCGTGCTGGAGCAGGATGCGCTCGCCGTCCGGCGTGTCGAAGAGCTCGAGCAGGAACCAGTCGGCGCCGTTCCCGACACCGACGCGCACCGGCAGCCAGTAGGCCGCGAGGCGCAGTGCGCCGCGCAGCTCCGGCAGCGCGTGTGGATCGAAGTAGCGCAGGGGCCCCGGCAGGGACGCCGCCTTGTCGCCCGGATCGTCGACGTCGTGCCCCGTGCGCGACTTCGAGGCGAGGTAGTGCGCGCTCTCGGCGCAGGCCTGCTCGCGCAGCGCCACCGTCTCCACGACCGGCACGCCCTCCGCCTCGACGGCGCTCCGCTTCTCGGGGTTGTTGGTCAGCAGGCGCAGCGGTGCCGCGATGCCGAGGAGCTGACACGCGAAGGCGACCTCCTCGTAGTGGCGCTGATCGCGCCCGAGGCCCATCAGGTCGTACGCCTCGAAGGTCGTGATCTGGTGGTCGCTCGCCTGCACGATCATGCGGTCGCGCGCCTTGGCGGCGATGCCGGCGCCGCGCCCTTCCTGGAGCAGGTAGAAGAGCGCGCCGCGGTCCTCGGCGGCGATGCGCGCCAGCGACGCGTCGAGCTGCGCCGCGCAGTCGCAGTCGCAGCCGGCGAGGCTCTCGCTGGTGACGCAGGCGGAGTGCACGCGCGCGAGCAGCGGCTCGGCGGAGCGCACGTCGCCGCGGCAGAGCACCAGCACCGGGCGGCGCGCCCCGAGGTTCTGGAACCAGTTCGCGGCGAAGTCGCCGTGCGGGGTGTCGAGGTGGGTGGCGCCCGTCTCGAGCAGCGAGCCGAAGCTCCGCAGCCCGGACTGGCTGCCCTCACCGTTCCCCTGCATCCGCTCCTCCCGGATCGCGTTTGCGCTCGCTCATCGCTCGAAAGTAGGCCACGAGCCCGTCGAGCTGCGCCTCCGAGAGATGCCGATGCGCCGGCATGCTGGTGTAGCGGAAGGTGCGGGGATCGCGCACGAAGGCCTTGATCTGCGCGGCGGGCCGGTACTCGAAGATGCTCTGCGGGACGTTGAGATCCGGGCCGACCTTGCCGCCTTCGCCGTTGATCGCGTGGCAGGCGATGCACTCGCTGCGGAACACGGCGAACCCGACCCAGGCCGGCGAGCCCTCGGGCTCCCCGCTCGGCACGGTGTGGGGGTACTCGCGCTCGAAGGGCGCCACTTCGATGACCGCGAGCTGGTACGGCCACGGGTAGTGGTGCACGTCCTGCTGGCCGGGCCCCGTCCAGACCATGTAGAAGGGAGCGGGATCGACCTGGCGCCGGTCGATCGGCTCCCAGCCGGAGCCGCTCGGATTCGAGAGATCCGCGAAGGCGAGGTAGCCGCCGGGCTCCTCGAGGCGCGCGCCGCTCGCGGGCTTCGTGTAGCCGTCGCGCGCGCGCAGGAAGACGTTCGTGTCCTGCGCGAGCGGCGCGCCGAAGCCCGCCGCCATCACCTCGCCGAGCGGGCAGGCCAGGAACGTCTTCTGGTGGCCGTAGTAGGGATCGTCGAGCTCGATGCGTTTCTCGTGACATTCCGTGCGCAGCTGCTGCAACGTCAGCTCGCGTACGAGCTCTCCGTTGCGCACGAAACGCAAGGTGGCGTCATCGGAGCGCGCGGACGTCGCGAGCGCGGCGCACAGGAGCAGCGCGCTCCACGAGACTCTCATCGTTCGGACCTCCGGATCGCGACGACCTTGCCGACCATCTCGGCCGGCGGCTCGCGCTCGGGCTCGCGCAGCTCGATGCGCGGGCCGACGCCCTGCACGAGGCGTACGCCATTCCGCGTCGCAACGAAGCCCTTGATGCGCACGGCGCCGAGCGCGCGCAGGCGCGCGAGCAGCGCCCGATCGTCGAGGCCGCCGGGCTGCTCGACGATCTCCGCACTGAACTCCTCGTGCGTGTGCGGCACGGGCATGCCGCCGGACGCGCGCCGCGCGTCGCGCAGGACCCGCGCATCGGGCGGGAAGAGGAGATCCGGGTCGACCTTGCCGTGCACGGCGCGCAGGATCGGCGCCTCCGGCTCGAAGGCGCGCAGCTTCGCCTCGAGCTCCGGCAGCGCGCCGGGCGAGACGCGGTCCGTCTGGTTCAGCACCAGCAGGTCCGCCGACGAGATCTGCTGCGAGAAGGTGTCGCCGAGATCGCGCCCGGCCGCGAGCTGCTCCGCGTTCACGACCACGACCGCGACGTCGTCCTCGAGGAAGCCGCGCACGGGCTCGCGCCAGAGGTGGAGCTGCGTGTCGTAGGGAAGCGCCGCGCCGGAGGTCTCGATCAGGATGCGGTCCGGCTTCGCGCGCTCCCGCAGCGCCACCAGGGTCGCGACGAGCTCGTCCGAGAGCTTGCAGCAGACGCAGCCGCCGGCGATCTCGACGTAGTCGCCCGGGCGGCCCGCGAGCAGCTCCGCGTCGACGCCGAGCTCGCCGAGCTCGTTCGAGACGACGGCCGCGCGGATGCCGCGGCGCGCGGCGTCGTCGAGGAGATGGCGCACCAGGCTGGTCTTGCCCGAGCCGAGGAAGCCCGAGACCACGAGCACGGGAATGCGCTGCGACATCGAACTTCTCCGAAGGGGCCGGAAGGTACGCTAGGGCGCATGGACACGGACGTCCGCACGGTGCGCGTCGCGAAGATCCTCACGCGCAGCTCGGGCTACCTCACCGGCGTCACCTCGCACTCGCTCCAGCCCTACCGCGGCTGCACCTACGGGCGCTCGCTCTGCGGCGTCGCGTGCTACGTGCAGCATCACGGGCTCGTCACGCGCGGGCGTCCGTGGGGCAGCTTCCTCGAGGCGCGCGAGAACGCGGCGGAGTCGTATCGCGAGAGCGTCGCCGCCGAGCGGCGCTGGGCGCGACGCGCACGCGGCGGCTTCTCCATCTTCCTGTCGAGCGCGACGGATCCATTCGTGCCGCAGGAGCGGCGCTTCGGCATCACGCGGGCGCTCCTCGACGCCATGCTGGACGAGCCGCCGGATGCGCTGATCGTGCAGACCCACGTGGCCGAGGTCGCGCGCGAGAGCGCGCGCCTGCGCGCCCTGGCCTCGCGCTGCGCGCTGCGCGTGCACGTCTCGATCGAGAGCGATCGCGAGCGCCTGCCGGGGCTGCCGCCGCCGGCCGCGAGTGTGGAGCGCCGCCTGGCCGCATTGCGCGCGCTGCGCGAGGCGGGCGTCTTCGCCGTCGCCACCGTCGCGCCGCTCTGGCCGATCGCCGACCCCGATGGCTTCTTCCGCCGCATCGCAGCATGTGCGGACGCCGTCGTGATCGACCACTTCGTCGGCGGCGACGGGTCCGCCGACGGCGCGCGCACCCTGCGCACCGCGCTCCCGGGGGTGATGGAGGCGCTCGCGCCCGGCTCGACCCGGCTCGCCTACCGCGACGAGATGGTGGCCGCGGCGCGCGCGCTACTGCCCGGTCGGGTCGGCGTCGGCCACGACGGCTTCGCCGGCCGCTACACCTGAGCGTCGACAGGAGTAGAATGGGCCGCGCGAGGAGTCCCTTGGCGAGATCGCTCCGCATCTGGCTGCTCTCGCTCGGGCTCGCGCTGCCCCTCGCGGCGTGGGCGGACTTCGTCGAGCACGAGGACCAGCCCTTCCTCACGGCGGGCAACGCCGAGGAGAACACGCTCACCACGCCGGAGCCGGTGCCCGAGGGCGGCGCGTCCTTCCTGACCGCGTTCCCGACGGGCGTGAAGCTGATCCGCGGCAACCTCGACGCGAACGACCGCGACGCCTACGCCATCCAGATGTCGAGCGGCCAGCTCCTGCTCGCCGCGCTCTTCGACGACGGCGGCGGCGCCTTCCTCGACACCGCGCTCGGCGTCTTCAACGGCACGACGCCGCCGGCCGCCGTGCTCGACGACGACGGCGCGCGCGGCTTCCTCTCGCGCCTCCACTACCCGGTGACGTCGACGGGGCTGAAGCGGATCGCGGTGACGGGCTTCGGCGACACCTCCTTCAACGGCACGCACCAGGAGGCGCGCGGCGGGCTGCGCCCGTACTCCCTGCTTCTCGGCGCCGCCGCGAACCCGCCCGCGCTGCGCGAATCCGATCTCCAGCCGGGTCCCCAGGGCAGCAACAACACGCTCGCGTCGGCGGACCTGCTGCCGGAGAACGGCGCGCTGCTCGGCGCGAGCCTCCCCGTCGGCGACATCGACTACTACGCGATCGATCTCGAGGCCGCGGACCGTCTCTTCGTCGCCGTCTACGACATGAAGACGGGCGTCTTCGAGCCGGCGCAGGGCAGCTTCGACGATCCGGCCGTGGCGCTCTTCGACCCGAATGGCGCGCTCGTCGCCGGCGGCGTCGACGACGACAGCCACGAGGGCTTCGACCCGGGCCTCACCTACCTCGTGCAGGGCGGAGGCGCCGGCCGCTACCGCATCGCCGTGTCGGCCTTCAACATCCTCGACGGCGTCCAGCGGGAGCGCGCCTTCGACTACCTCCTCCTGGTCGGGCGGCAGCGCGGCTGCCCGAACGTGGTGCCGCTGATCTCGAACCTCACCAGCTCGAGCGGCCGCGCGAACCAGATCGCGTCGCTGAAGGGCGGCGACCACTACTACGCCGACCGCATCGGCGTGCAGCGGCACGTGCTCGTCTCCATCCCCGAGTTCATGGAGTGCGGCCAGTGGATCAAGACCGCCAACGATGACAAGAACGTCACGGCGTTCCCGCACCTGACGTTCACCCTCGCGCAGGACGCGACGGTCTACATCGGCTACGACACGCGCGCGACGGGCGAGCCCGCCTGGCTCACGTCGGGCTTCACGCCGCTGTCCGGCGTGCTCCTCGACGTGCGCGACAGCGACGAGACGCAGGAGTTCCGCCTGCTGCGGCGCGATTTCAAGGCGGGCACCGTGCAGCTCGGCGGGAACTTCGCGGCGGGCGCCGGCTCGAACTACGTGGTGGCCGCGCTGCCGGTCGACACCGCGGACGCGCAGCACGCGTTCGAGATTCCGTCGCCGGTGCCGACCGGCACGGCCTTCGTGACGATCAACGGCGTGACCGTCGTGGTGGCGGTGGGCGCCGGCCAGAGCCCGACGGCAGTCGCAGCGGCGCTCGCCGCCGCCGTGAACGCAAACGCGACCTTGCAGTCCCAGCGCGTCTTCGCGATCGGCAGCGGGCCGTCCTTCGTCACGACCGGAGTGATCCAGAACTTCTCGTACGCCCCGGAGATTCCGCTCGCGTCGCCGCTGGCCCTCGCGACGCTCGCGCTCTTCCTGCTGATGGGCGCGCGCCTGTATCTACGCTCCGTGACTCGTTAGCGCAGGCCGGGATCCGACGCTCGGCGGCCCGTACACGCGCATGCGTTCTGTGCGCCCGCGCACGCGCACGTCGCTCGCAGCGAACGCGGCGACGGCGTCGCCGCCGCGAGCGTGCGTCGCGGCGTCGATCAGCAGGCTCGTGCCGAGCTCGCGGGTCAGTGCCTGGAGGCGCGCCGCCAGATTCGTCGTGTTGCCGATCACGCACCAGATCTTGCGGTCGATGGACTGCACGTTGCCGACGTAGGCCGGGCCGGTCGCCACGCCGACGCCGACCTGGAGCGCGTGGCCGGCCAGCGCCTCGACGGCGCCGCTCTCGATGGCGTCGATGACGGCGAGCGCCGCGAGGACGGCAGCCCGCTCCTTGTGCGCGAGCGTCCGCGGCGCGCCGAAGACCGCCATCAGGCCGTCGCCCTGGAACTCCACCACGAAGCCCATGTGCTCGCGCACGACCCGCGAGACCGCCGTGGTGTAGGCGTTCACCACGCGGAAGATCTCGTCCGGCGAGCGCTTCTCCGAGAAGGCGGTGTAGCCGCGCATGTCGACGAAGAGCACCGAGACCTCGCGCTCGCCGGGCAGGGCCTCGATCGCGCGCGCCATCACCTCGTCGCGCACGGGCGCGGGGACGTAGCCCGCCATGCGCTCGTAGCGCTCGCGCTCGGCGCGCTCGATGGTGGCGGCGTCGAAGCGCGCGAGCTCGGCGGATGCGCGGTCGGCGAGCCCCTCGAGCAGCGCGACGTCGACCGGCGTGTAGATGTCCTCGGATGCCTTCTCGCCGAGGCAGAGCACGGCGGCGAGCCCCTTCTCGCCGGCCACCGGCACCAGCAGCTTCGGGTCGATGCTCTCGAGCTCGGCGCGCTCGAGGTCGTCGAGCAGGCCGCTGTGCGCCCAGCGACGCCAGCGCGTGTCGTCGACCGGCTTGGCCGCGTCCTCCAGCAGCGCGGCCAGGCGCCCGCGCGCCTCGAAGCCCGGCGGCACCACGGGCGCCTGCGCCCAGATCGGCGCGAGGCGGTCGCCCGCCTTCGCATAGGCGACGCAGGTGCGGAGCCCGAGCAGCGAGGTCAGGCGCAGGCCGATGCGCTCGAAGAGAGGACCCGGGCCGCGCGCGCTCGCGAGCGACGTGCGCAGGTCGCGCACGCCGTTCTCGAAATCGAAGCGCTCGCGGAAGAAGAGGCGCTCGAGGCGCGGCCGCACCACGCGCTCGCCGAGGATCACGCCCGTCGCGAGCGCGAGCGCGAGCACCCACTGCACGAGGCCGCGGTCGACGCCCGCCCAGCTGCTGACGGCGCCCGCCGCCATCGGCACGGGCACGACGAGCAGCGCCAGGAATACGATCAGCAGCAAGGAGTAGGCGGCCGTCGACGAGATCAGCCGATCGATGTCGAAGAGATGGTGGCGGGTCAGCGCCACCGCGATGCAGAGGGGGATGAAGAGCGTCGTCAGCAGGCTCACCTCGTAGAGCTGCCGCCAGGCCGGCTGCCATGCGCCGAGCGCGGCCGCAGCGGCGGGCGGCGCGAGGCCGAGGTAGAGCCCGAGCACGACCCAGCGGAGCTGGCGTCGCGTCGGCGCGCTGCCGCGCAGGTAGATGCGCGCCAACGCGAAGAGCAGGCACGCGATCAGCGCGGCATAGCTGGCGAGGAGCAGCGAGAGGCCGAGGGTCGCCGGCAGCGGCGCGCCGACGAGCCAGCTCGCCATCAGCGGCCCGACGACGAGGAAGGCCCAGCAGAGCGCGAGCGCCGTGCGCGACGGCGGATCCTCCCGCTCCGGGAAGAGCAGCACCGCGCGCAGGGTCAGCGGTCCGAAGAGCGCGCCCGTCACCACGAGCAGCCAGAAGCCGAAGTGCGTGCGCCAGCCGCCGCCCGGCACCGAGATCGCCCAGTGCAGGCTGTAGGCCAGCATCGCGAGCGCGCAGGCGCGCGCCGCGCGCGAGTCGCCGCGCCGCAGCCAGATCGAGAGCGCGCCGAGACCCATGCCGAGCGTCAGCGGCAGCAGGCTCCAGGGTGCGGAGAAGCGCTGGAGCGGGAGGCGCACGTCGATGTCGCGGCCCTGGCGGTCGACCTGGAGCGGGACGGCGTGCCCCGACGCGGCGGCGTGGAGCGCCGCCAGCGCGTCGAGACGGCCGTCGCCCGCGAGCGCGATGTCGCCGGCCGCGATCAGGCGATCACCGGCCCGCGGCGTCGTGTCGTCCTGCATGACCTCCGGCCAGAGCCCCGCGACCTCGGGCGACGCGGTGGCGCTCGCCGCGGGCGTCACGTAGAGCGGCGCCCAGGCGAGCTTGCCGCGGAACGCGAGATCGAGGTGCAGCGCGAGCGCGCACAGCCAGAGCAACCCGAGCGCCGCCACGGCCGCTACCGCGCGCGGCTTCCGTCTCACGAGGCCCCCCCTACTGGCAGGTCGGCGGCGAGCCCACGAGCTTCTCCGCGAAGCTGATGGTGAGTCGGTAGACCGCGACGGACGCGAGCGGCTGCGAGACGCCGCTCTGGTCGACCTCGAGCTCGCCGCAGCCGGCCGCGATGCCGTTGTCGGTGTCGGCGCAGCCGCTCGCGCTCGACTGCACCATGCGCTTGCGCGCGGCGTCGCGGGAGGCGCTGGCGATGACGGGGATCACGTCGTTCGCGTTCGGGATCAGCCCCTGGCTCTGCGCGATCTGCGCGAGCTGCGCGCCGAGATCCGAGAGCGCGCCCGGGTTGACGCCGGCCGGCGTCAGGAAGAGCGCGCCCTTGAACTTCACGCCGAACACGTTGAACTCGTTCTGCACGCGGTTGTCCCAGTTGCCGATGATGAGATTCCCGAGCCCGGACTGCGACGGGAAGGTGTCGGCGAGGCGGAACGTCTTGTCCTGGTTCATCACGTCGAGCACGATCGCCACCACCTGGCCGGTGTTGCCGTTGTTGTTGTCGCGCCCGTTGTCGTCGGCGATCAAGGAGAGCGTCCCGCGCATCTGCGCCAGCGACGCCGGCACGCACACGGGGCCGCCGAGCGAGCCGTTGTGGACGACCGGCTCGTCGTTGTTCGTGTCGTCGACGAACGGGGCGGAGCACGTGGTGTTCTCGCCGGTGTCGCGCAGGCCGTTGCCATTGGCGTCGACGACGTAGCGGATCTGCGCCGTCGAGGCGCAGCCGAGGGAGCCGCCGCCGGCGGCGCCGGCGCGCGCGGCGTAGGGCGTCGCGCAGAGCGCGACGAGGGCCAGGGCTGCGAACGGGATGCTCTTCGACATGAGGGACCTCACGGATCGCGCCGGCGGAGCACGGCGAGACCGAAGACGAAGGCGAGTGTGATGCCGGAGGCCGGCCCGGGAAGGCGCTGCGAAAGGCGGGAGTATGCGCTCTGCTCGTGCCCGCGGCGCACGCGCGCCTCCAGCAGCGCGGGCTCGCCGTAGGGCGCGAGCGCGAGGATGCGCCCGTGGGCGTCGACGATCGACGAGAGCCCGCGCGTCGACGGGCGGATCCAGGGGCGCCGCGTCTCGACGGCGCGGAAGACGCTGACCGCGAGCTGGTGGCGCGACGCCGCCTCCGAGGCGAACCAGTCGTCGTTCGAGGGATTCGCGAGCAGCTCGGCGCCGCCGGCGACGAGGCGCTGCGCGAGCTCCGGCTGGAGGCCCTCGGAGCAGAGCAGCACGCCGAGCGCGCCCGCGCGCGCGTGCAGCGGGCGCAAGCTGCGGCCGGGGCGGAAGAGATCGCGGCCGATCGGGAGCAGCGCCGGCCGCGTCTCGGAGAAGGGCATCAGCGCGACCTTCTCGTGCTGGTCGACGAGGCGGCCGTCGCGCACGAGCAGCGCGGCGTTCGTCGACTCGAGCACGAGCGCGCGGTAGCGCGAGTGCGGCGCGCCGACGAGGAGCTCGCTGCCGAGCGCGCGCTGCGTCTCCTCGACGCGCTGCCAGAGCGCCGGCTCGCTGTCGACGTGGAACTCGACCGAGAGCTCGGGCCAGATCACGAGATCCGGCGGCGCGGCGGCGAGCTTCCGCGTCAGCGCGAGGTGGCGCTCGAGGTTGGCCTCGCGGCGCGCGGGCACGAAGCGATCCGACGGCGCGACGGCGGCCTGCACGAGCGCGACGGAGATCTCGTCGCCGGTGCCGAACGGCTGCGCCAGGCGGACGCCGCCGTAGATCCAGGCGGCCAGCACGAGGGCGAAGGGCAGGGCGCGCGCCGGCGTGAAGCGACGCCCACGCGTGTCGCGCATCAGGATCGCGGCGACGCTGCCGTTCACGGACGCCATCAGCACGCCGAGGCCGAGCGCGCCGAAGAGATCCGCGCTCTGCACGATCGGGAGCCAGGGCGCCTGCGTGTAGGCCAGCAGCGCCCACGGCGTCGGAATCGGGCCCGCGAGCCGCAGCCACTCGCAGAAGCCCCAGCACGCGGCGACGACGAGGGGCAATCCGGGACGCCGTCCGTGCGCGGCGACGCAGGCGCCGAACGCGGCATACGGCAGCCCGCACAGGAGCAGCACGCCGAACGCGTAGAGAACCGCCTCACCCCAGCCCAACTGGAAGAACGCCGCGAGCGTGCCCGGCAGCCACGAGGCGAGGCCCGCTCCCGCACCGAGGCTGAAGACGAGGCCGAGGCCGGCGCCCGCCCACGGGCCGACACGGCAGAGCGCGACGACGAGCGGCACGAGCGCGATCCAGGCCAGCGGGAAGAGCTCGGCCGGCGGGAAGGCGAGCGCATACAGGGCGCCCGATGCGAGCGCCCCGAGGCAGATCACGGGCGTTCGCGCTGCCGCAGGGGCTTCGCCTTGCACGCGCCCATCATACGCCCGTCGGGCGTCAGCCGGCTGCGAACCCGGCGAGATGCTCCAGGCACTCCATGACGTCGCGCTCGTCGGCACCCGGAAGCTGCATGCGCGCGATCAGGTGCGTGACGCCGAGGCGCTCGCGGTAGCGCGCGATGCCATCGGCCACCTCGCCCGGCTCGCCGACGAGCGCCCAGTCCTCGAGCCCCGCCGACGCGACCCTGCGGATCACCGCGTTGCCGGCGCTCGCGAGCGCGGCAGCCTGCCGCTCGAGGCCGGCGGCGACGCGCGCGCACACGCGCACGTCGCGATGCGCGAACACCGTGCGCATGACGGGCACGTCGAGCGCGCAGGCGCCGTGCGCCGCCTCGACCGCCTCGCGGTGCGCGGCGTAGTTCTCGAGCAGGCGCGGCCACGGCTCGATCGGCGACGCGAGATACGGAAGGCCGAGGCGGCCGGCCTGCGCGAGCGCCTTCGGTCCGAACGCGCTCGCCCAGATGGGCGGATGCGGGCGCTGGACGGGCAGCGGCGAGAGCACGATCGGCTGGCCGTCCTCGCCCTGCGCGATCGGCTTGCCGGCCCATGCGTCGCGCATGGCGGCGAGCGCGGCCTCGAAACGGTCGCGCTTCTCGCTGACCGGCACCTCGAAGGCGTCGAAGAGCGCGGAGCGGAAGCCGCGGCCGACGCCGAGGATGAGGCGCCCGCCCGAGAGGCAATCGAGCACGGCGACTTCTTCGGCCGCCTGCACGGGATGGCGCACGGGCAGCAGATACGAGGTGGTGGCGAGGCGCAGGCGCGAGGTCTGCGCCGCGCACGCCGCGAGCAGCATCAGCGGCACCGGATTCGAGGTCGCGCCGCTGAAGTGGCTCTCGGGCAGCCAGAGGGAGTGGAGGCCCAGCGACTCGGCGCGCTCGGCCTGCGCCGCGAGCGTCGCCGCCGACACGTCCGCTGCGTACTGCCAGGGGGTGATGCCGACGGAGAGCGAAGCCACGGGCGCATCCTAACCCCGATCGGGCTAGGTTGGCGCGCCGTGACGGCGACCGCGCGCAGCTGGACCTTCCACGATGCGGGCCTGCGCTCGCCGGTGCTGCGCGCGCTGAATCTCGTCGGCGCGGGGCTCGCCGCCGCCGGCATCGACATCGCGCGGCTCGATCCCGAGCGCCTCGTCGCGTCCGCGCGCGAGAAGACCGGCCTCGACGACTACGGCGACCCGGGCTACCGCGCGGGCCTCGACGCGCTCGTCGAATCCGCGCTGCGCGAGGGCGGGCAGCACGCGTTCGGGCGCATCGCCTTCGCCGGCATGCTCCAGCGCGCGCTCGAGAATCGGCTCCGCATCGTCGACTGGGCGAAGCGCCACCCCGAGGTGCGGAGCGAGCGCATCGCGCGTCCGCTCGTCGTGCTGGGCATGCCGCGCACCGGGACGACCCTGCTCTCCTTCCTGCTCGATCTCGATCCCGCGGTGCGCTCGCTGCGCCACTGGGAGACGACCGAGCTGATCCCGCCGGCAGACCTCGCGGGATACGCCGAGGATCCGCGCATCGCCGAGGCCGCGAAGCAGGTCGAGCAGCTGCACAAGCTGATCCCGCCGCTGCCGTCGATGCACCCGATGAGCTCCACGCTCGCGACCGAGTGCGTGACGCTCCTCGCGCTCGACTTCAAGAGCCTCCAGTACGAGACGCAGGCGCTGATGCCCTCGTACGGGCGCTGGCTCGAGCAGGCCGACGCGCGCCCGGCCTACGCCCTGCACGAGCTGGTGTTGCAGATCCTCCAGTCGGCGCTGCCGACGGGAACGTGGGCGCTGAAGACGCCGCAGCACCTCTGGCATCTCGAGGCGCTGCGCGAGCGCTATCCCGACGCGCGACTCGTGTGGACGCACCGCGATCCGGCCGCGGTGGTGCCGTCGGTCGCGAGCCTCAACACGGCCTTCTACCGCACGTGGTGCAGCGACGTCGATCCCGTGAAGACGGGCGTCTACTGGAACCACGAGCTGAAGGTCGGCGTCGAGCGCGGGCTCCGCTACGACGCCGCGCAGCCGAGCCGCGACTGGTGCTTCCACCTCCAGTACGCGGAGCTGATGAAGGATCCGGTCGGCTCCGTGCAGCGCCTCTACGCGCACTTCGGCGACGCCGTGTCCGATCTCCACGCGCGCCGCATGCAGCGCTGGATGCAGGACCGCCACCAGGCGGCCTTCGGTCGCCACATCTACCGCGCGGAGGAGCTCGGCCTCTCGCGCGAGGGGCTCGAGCGCGAGTACGCGGAATACCGCGCGCGCTTCGACGTCCCGCGCGAAGACTAGACGCCGCCGTTCAGCATGTCCGCGCGCCGGACCTGCATCACTCGCGCTTCCTGCGCCGCTCGGAGCGCCGCGCGAAGCTGGCGACGACGTAGGGCTGGAGCGCGGTCGCGCGCTCCGAGAACTCCTTGCGATAGTGATCGACGCAGGCGCCGGCCAGCACGCAGCAGGGGCCGTAGAGCATGGCCGCTCGCAGCTGCGCGTCGGGGAACTCGCCCGCCGCCCACTGCATCGTCACCACCGTCTGGTTGCGGTGGAGGAGCGCCACGAGCGCCGCGGGCTCCACCCAGTCGGCGAGCGCGTGCGTCATGCGGAGCGCGTCCACCCCGCGCGACATCTCGACGTACATCGCGTTCGCGAGCCGCGCGCGCATGGCCTCGGCCGAGGGACGCGTGAAGATCACGCGCAGGAAGGTGCGCCAGTAGCGCGGCAGGCTGAGCAGCTCTTGCAGGCACGATTCGTACACTGCGAGAACGCGGTCCACGGCATTCTCGGCCGGCGCCTGCTCGATCCCGTTGACGAAGCGCGCGACCTGCTCCTCGATCGCCGTGAAGAGGACCGCGTCCCTGCCGCCGATCAGGCTGTAGATGGTCGGCACCGTGACCCGGCTGCGGCGCGCGAGATCGCGCATCGACAGCCCTTCGGGGCCGAGCTCGGCCACGATGTCGCAGGTGGCAGCGAGAATGCGCTCCCGCCGCTCGGCCATCTGTCGCGCGCGTCGATCCATTCCTTCGTCCGGGGTGGGCGCGCCCGGAGCCGCGAATTTACGCGAGCGAGCGGGCGAGGTCGAATAGAATCTGCGCTCGTGAGACCGCGCAAGACGCTCGCGATGGTGCAGACGGCGGTGCGACGTCTCGAGCCGCGCGAGCTGCCGGTGCCGGACATCGACGGCGACTCCGCGCTGCTGCGCGTCGAGGCGTGCGGCATCTGCGGCAGTGACACCGAGCAGTTCGAGGGCGTCCTGCGCACGCCCATCCCGGTGATCCCCGGGCACGAGCCGCTCGGCGTGATCGAGGCGATCGGCGACCGCGCCGCGCGCCGCTGGGGCGTCGACGTCGGCGACCGCGTCGCCGTCGAGACCATGCTCTCGTGCCGCTTCTGCGATGCCTGCCTCGCCGGCAGCTATCACCTGTGCCGCACGCGGCGCATCTACTCGTACATCCCGCTGGAGGAGCCGCCGGGGCTGTGGGGCGCCTACGCCGAGTACATGTACCTGCACCCGAACTCGATCGTGCACAAGATCGATCCCGCGCTCGACCCGAGTCTGGCCGTCCTCTTCAACCCGCTCGGCGCGGGCTTCCGCTGGGCGGTCGAGATCCCCGGGACGGGCCCGGGTGACGTTGTCGTCATCCTCGGACCGGGGCAGCGCGGGCTCGCCTCCGTGCTGGCCTGCCGCGAGGCGGGGGCCTCGAAGATCATCGTCACGGGGCTGGCGGCCGACGCGCGCAAGCTCGAGCTCGCGCGCGAGTTCGGCGCGCATGCCGCCATCGACGTGCAGAACGAGGACGCGAAGCGGCGCATCCGCGAGCTGACCGACGGCGTCGGCGCGGACGTGGTGGTGGACGTCTCCTCGTACTCGACGGCGCCCGTGGCCGACGCGCTCGACTACGTGCGTCCGGGCGGCACGGTCGTGCTGGCCGGCGTGAAGGGCTTCAAGGCGATCCCGGACTTCGTCTCCGACAAGATCGTCATGAAGGAGATCGCCATCCGCGGGGCGATCGGGGTGACGTCCTCGGGCTACACCAGCGCCATCCGGCTGATCGAGTCGGGGCGCTACCCGCTGGCCCGCATGCACACGCACGATTTCTCGCTGCGGGAGGCCGAGCTGGCCATCAAGACCCTGGCCCGCGAGATTCCGGGCGAGGAGTCGATCCACTCCTGCCTCTTACCGGGTCGCTGAAAGAGCGGCAATCAAGCGGCAACTCCGTCCGGCCGATGGGCACTGCATGCTGATCTGCCGAGGCTGCAATACCCGCTACCAGTCGGGCCGCTCGCAGTGCCCGAGCTGCGGGCGTCCCGCCAAGACGCATGCGGTCGAGTCGAACGCGGACAGCGGCAGCAGCCTGCCGCCGATGCCGCCGAGCCCCGACGAGACCACGCGAGGGGACGACATCGATGCCGGCCTCGGCCTCGAGGTCGACGTCGACGAGTCGGTGATCGAGGACGACGACGGCCCGGAGCTCGAGGAACCCGAGAAGGAAGAGGTGATCCCGGTGCGCACGCGTACTGCTCCCGCTCCCGTTCCCGCGCCTGCGCCCAAGCCCGCGCCGCCGGCGCGCGCCGCTGCGGCCCGCCCTGCGGGTCCGCCGAGCCTCTCGCTCGACTCCGCACAGGTGCGCTCGCTCATCGTCGATCAGCCCGGCCTGCTCGAGAAGGGGCTCGGCATCCACGCCGACGCCAAGGGCAAGCCGATCGGCGAGAGCTTCGAGACACCGGTCGGCGACATCGACCTGCTGGCGCGCGACCTGCGCGGCGGCTTCGTCATCGTGCTCGTGCCGGACGACGGCAACGACCCGGACCTGGTGCCCGGCCTGCTGCGCCGCATGGGCTGGGTGCGCAAGCACCTCTGCGCCGGCGGCGAGACGGTGCGCGCCGTGGCCGTCATGAACGAGGTGCCGGAGTCCGCGAGCTACGCGGCCGCCGGACTCGCCGAGGGCGTGATCCGCTTCGTCGGCTACCGCTTCGCGCTCGAGTTCCACGACCACGCCGGCTAGCT
>DASUFZ010000029.1:0-7255 GCA_036274295.1 Myxococcota bacterium
GGGAGGGCGAGAGGTCGGCGACATGAGAGGTGTTCGGTTATCGCTCGCATTGATCCTCGGGCTCGGCGCGCAGGCGCAGGCGCAGAGCTTCGACGTCACACGCGTCGCGACGGGGCTCGCCCGTCCGGACTTCCTGACGGCGCCGCCAGGCGACCGGACGCGCGTCTTCGTGCTCGAGCAGCACCTCGGTCAGATCCGCATCCTGCATCTGCCCGACTACACGCTCGATCCGACGCCGTTCCTGACCGTGCCGCCCGTCTCGACGGGCAACGAGCAGGGGCTGCTCGGCATGGCGTTCCATCCCGACTACGCGACGAACGGCTTCTTCTACGTCGCCTACACCAATCCGAACAAGCAGATCGTCCGCTACCAGGTGTCGGCGGCCGATCCCGATGTCGCCGATCCGGCGAGCGCGACGCCCGTGCTCTCGTACGTCCAGCCGGCGAGCAACCACAACGGCGGCTGGATGGCGTTCGGGCCGGACGGGTACCTCTATCTCTCCACGGGCGACGGCGGCGGCGACGACGACAACGACGCGGGGCACACCGCCGGCACCGGCAACGGGCAGGACATCACGAGCAACCTGCTCGGGAAGATCCTGCGCATCGACGTCGACGGCGACGACTTTCCGGCGGATACGACGCGCAACTACGCGATCCCGCCGGACAACCCCTTCGTCGGCGTGACCGGCGACGACGAGATCTGGGTCTACGGCCTGCGCAATCCGTGGCGCAACAGCTTCGACCGCGCGACCGGCGACCTCTACATCGGCGACGTCGGCCAGACGGCTTGCGAGGAGCTCGATGTCCAGCCGGGCACGAGCACGGGCGGTGAGAACTACGGCTGGCGCCTGCGCGAGGGCGTGATCGCGACACCCACCGGTGGCGTCGGGGGTGCTCGACCTGCCGGCGCGATCGATCCGATCTTCGACTACCCGCACGGCACCTCGGGCGATCAGTGCTCGAACCCGCCGGATGGCTTCACCGGCATCGCCATCACCGGCGGCTACGTCTACCGCGGCCCCGTGCCCGAGCTGCAGGGCCGCTACTTCTTCGCGGACTTCGGCACCGGGCGCCTGTGGTCGCTGCGCTGGGACGGCTCACCGCCGGCCAGCAACGACGGCACGAACTACACGGAGCTCACGGACCACACGGGCCAGCCGGGCTTCGTGCCCGACATGGGTACGATCGCCACCGTGTCGTCCTTCGGCGAGGACGACGTCGGCAATCTCTACGTGCTCGACCTGAACGGCGGCGAAGTCTTCCTCCTGCCCGAGCCGGATGCGCTGTGGATGCAGCTCGCCGGCGCCGGACTCACCGCGGCGCTCGCGCGTCGGCGGACGAGGAGGGCGGCGTCCCGGCCGGCTGCGTGATGCGCAGCGGCACGCCGGAGCGCCGCAGGCCGGCGCGGTCGATGCGCGCCCAGTCGAGGCGCTTCGCGTCCTTGCCGGCGGCGCGCTTCACCAGCGCGCGCAGGTCCTCCGGCGCCTTCGGCTGCGCCAGCTTGCCGCTCTCGTCGATCTCCAGCGACTGGTCGGCGTCCGGGTTCACCTCCAGGTAGAGCTCGCCGTCGATCCAGCCGAGCTTCACGGGCTCGTTCACCACGCGCACCGGCGTCCCCGGCGCGACGCGGGAGTAGAGCTCGGCGATGTCGTCCGGGTAGAGCCGGATGCAGCCGCGGCTCGAGTGCCGGCCGACGCCGCGCGGATCGTTCGTGCCGTGGATCAGGTAGGAGGGCCAGCCGAGGTAGAGCGCGTACTCGCCGAGGGGGTTGTCGGGGCCGGGCTTCACCACCGCGGGATAGCCGTCGCGGCGCGCCGACGGACCCGGCACCCACGTCGGCTTCTCCTTCTTGTCCTTCACCTGCGTGACGCCGAGCGGCGTCGCGTAGCCGTCCTTCGCGATGCCGATCGGATAGGCGCGCACCGGCTGGCCGGGCTCGAAGAAGTAGAGGTGCAGGTCGCCGAGGTTGACGACGATGCCCTCGCGGCGTCCGCTCGGCAGCAGGCGCACGGACGGCACCACCAGGCGCGTGCCGTCGGGGGGCAGCCATGGATCGACGCCGGGGTTGGCCGCCAGCAGCTCGACGTAGCCGACACCGAGCTCGGGCGCGAGATCGATCAACGTGTCCTCCGCGCGCGCCTCGCGGAAGCGGAGCTTCCCGACCAGGTCGGGGGAGGGCGGCGGATCTTCGAGGAAGTGACGCTTCTGCGGCGGCCCGCCGCTCGTGCTGCACCCGAGCGGCGCAACCGCGCCGCACGCGAGCGCCAGCCACAGCAGGAGCGCGGCGCTACGGGCGGATCTCGATCGGCGTCCCGTCATCGACGAGCTCCCAGATCTCGTTCATCTCGTCGTCGGTGACGGCGATGCACCCGTTCGTCCAGTCGTACTGGCGATGCGCCGTGCCGACCCAGCTCTCGCCGTCCGGCAGGCCGTGGATCATCACGTTGCCGCCCGGGTCGAGACCCGCGCGGCTCGCGAACGCCAGGTCGTTCGCGTTCGGATAGGAAATATGCAGGGCGCGGTGGAAGCGGCTGTCCACCACGCGCGAGTCGACCGTGTAGCGGCCTTCGGGCGTACGACCGTCGAGCCAGTGCCGCTTCGGCCCCAGCGGACTCTTGCCGAGCGAGACCTCGTAGTCGCGCAGGACGCTCTGCCCGCGCAGGAGCAGGAGACGACGCGGCGCCTTGAGGACGAGCACGAGATCCGCCTTGGCGGGTCTCGGGCGCTCGACGGCCATGTACCCGGCCGGCGCAGCCGGCTCGAGGCTACTTGTGGAGGGACCGCTGAAAGATGCGGTCGGCCTTCTCGTTCGCGGCTGCCGCATCCCGCGCCGCCTGCTCGGCGGCCGCGCGCGCGGCGGCAGCATCGGCTGCCGCGGCACTGGCCTTCGCGTTGGCGTCCTCGGCGATGCGCCGCGCGTTCTCCGCGTCGGCGCGCACACCGCTCACATCCGAGTTCGTCGCACAGCCGACGCCCGCGAGCAGCGCGATCAGCGCACCCGCCGCCAGCGTCTTCTCACCCCACTTCATGACATCTCCTTGTTCCGGGCTCGCGATCCTACGTTCCGGTTGCGAGCCTGCACCGTGATCCCGCGCACCGTTGCGTAGCATTCCTCTGCGCCGGGCGCGATCGCGGGGACACACCCTCGCTTCGAAAACCTGACGCTCCGGGACTACCGTCCGGAGTCCGTGGAGCCCGTCACCAGCCCGCTCGTCTTCGCCCTCGCGCTCGTGGGCGCCGTGATCGTGATCGCGTCGCTCCTCTCGGGCTGGGTCGAGCGGAGCGGCATCCCGCAAGTGGGGATCTTCCTCGCGCTCGGCGCGGCGCTCGGTCCGATCGGGCTCGACGCGCTCGACGTGCCGCTCCAGTCGCCGCTGCTCCACGCCGTCGCGACCTTGTCGCTGGCGCTGATCCTGTTCACCGACGCGCTCGGCATCGACCGGCGCGAGCTGCGCGAGAACGGCCGCCTGACCCTGATCCTGCTCGGGCCGGGCACCCTGTTCTCGGCCGCGCTCTTCGGGGGTCTGGCCTGGGCGCTGCTCGGCTTCTCGCCTGCGGCGGCTGCGATCCTCGGCGCCGCGCTCGCCTCGACCGACCCGGTGCTGCTGCGCGGGCTGCTGCGCCGACCCGATCTCGGACCCGCGCGCCCGGGACTGCGGCTCGAGAGCGGCCTCAACGACGTCGTGCTGCTCCCGATCGTGCTGGTCGCGATGACGATGCTGCCGTCGTCGCCGACACCGTTCGGCGGCGCCGTCGCCGCGCGTCTCGGCCTGGATCTCTTCCTGCTCGGCCCCGGCGCGGGCGTCGCCGTCGGGCTCGTCGGCATCGCGACCCTGGACCTGGTGCGCCGACGCCTCGGCGTCCGCCGGGACTACGAGTCGCTCTACTCGCTCGGCATCTGCTTCGCGGCGTATGCGGCGGCCGAGTCGCTCCACGGCAGCGGCTTCCTCGCGGCATTCGCGGCCGGGCTCACGATCGCGGCCTTCGACGTCGAGCTGTGCGACTGCTTCCGCGAGTACGGCGAGACGACGGCCGAGCTCGCGCTGCTGCTGACCTTCGTGCTGCTCGGCAGCTCGCTCATCTGGACGGGCGTCGAGAGCGCGGATCTGCGCTCGCTCGCCTTCGCGGTGCTCGTGCTGGTCGGGCGGCCGGTCGTCTACTCGATCGCGCTCGCGCGCACGCCGCTCGATCGACGCAGCCGCTGGCTGATGGCGTGGTTCGGCCCGCGCGGCCTCTCGACCCTGCTGCTCGTGCTGCTGCCGGTCTTCGCGGGCGCCGCCGAGGCCGAGGCGCTCTTCCGCGTCGCCTGTCTGGTGGTGCTGCTCTCGGTGCTCGTCCACGGCGGCGGCCTGATGTTCATGGGACCCGCCCCGGCGCAGGCGCCGCTGGCGACGCCGCTCCCGGTCGCGCCGCTCCAGGCGCTGGCGGCCGCGACGGCCGCACCTGCGCCGGCGCCCGCGAGCCCGTACCTCGAATTCGCGGACGCCGCGGACGGCATCCGCATCGAGGAGGTGAAGGCGCTCCTCGACGTCGGCGCGCCCGTAGTCGTCGCCGACGTGCGCCGCGACAGCGAGTGGGCCGGCGCAGAGACCCTGGCGCGCGGCGCGGTGCGCCTCACGCCGAGCATGGCGGCCGACGACGCCCGCCGGCTGGGGCTTCCGGAGGACGCCTGGATCGTCCTCTACTGCAGCTGTCCCAACGAGGAGACGAGCGGGCGGGCCGCGCGCGATCTCAAGCGGCGCGGCTTCACCCGCGCGCGCGCCCTGGTCGGAGGCTGGAAGGCATGGCAGGAGGCGGGCCTCCCGGTCGTGCCGGTGCCGTCGCGGCCGAGCGCGTAGCGGGCGTCGGGTTCCACGTGGAAGGGCGCCGTGCAGGGTTCGCGTGGCGGCGGAACCCGGGGGTGTCGGTCTACTCTGCGACGCCCTCGAACCCGGCAGGTGCGCATGCCGAAGCGACGCGACAGCGGCTGGGCGCCGTACTGGCTGCCCATGCTCTCGTTCCTCCTGTTGGTGGAGATCGGGAGCCGTGCCTCGGATGGCGCCGCCGGAATCTTCCTCGTCCTACGCGTGCTGGTGCCGGGCGCGCTCGTGCTGTGGTTCGCGACGCGCGGACGCTATCCGGAGCTCGGCGGCTTCCGCGCGGACGCGACCGTGCTGCTCGACGTCGTCGTCGGGCTGCTCGGCGCGGTGCTGTGGATCGCGCCGTTCCTGCTGCGCGACGACCTCCGGCCCGCTGACACCGGCTTCGACGCCGCGGTGCCATTCGGCGCGGGCGGCGTCGCGCTCGCGCTGGCGCTGCGCGCGATCGGCTACGCCGCGGTGACGCCCTTCGTCGAGGAGCTCTTCGTGCGCAGCTGGCTGATCCGCTTCGCCGAGGTCTGGAACACGAGCGCCGACTTCCGCAAGGTGCCGATCGCGCACTTCACCTGGCCGAGCTTCCTCGCCACGACGGCGTACTTCGTCTTCACGCACCAGCGCTGGGAGTGGGGCGTGATGCTCGGCTGGACCCTGCTGACGATGGCCTGGTTCTACTGGCGCCGGCACATCGTGCCGCTGATCGTCGTCCACGCGGTGACCAACGGCGCGATCTTCGCCTTCGTGCTGCTCTGCGACGGCCGCTTCCGCGACGCGCAGGGCAACCCGATCGCGCTCTGGTTCTTCCTCTAGGCCAGATGCAGCCGACGGGCTCCTCGGGTGGCGCCCGTCGGACGCGCCTCGATGTAGCGCGCCGAAGGCGCGCGGGTCGCCGCAAGCGGCGGCGAAGACCCGGATCGCGCGGCCTACGTCGCCGCCGCGCGCAGCGAGGCGAAGCCGAGCGGAGATCAGAACTAGACCGCGCCGCGGTGGCCGAGCCGCACGCGGTACGCCACCTCGGTCAGCTCGAGCAGCGCCTTGCGCGCGTCCTTCTCGTTGTGCTCGAGGCCGGCGCGCTGCACCGCCTCCGCCCACTCGGCGATCGGCTTGTAGCCGATGCGCGTCGCGTCCGCGGCGAGCGCGGCCGCGCGCTCCGCGAGGCGCGCGAGCGTCCCCTGCGCCTCGCAGTCCTGGAGCTCGTCGATCCGCTCCGCCAGCGCGACGACGAAGGCCTCGATCGCGGCCGTGTGTGCCGGATCCTCGACGAGCGCGGAGTGGATCGGTCGCGGCCGATCGTCCATGGCGCGCGTATCGGCCCCCGCCGCGGCGAACTGAACGAACGCGCACCGCGGCGGCAGCTACGTTCGTGTCGGGGTTCAGGAGAACGGCGCGGAGCGCCGATGGAGGCGGACGGAGTGGGCGACGTGCAGGATCGGACGGCCAAGGACACCTGGACGGTGTTCAAGATCATGGGTGAGTTCGTGGAGGGGTTCGAGACCCTCCGCCCGTTCTGGCCGTCGGTCTCGATCTTCGGCAGCGCGCGCCTGCGCAGCAATCACCTGTACTACCAGGCGGGCATGAAGGTGGCCGAGGCGCTCGCGCACGCGGGCTACTCGGTGATCACGGGCGGCGGCGGCGGCCTCATGGAGGCCGCGAATCGCGGCGCGCGCGAGGCGGGCGGCCGCTCGATCGGCCTCAACATCCGGCTGCCGCACGAGCAGCGCCCGAACCCGTACTCCGACACCACGCTCCACTTCAACTACTTCTTCGCGCGCAAGGTGATGTTCGTGAAGTACGCCTGCGCGTTCGTCGCGCTGCCCGGCGGCTTCGGCACGCTCGACGAGATCTTCGAGGCGCTGACCCTCAAGCAGACGCGCAAGATCCACGACTTCCCGGTCATCCTGTTCGGCAGCAGCTTCTGGGGCGGGCTGGTCGACTGGCTGGGGAAGCAGCCGCTCGACGAGCGCATGATCTCGCGCCGCGACCTCGCGCTCTTCCGCGTCACCGACGACGTCGCCGAGGTGGTCGAGATCGTCGGCCGCCACTGGGCGCAGCGGAAGCGCTCGCGCGGTCCGCGCGGCGGCAACGGCAGAGACACACCTTAGTTCTGAGCGCAGCTCCACGTAGCGCGCCGAAGGCGCGCGGGTCGCCGCAAGCGGCGGCGAGGACCCGGGCGGCTCCACCACCGATCGCCGCCGCGCGCAGCGAGGCGCAGCCGAGCGGAGTTGCTAGTGCGGCGCGACGACCGTTCCCGCAGTGGACTGCGCGACGCCGATCAGCGGCTGGAACGGGAAGAGGATCTGCTGGATCACGTAGCCGATCCGCGCGAGCAGGGTCGGCGGGACCCAGACGATGTCGCCGCCTTCGAGCGCGACGTTCGTGGTCAGGTCGCCCTGGCGG
>DASUFZ010000030.1:0-15534 GCA_036274295.1 Myxococcota bacterium
GAGCTACCAGTACAACCGCCTGATCGGGCTGAACCTCGGCTACGCCCACATCTTCGTGCGCGACGCCGAGATCGACGAGGAGACCGTCGTCGGCGGCGCGCTCACCTACCGGACCCACGGCGATTACGACGCCGCGATCGACATCGTCTCGGTGCAGCTCGATCTGAGGTTCTAGAGTCCGTCCGATCCATGGACGAGCTGCTGCCCACAGTGATCCTGGTGCTCGGCGTCGTGGGCGTCGTGGGCGCGCTCGCCCAGCGCGTCGCGGTGCCGGCGCCCGTGCTGCTGACCCTCGCGGGCATGCTCTGGTCGTCCCTGCCGGCGCTGCCGGCCCCGCACATCGAGCCACACTGGATCCTGGCCGTCTTCCTGCCGCCGCTGCTCTACGCCGACGCGTGGAAGGCGTCGTGGATCGACTTCCGGCGCTGGCTGCGGCCGATCCTCCAGCTCGCGATCGGGCTGGTGGCCTTCACCATCGCCGCGGTGGGGCTGGTGGCGCACCATGCGATGCCGGGGCTGCCGTGGGCCGCCTGCTTCCTGCTCGGCGCCATCGTCTCGCCGACCGACACCGTCGCCGTGCAGTCGGTGCTCGACCGCCTGCGCGCACCGCGCCGCACGACCGCCATTCTCGGCGGCGAAGGGCTCGTCAACGACGCGACCGGCCTGCTCGGCGTCGGGCTCGCCACGGCCGTCGTGCTGACGGGCGTCTTCGAGAGCGGGTCGATCGGCCTGCACTTCGCGCGCATCGCGGGCCTCGGCCTCGCCGTCGGCGTGGGCGTCGGCTTCGCGGCGGCTCGTCTCAACCGGCGCCTGCACGGCACCCCGGTGATCTTCGTCTTCTCGCTGCTGGCGCCGTACGTCGCCTACTTCGCGGCCGAGAGCGTCGGCGCCTCGGGCGTGCTCGCCGTCGTGATCGCCGGCTTCGTGGCGTCCTGGCGCGTGCACTACATCGCGCCGGAGAGCCGCGTCGATCTCTACTCCTCGTGGGACCAGCTCTCCTTCCTGCTGAACGCGGTGATGTTCCTCTACATCGGTCTGGAGACGCCGCCGCGGCTGCGCGAGGCGCTCGAGACCGTGCCGGGCATCACGGGGGTCGCGCTCGCCATCAGCGCGGCGGTCGTGCTCGCGCGGATCGTCTGGATCGTGCCGCTCGCCTACCTCCCGCTCTGGCTCTCGCCGGCCCTGCGGCGCCGCGAGGGGGGCTATCCGGAGATGCGCGCGGTGGGGGTCGGCGCGTGGTGCGGCGCGCGCGGCGCGATCTCGCTGGCGGCGGCGCTCTCCCTGCCGGTCGTGCTGCGCGACGGCACGCCCTTTCCGGGACGCGCAGAGATCGTGGCCTGCACGCTCGTGGTCATCGTCGTCACGTTGATCGGACAGGGCGGCACCCTGCTCCCGCTGGTGCGCCGCCTCGGGCTCTCCGACGCCGAGCCGACCGACGCCGAAGTGCGACGCGCGCGCGAGGCCATGCTCGCCGCCGGGATCGCGCGGCTGGATGCCTTCTGCTCCGAGCAGAGCTGCCCCATCGCCGTACACCGGCTGCGCGAGGCCATGGCGGACGAGCTCGCCGCGCAGCGCGCCGAGAACGAGGCCGAGCGCATGCGCGCGCGCGAGCGCCTGCACGTCGACGGCGAGGTGCGGCGTGCGATCTACCAGGCGCAGACCGACGCGCTGCTCGCGCTGCGCGACCAGGGCGTCGTGAACGACAGCATCCACCAGGAGCTTCAGCTCCAGCTCGACCGCGCGAGCGCGGTGCTCCAGACGGAGGCCGGGTGAGCGCGATGCGTCGCACCTCCGAGTGCGACCAGGAGTCCCCATGAGCGACCCGAGACGGCCCGACGACGAGGATCCCTCGCGCATGACGCGGCGCGAGTTCAACGAGCTTGCGTTGGCGGCAGGCGTCGCGGCGGCGATCGGCCCGGCGGTCGCGGCGGCGGAGGCGGCCAGCGTCGAGGAGGACGTCCTGGTGAAGACGCCCGACGGCAGCTGCGACGCCGTGCTCGTGCGCCCCGACGGCGAAGGGCGCTGGCCCGGCGTGATCCTCTTCCCCGACGCGTTCGGCCTGCGGCCGACGATGCGCGCGATGGCGCGGCGCCTCGCCGCCGACGGCTACGTGGTGCTCGCCATCAATCCCTTCTACCGCGCGACGCGCGCGCCGGGCACCGGTCCGGACTTCGACTTCGCCGATCCGGCTGCACGCGCGAAGCTCGACGCCTTCCGCGCACCGCTGACGAACGACGCCGTGGCGCGCGACGCGCACGCCTTCGTCGCGTACCTCGACGCGCAGCCGTTCGTGAACACGAGCGCGCCGGTGGGGGCCTTCGGCTACTGCATGGGTGGCCTGATGACTCTGCAAGCCGCCGCAGGCGAGCCCTCTCGCATCGGGGCGGGCGCGTCGTTCCACGGCGGCGGGCTCGTCACCGACAAGCCCGGCAGCCCGCACCTCCTCGTGCCGAAGATGAAGGGCCGCTATCTGATCGCGATCGCAGCGAGCGACGACGCGCAGCAGCCCGAAGCGAAGACGAAGCTTCGCGAGGCGTTCGCGTCCGCGAAGCTGCCCGCGACGATCGAGGTGTACGAGGGGACCCAGCACGGCTGGTGCGTTCCCGACATGCCGAAGCGCGACGGCAAGCCCATCTACGACGAGGCGCAGGCGGAGCGCGCATGGAAGGCGCTCACGGCGCTCTTCGGCGCGGCGCTGGCGCAGGCCGCGCGTCGCTGGCCCGGGACATCCGCATAGCGCACATTCCGCGTCCCTCGTCGTGAAGGAGCCCCCGATGAAATCCCTCCTCCGCCTTCTCGCCCTCGGTCTCGCGTTCACCGCGCTTCCGCTCTTCGCAGCGGACGACGTCGCTACGCCGCCGGCCGTCGGCACCCAGGCGCCCGCCTTCCGCCTGCAGGACCAGAACGGCAAGTGGCACACGCTCGACGAGTACGCGGGCAAGTGGGTGGTGCTCTACTTCTATCCGAAGGACGGCACGCCCGGCTGCACGAAGGAGGTGTGCAGGTACCGCGACGAGATCGAGAAGGTGCGCGCGGCCGGCGCGGAGGTGCTCGGCGTCTCCGTCGACGACGTCGCGTCGCACGAGAAGTTCGCGAAGGAGCACAACGTGCCCTTCCCGCTGCTGGCCGACTCCGACAAGTCGACCGCCAGGGCCTACGGCGTGCTCACCTCGAAGTTCGGCTTCACGTTCGCGCGGCGCGACACCTTCGTGATCGACCCGCAGGGCAAGGTCGCGAAGTACTACCAGGACGTGGATCCGGAGAAGAACGTCGAGCAGGTGCTCCAGGATCTCACGACCTTGAAGGCGGCCTCCTAGGCGCGCAGCCTCGACGGCCGGAGTCAGCCGCTAGTCTCCGGCGCGTGCGCATCTCGAAGCTCGTGTGCCGTGCCGCGGCGCTCGCCGTCCTGGCGGGCTGCTCGGAGTCGCTGCCGGAGACGCCTGCGCTCTCCGCGGCGCCGGAGATCGCCGACGAGGGCACGGCGATCGAGATGGGGGCCATCCCGCTCGACGAGCCGGCGGTCTGCGAGGACCCGGACCCCGCCGCGCCGGCGGCGCTCGTCGTCGCTGCGGCGGCGCCCGCCCCGCCGAAGCCGAAGGCCGCCGCGCGCCCGCGCATCGAGACGATGGAACCTCCCGCCGAGACCCACGTCCCGCTCGACGCGCTGCTGCGCATGCCGTCTGGCTCGCGCCAGGCGCCGCTCGATCTGCGCGAGCTCGAGGACAAGCCGGTCGCCGCGGGTCCGCCGCCGACGCCCGGTGTGTTCGACGAGTGGAAGGATCGCGTGCGCGTCGAGCGCCACACGGAGGCGACCGGCCATGCGGGGCCGAACCAGGGAACCGTCTCGCAGACGGACGCGGGCCTGCGCATCCCCGTCGACAAGTCGGTGAGCCTCGAGGGCGGCGTGCGCGTGGACCAGCGCGACGACCCGAAGGCCGAGGAGGCCCAGCGCAAGTCGATGCCGCGCGTGGGCGTCGAGGTGCGCTTCTAGCGCCGCGCGCGCCGGCGCGCGAGCAGCGCGAGCAGCGCCAGGGAGAAGGCGTTGGAGGCGCCGACGTCCGGCTCGGGCAGGGTCTGCACCGAGAGCTCCGCGGGCGTTCCCGGATCGAGCGGCGTCAACGTCGCCGCAGCCGGAACGGGCGCCGCGTTCACCGTCATGCGGAAGTTGTAGAGCGTGCCCCAGTCGAGGGCGTTGCCCGGCGGCGCGGTCCACACCACGTGGAGCCCCTGGACGCTCCAGGTCCAGTCGTCGAGCGGATTGCCGTTCGCGTCGCCGAAGCCCGCGCTCGAGACCGTCTTCCCGAACCCGATCGGGACCGCGAAGCTGCGGATCTGGCGCTCGACGTCGAAGTTCATCAGCGCGTACTCGTAGTGGTAGAGGCCGATGCCGACCGCGCTCGTGACGACGGCGAGCTGCACCCGACCCGCTCCCGTGTCGGCGAGCTGCGTCGCCTGGCCCGGCAGCACGTTCTGCGGATCCACGAAGACGTCGACGATCGAGCCGTTTTGGATGCCGTTGACCGGCGGGAAGGTCCAGGTGGAGCCGCCGAGCGTCGGCGTGACCTCGCGGTGCCCCATGCTGTTCAGCAGATCCGAGTCGTTCGGCGCCATGTACCAGCCCTCGTAGAAATAGCGGGCGCCGGGTGTCTGGAGGTCCGGCTCCTTCACGACGAGGCGGTGCTCGAAGCTGTCGTGCGCGGAGTCGCCGCCGTGCGAGCGGACGTCGTCGATCGGCACGCCGTCGAAGTGCGAGCCGAGGCTCGACCACGCGAGCGTGCGCGCGTCGATCTCGCTGCGCGGACCGAGGTTCGCGCGGTCGAGATTCGTCGAGACGCCGTAGACGTCCTGGCAGCCGGCGAAGAGGATCTGGCCGGGGTCGCAATCGCACACCTCGTTCGTCGCGAAGAACGTGTGCTTCAGGTCTGCGCGGCCGATCTGCTCGAGCACGCCGCCCGCGAGGCGGTAGAAGTGGAGCGCCAGGTAGGGATGGGGCCCGACCGGACTCGAGGGCGCGATGGCGCGGTACCACTGGACGTCGCCCGGGCCGAGGTTGCGGACGGTCGCGCTCGGCGCCAGCGCGACGCGCACGCCAGCCTGGCGCGCTCCCTGTGTCAGGTTCGCGAGCTGGAGCAGCTGGAGGTCGACCGGCAAGCTGAAGTTCGCGACGCAGACGGCGAGCGCCGCGGCCTGCGCCGGTGCCCCGGGTGCGCCGGCGGACGTGAAGGAGAGCCGCAGGTCCAACACACCGATGTAGGTGTGCGCCAGGTCCGCCCGCCCGAGCAGCGCCGCGAGCTCGGGCGCGATCAGGAGATCGGCCTCGGAGACCGAGAGGAGATCCGGCGTCAGCAGCGCGTGGGGCCGGTCCACGAGGAACCAGCGCCGGTCCTGCGCGTCGCGCAGCTCGAGCGCATGCGGCGCGGCGGTCGCGCGCAGCTGGAAGCCGGAGAAGTCGATGCGCACGCCGTTCAGGCGCAGGGCGAAGCCGCCCGCGTGTCGCAGGTCGGCGGACGCGAAGCCCTCGAAATCGCTGCCGACCGCGTCGAACGCGGCCTGCGAATGCCCGGCGTCGAGCGCGAAGCCCAGCGCGCCTTCGCGCAGCGGCGCCTCGCTGGCGGCGACGTCCACGAGCTCGATGCCGAGATCGCGCAGGATGTCGGCGCTGAAGCGCAGCGATGTGACACCCGCGCGGAGCGACGGGTGGGTGACGGCCGCGGCCGGAGCAGCCAGCGCGAGGGCGAGCAGGACCCGCGCCGCAGAGCGAGCGACTCGCGCCGCGCGAGGCGCCCCCCACCACCAGCTCCGCATCGGGCGCGCGCCTCCGACGCCTCCAGTAGCACGCGGGGCGGGATCCTGGAAAGCACATTTCCGGGAAGCCGCGCGATCGCCATCGGCGCTTCGTGCGCAGCTTGCCGGACTAAGCCTCGAAGCCCGCGTCGCGCAGCAGCGCGAGCAGGCTCCGCTGCATGACGGCCCGGGCGCGCGTCGCCGAGAGCCCGCGCGACGCGCGCAGGTGCTCCCAGGTCGCGGGGCTGACGGCCGCGGCCAGCGCCTCGGTGAGCTCCGCCCGCTCCGTCGTCCCGAGGCGCGCGAGCTCGCCGGCGAAGAGCGCGGCGACCCCGTCGCGCTCCTCGCGCAGCAGGCGCTGCGACACGCGCCGCGCCTCCTCGCGCAGCGGGCCGACGAGCGACTGCGCGACCGTCGAGCGCCGGAAGGGCGTGGTCGCCTCGTGGAAGCGCGCGCACATCGCGGCCAGCCGCGTGGCGCGCTCGCGCAGCGGCAGTCCGCGCGGCATCTCCTCGAGGAGCGGCGCGCAGCGCCGCAGGCCCGCCTGCACCACGGCGTCGTAGAGCGCCGTCAGATCGCTGAAGTGGTTGAAGATCGAGCGGCGCGAGACCCCGGCGCGCTGCGCGACCTGATCGGCGCTCGGCTGCAGCACGCCCTCCTCGACGAGATCGAGGCAGGCGTCGCAGATCGCCTGGCGCGAGCGCAAGGTGCGGCCGAGCCGCCCGTCGAGCTCCGCCTCGCTGCCGTTCGCGCTCCTAGACACGATCGAGCGTGACGACGAGGCCCGGCAGGTTCCCCTGCGCACGCCAGGCGTCGAGCAGGGCGAAGAAGGCGGGCGAGCCGCCGCCGTAGAAGCCGTCCTGCGCGCTGCGCTCGCCGGGCTTGCCCTCGTTGTTGTAGTAGCCGGGCGTGCAGTTCTCGAAGAAGTCGCCCACCTGGCGCGCCTTCTCGATGCAGTGGTCGATCCACTCCTGCTCGGCCTGCGCGCTCACCTCGATCGTCGCCGCGCCCTGGTCCTGCCCGTGGCGGATGACGTAGGCGAGGTGCTTCGCCTGCTCGTTCAGCAGGTGGGGATAGTTCGCCGTGAAGCCGGCCTGGATGTTGTTCATGATGAAGCAGTTGGGGAAGCCGTGGACGTACATGCCGTGCAAGGTCCGCACGCCCTGCTTCCAGGTCTCGCTGAGGCTCGTGCCGCCGCGGCCATGGATCTCCATGCCGGCGCGCCGACAGTAGTCCGTGCCGACCTCGAAGCCGCTCGCGTAGATCAGACAGTCGACGGCGTACTCCTGGCCCGCCACCACGACGCCCTTGCGCGTGATGCGCTCGACGCCGCGCCCCTGCGTGTCCACGAGCGTCACGTTCGGGCGGTTGAACGTCGCGAGGTACTCGTTGTGGAAGCACGGGCGCTTGCAGAACTGCCGGTAGTAGGGCTTGAGCGCCTCGGCCGTGCGCGCGTCCTTCACCTCCGCGTCCACGCGCCCGCGGATCTCCTCCATCTTCTCGAAGTCCGCCAGCTCGACGGCCTTGGCAATGCCGTCGGGCGTGAAGTCGGTGTTCTTGCCCTGCTGCATGCCGAGCAGGAGCTTGCCGATGATGTCGGTCCAGCCGTCGTTCACGAGATCGACGGCCTGCGGCACGCCCGACACCAGGTTGTTGAAGTTGTCCATGCGCTGCTGGTGCCAGCCCGGCTGGAGCGAGGCGGCCCACTCGGAATCGGTCGGCGGGCTGTGCTTGACGTCGATCGACGAGGGCGTGCGCTGGAAGACGTAGAGGTGCTCGGCCCAGGCGCCGACGTGCGGCACGCACTGCACCGACGTCGCGCCCGTGCCGATGATGCCGACCCGCTTGCCGCGCAGCCCAGTGAGCCCGCCGCTGGAATCGCCGCCCGTGTAGTCGTAGTCCCAGCGGCTCGCGTGGAACGAGTGCCCCTCGAAGGCGTCGATGCCCGGGATGCCGGGCAGCTTCGGGCGATTCAGCGGCCCCGTGGCGAGGCACACGTAGCGGGCGCGCATGCGGTCGCCGCGGTTCGTCGAGATGATCCAGCGCGACGCCGCCTCGTCCCAGCTGAGATCGGTGACGCGCGTCTGGAAGCAGGCGTCGCGGTAGAGCTCGAACTTGCGCGCGATGGCCTGGCTGTGCGCGAGGATCTCTTTGCCGTCGGCGTACTTCTGCGTCGGCATGTAGCCGAGCTCTTCGAGCAGCGGCAGATACGTGTACGACTCGATGTCGCAGGCGATGCCCGGGTAGCGGTTCCAGTACCAGGTGCCGCCGAAGTCCGTTGCCGGGTCGATCATGCGGATGCTGCCGACGCCCGCCTGGCGCAGGCGCGCGCCCATGAGGAGTCCGCCGAAGCCGCCGCCGATCACCGCGACCTCGACGTCGTCCGTGAGCGGCGCGCGCGTGAAGCCTGGTGTCGCGTAGGGATCGTCGAGGAAGTGGGCGAAGCGCCCCTTCACCTCGATGTACTGCTCGTTGCCCTCGGGCCGCAGGCGCTTGTCGCGCTCGCGCCGGTACTTGTCGCGCAGCGCATCCGGATCGAAGTCGGGGCCGGTCTCTGTCGCAGCGGTCGCCATGGCGCTCACTCCTTGGCCTGGGCGCGATGAGGCCGGAGAGTAGACCCGCTTCTATTTGCACCGCAAGTGCAGGATTGCAGGGCCCGGCTCAGGCGAAGCCGACGCCCGGCTCAGGCGAAGCCGACGATCCGGTGGGGCGTGTAGGGCTCCTCGAGCTCGCGCATCTCCTCGTCGGAGAGCTTCACCTCGAGCGCCGCCACCGCGTCTTCGACGTGCTGGGGCTTCGTGGCGCCGAAGATCGGCGACGTGACGACCGGCTTGTGCAGCAGCCACGCCAGCGCGAGCTGTGCCCGCGGGACGCCGCGGCGCTCCGAGAGCTCGCGCAGCCGCTCCACGACGACGCGATCGGAGCTCGCCGTGTCGTAGAGCGTCTTGCCGAACTCGTCCGTCCGCGAGCGCTCCGTCTGCTCGTCCCAGTCGCGCGTCAGGCGCCCGCGCGCGAGCGGGCTCCAGGGGAGGACGGCGATCCGCCGCTCCGCGCACAAGGGGAGCATCTCCCGCTCCTCCTCGCGGTAGAGCAGGTTGTAGTGGTTCTGCATGCTGACGAAGCGGGTCCAGCCGCGCAGCTCGGCGGTGTAGAGCGCCTTGCTGAACTGCCAGGCGTACATCGACGACGCGCCCACGTAGCGCGCTTTGCCGGCCTTCACGATGTCGTGGAGCGCCTCGACCGTCTCCTCGATCGGCGTGTTCCGGTCCCAGCGGTGGATCTGGTAGAGGTCGATGTAGTCGGTGCCGAGACGCCGCAGGCTCGCGTCGACCTCGGCGAGGATCGCCTTGCGCGAGAGCCCGACCGCGTTGCGCCCCGGGCGCATCGGCGCGAACACCTTCGTCGCGAGCACGATCTCGTCGCGCCTCGCGAAGTCCGCCAGCGCCCGCCCCGTGATCTCCTCGCTCGAGCCCGCCGAGTAGGTGTTGGCCGTGTCGAAGAAGTTGATGCCGTGCTCGATCGACTGCTTGATCAGGGCGCGGCTCTTCTCCTCGTCGAGCGTCCAGGCATGCGTCCCCTTGTCGGACGCGCCGAAGCTCATGCAGCCGAGGCACAGGACCGAGACCTCGAGGCCGGTCGCACCGAGGCGGACGTACTTCATGTCTCTATGGAATCGCTGCCGCGACGCCGCCGCCAGCGCCCGAGCAGCGCGACCGTGGGCGCGCCTGCGAGCAGCATCAGCCAGTGCTCCGGCTCGGGCACCGGGATGGCGCTCACCGCGACCTCGCCGACGATCGCGTAGGTGAAGGTGTCGGACGCGCTGTACTTGTGCGCCGAGTCGATGGCGATGCGCAGGTGGCTCGCCGTGTGGAGGCCGCCGAGATCGAGCACATCGGCGGGGTACGAGAGGAAGTTCCAGTGGTTGGGCAGGCTGTACTGGCCGATCTCCGTCCACGGGCCGCCCGGTGAGTCCGAGATCTGGATCCGGATGTTCTGGAGCGTCTTGTTCCAGAGCGCGATGCGGTCGAACGCCTGCGTGCCGCCCAGGTCGAAATCGACGTTGCCCGTCAGCGGCAGGGTGAAGTCCACGAGGCTGTTCCAGGTGTTCGCCGTGGTGCCCGAGTTCAGCGGCACCGGATTGAAGTCGAAGTAGCCGTCGAAGCTGGTCACGCCGCTCGTGAAGGGCTTCGATAGACCAGACTGGTCGAGCATCTTCGTGACCGGCGTGGTGGCGTCGTACTCGCCGAGGTCCGTCGTGGCGGCGACCGGGGAGAGGATCACGCGCGGCGGCGGCGGCGGCGTCGGGACCTCTTCGAGCAACGGGTAGAGGTTGCCGGAGTCGGAGGTGATGCTGATGCCCGGGACGACGAAGCCGCCGTTGTCGCGCACGATCACGCCGACGAGCTCGGCGGACTGGTCGAAGAGCAGATCGCGATGCCCCACGCAGCTCGTGTCGAGCGCGAAGCCCTCGAACGTGTTGCTGAGGAAGGTCGTCGGTTTGACCTCGAAGGTCGTCGTGAACGCGAGGTCCTGCCCCGGCGCGACCGTGTAGGTCATCTTCACGTAGCCGTCGTCGGGCTCGAGCACCTTCTCCTGGTTCAGGTCCTGGGTGCGCATGCCGCCCGGCCAGAGGACGCTCTTGGTGAACGAGCCGCCGCCCGAGTTGGGGGCGACGGTCGTGCCGGTGAGCGTCACCGTGTTGTCGAAGTCGTAGACGACCGACTGCGGGATGTTGATGTCGATCAGCGCGTCGTCGGTGCCGCGCACGTCCCAGTACATCTCGACCGTGAGGGTCACGAAGGGCGCGCCGTTGATCTGGATCTCGTCGGCGTGGGCTGCGCGCAGGGTCTGCGTGCCGTTGACGGTCCGCCACTGATCGGTGGTCAGGTTGAGCCCCGAGACATCCCAGGTGTGCTCGCCGCGCGCGCGCAGCTTCGTCAGGCCGCTCGGCTGCTCGACCGCGGCGAAGACGCTGATCGTGTGATCGCCATAGGTGCCGGCGATGCTCCCGGTGTCGTCGATCTGCGTCGTGCCGTCGAGGCCCGGCAGGTTCGAATCCGTCAGCACGACGTTCGAGTTCGCGATCCTCTCGGTATGGGAGAGGTTGAAGTCGACGTGCGTGGTCGACCCGACGGCCCAGCCGGGAGCCGCCAGCAGCAACAACGAGAAGACGCAGATGTGACGAAACGCCGCGGTCGTCATCGGGATGTCTCCAGGACTTGCCGGGCCGCGCGGGTCCGGGAGGGCGCGACGCCCTCTCCTTCCTGACGCCATTCCGCGCGTGGCAATGCCACGCGCAGCCGCGATCCGCCTACACTGGGCGCGCGTGGGTCGGGAGCGCGGGAGGCTCGGAGTGGCGCAGCGGGCGCGGGGCGCGGGGCTGCATGCCTTCATCGGGCGCGAGCCGGAGCTCGCGACCTTGCTGGCCGCCCTCGACGCGGCCGCGCAGGGCGCGGGCGGGGTGCAGCTGCTGCGCGGCGAGGCCGGCATCGGCAAGACCCGCACGGCGCGCGAGGTCGTCGCCGTCGCGCGGGCGCGCGGCTTCACGGTCGGCATCGGTCACTGCCTGGATGGCGACGCCGCGCCGGCCTACGAGCCCTGGGTGCGCGCGCTCGAGGGGACCCCTGCCGGGGCGGAGCTCGAGGCGCGCAGCCGCGCGTCGCGGCGCACGGCGCAAGGCGACTTCGGCGATGCCGACGCCGAGCGCGACGAGCTCTTCCGCCGCGTCGAGGCGTCGCTGCGCGAGGACGCGGCGAAGCGCCCGCGCATGCTGCTGCTCGAAGATCTCCACTGGGCGGACGTCGACTCGTTGCGCCTGCTCCAGCATCTCGGTCGCCGCCTCGACGGCTGCGCCTGGCTCGCGCTCTGCACCTGGCGCGACGACGAGCCCCTCGGCGAGCGGCGCGAGCGCGCGCTCGCGGCGATCGCGCGCGATGCCAGCGCCGTCCCGCTCGGCCCGTTCAACGAGGACGAGGTGGCGAGCCTCGTCACGCAGTGGAGCGGCGCGCGGCCCGATCCGGAGCTGGTGCGCGCGGCGCGCCAGCGCAGCGGCGGCAATCCGCTCTTCCTGTGCGAGCTGATCGCACTGGTCGTCGCGCGCGAGGGCCGCGTCTCGCTCGACGCCCTCCAGGCGGTCGGCATCCCGGCGGTCCTCCAGCAGCTGCTCGCGCGCCGCCTCGAGCAGCTCTCGAAGGAGACCGCCGAGCGGCTCGCGCTGGCTGCCGTGCTGGGCGATCCCTTCGCCCTCGCCGAGCTGTCGACCTGGCTCGGCGAGGAGCCCGAGGAGCTGCTCGCCTCGCTCGAACACGCCGAGCGCCTGCGGCTGGTCGAGCCCTGGGGCGACACCCCCGATCACTTCCGCTTCACGCACGCGCTCGTGCGCGACGCCGTGCTGACGCGTCTCTCGCGCGCCGAGCGCGCGCGCGCGCACCGCGAGGTGGCGGCGATGCTCGAGGCGACGGGCCGCGACCGCACGGAGCCCGAGCTCGCGCGCCTCGCCGAGCACCACCGGCGCGGCGTCTCCCCGCACTCGGCCGCCCGCGCCGTCGCCTGCGCGGCGGCGGCTGCGGCTCTCGCCGGCCGCGAGGGTGCGCCCGATCAGGCCGTGCGCCATCTGCTCCTTGCGCTCGACTCGCTCGCGGGCGTGGAGGCACCGCCCGACGAGCTCACGCGCCGCCGCTGCGAGCTGCTGCTCGCCCTCGGCGAGGCGCATGCGCGCGCGGGCGAGCGCCGCGAGGCGTCCGGCGCGCATCTCGCTGCCGCGCAGATCGCGCGCGATCACGGGCTCTCCGAGCTGCTCGCGCGCGCCGCCATCGGCATGGTCGGCCACGACGAGGACCCACGCGGCGTCAGCGAGGACGCGAAGCGCTGGATCGAGCTCGCGGTGGAGCACACGGGCGGAGGCGTCACACCGCTGCGCGTCGCCCTGCTGGGTCTCGCGTCGCGGCTGGCGAGCGCGCGCGGCGAGGCCGAGCGCTGCCAGGACCTCGCGCGCCAGGCGCTCGCGCTCGCCGAGCGCCTGCACCGCCCCGAGACCCTCGCGAACGCGCTCCACGCGCTGCACCTCTCGATCTTCGCCGCGGACGGCCTGGCCGAGCGCTGCGCGCTCTCGCTCCGCATGGTCGCGGCGGCCGAGCGCGGCAGCTCGCGCAGCACGGAGTTCCGCGCGCGCCAGCAGCGCTTCACCGATCTGCTCCAGTGCGGCGACACGGCGGGCGCCGACGCCGAGCTGCTGCGCATCGAGGCGCTCGCCCGCACCTACGACCGGCCGGTCTTCCACCACCACGCGCTGACCCTCTCCGCGGGCGGCGATCTCTGGCGCGGCCGCTTCGCGAGCGCCGAGCGCAAGATCGCGCAGGCCTTCGAGCTCGGGCGGCTCGCGGGCATGCGCAACGCGCAGGCGCTCTTCGCCGTCCAGATGTTCTACCTGCGCGAGCAGCAGGGCCGGCTCGCCGAGCTGCGGCCGGCGCTCCAGGAGATGGCGGAGCGCAATCCGCAGGTGCGGAGCCTGCCGCTGACCGTGCCGCTCTCCGCGGTGCAGGAGGGGGACGAGCTGCTGGCGCGCTCCACCTTCGAGCCGCTCGCCTCGCACGACTTCGCGGACGTGCCCCACGATCTCGACTGGCTGCCGGTGATGACCGCGCACGCGCGCATCGCGGCCTGGCTGCGCGATCGCCCGCGCTGCGAACGGCTGCTCGCGATCCTGCGCCCCTACGCGGCCTGGTGCATCACGCTCCCGTATGGCCAGTACTGGGACGGCAGCATGGCGCTCTGCCTCGCGCGCATGGAGAGCGTGCTCGGGAGGGCGGACGACGCGCGCGCGCACTTCCGCGACGCGCTCGAGCTGCACCGCCGCGCGGGCGCGCTGCCGCTCGTCGCGCACACCCTGCACGACTTCGGCGCCTTCGAGGCCGAGGCGGGCCGCCGCGAGACGGCGCTGCCGCTGCTGCGCGAGGCGCTCGCGCTCTTCGAGCGCCTCGAGGTCCCGCTCTTCGCGCGCCGCAGCGAGGCCGCGCTGGCGCAGCTCGACGCGCGCGAGCCGGTGACCACCGCGTCGCGTCGCGGCAGCGCGCGCTCCGAGCGCTCCGGCACGGCCCGTTTCGAGCGCGCCGGCACGCGCTGGGACGTCGTCTACGCGGGCCGACACGCCGCCGTCGAGCACCGCAAGGGCATGAGCGACCTCGCGATGCTGCTCGCGTCGCCCGGCCGCGAGATCCACGCGCTCGCGCTGATGAGCCCCGAGCTCGCCGGCGCGGGACGCCTGCCGGATGCCGACGAGGCCGCCGCGGGCGCCGGGCCCGCGCAGCTCGCCGGCCTCGATGCGGCGGCGCTCGCGCGCTACCGCGAGCGCCTCGCGGATCTCCGCGCCGCGCGCGACGACGCCGAGGCGCGCAGCGATCTCGCCGCGCTCGAGAGCGCCGACGCGGAGATCGGCTGGCTCGAGCAGGAGCTGCGCGCGGTCTTCGGTGCCGAGCGCGGCAGCGGCGAGTTCGCCGAGAAGGCGCGCAAGGCCATCTACAACCGCATCCGCGCCGCCATCGCCGCGATCGCCGACGTGCACCCCGAGCTCGGGCGCCATCTGCGGAACTCGGTGCGCACCGGGGTCGTCTGCATGTACCAGCCGGAGGCCCCGGAGAGCTGGCAGATCGGCTAGCGCGCTTCTCTACGCGTCGGCGGGAAGCAGACCGGCAGCTCTTCGATCCCGACGACGAAGTTCGCGGGCCGGAGCGGCGGGGCCGCGTCGCTCGCGAGCTCCATCTCGGGGAAGCGGCGCAGCAGCTCCTCGAACATCACCTGGAGCTCGAGGCGCGCGAGCGAGCTGCCGAGGCAGTGGTGCGCGCCGCGGCCGCCGAAGGCGACGTGCGGATTCGGGTCGCGCGCGACGTCGAAGCGGTAGGGATCCGCGAAGACCGCCTCGTCGCGGTTGCCGGACGGATACATGAGCAGCAGCCGATCGCCCGCGCGGAAGCGGTGCCCGCCGACCTCGGCGTCCGCCCACGCGGTCCGCATCATGTTCTGGATCGGCGTCACCCAGCGCAGCATCTCCTCGATCGCGAGCGGGATGCCGGAGGGATCGGCGCACAGCGCGCGGCGCTGCTCCGGATGCAGCAGCAGCTGGTGCATGCCGCCGCTGATCACGTGGCGCGTGGTCTCGTCGCCGCCGATCAGGATCAGCAGCGACTCCATGAAGAGCGAGTCGTCGTCGAGGCGCGCGCCCTCGATCTGCGCGTGAACGAGGATGCTCATCAGGTCGTCGCCCGGCGGCGACGCGCGCCGGCCGGCCACGACCTTCATGCAGTACTCGCGGTACTCGATGCCGGCCTGCACCTGCGCGCCGAGCTTCGCGGGATCCTTGCTGCCGAGCCCGCGCATCAGGTCGTCAGACCAGCGCAGCAGGCGCTCGTGGTCCGCCGGGTCGACGCCGAGGAGATCGCCGATCACGATCAGCGGCAGCGGCGCGGCGACGTCGCGCACGAAGTCGCACGTGCCGCGCTCCGCGACGTCGTCGAGGATCTGCGTGCAGATCTCGCGCACGCGCGGCTCGTAGGCGGAGACGCGCCGCGGCGTGAAGCCGCGGTTCACGAGGTTGCGGCGCACCATGTGCTCGGGCCGGTCCATCGCGATCATGTGCGGCACGGGACCCGCGTCGGGGCGGTAGCCCTTGCCGTTGCGGAAGACGTCCGAGCGCTTCGAGATGGCCATGATGTCCGCGTGGCGGGTCACGGCGTAGAGATCGTTCGCGCGATCGTG
>DASUFZ010000031.1:0-15220 GCA_036274295.1 Myxococcota bacterium
CAGGAGTGGGCGCAGCGCTGGCGCAACGGCCGTCTCGAGGATCTCGGCTTCCCGAGCTGGGACGAGTCCATGCACATCTACAAGTTCATCCGGCCCGAGGAGCGCGGGCACATCCCGCCGGACGAGCACCCGCTCGCGGGCAGCGCGTGGAGCCTGCCGGTGTGGATCCCGAGCCTGCCGGCGGCGGCCGGCCGCGAGCACCGCATCTTCGACGCGATCGCGAAGCTCTCCGAGGACGAGCGGCGCGCCTGCTTCTACGCCTTCGTCGCGCTCGCGAACAAGATCGCCGTCGCCGACGCCATGCCGCTCTCCGATTCGACCTCCATCCCGCGCGCGATCGACAAGGCCGCGTACTGGAGCAGCCAGGGGCTCGCGAAGGTGGCGGAGGAGAACCACCTCGAGGACGTCGAGGTGCTGCGGCGCGTGAGCCTCGACCGCCTCTTCAGCGTCGGCGCGAATCTCGATCCGGAGCGCGCGCGCGCTTGAGCGCGTGGCATGCGCTCGCTTCGAGCGCCCTGCGCGCGCTCGCGCGGCGCCAGCTCGCGCTGCCCGCGCCGCAGAGCGAGGTGGTGTCGGCGCGAGAGTGGGTGGCGCTCGCCGACGGCACGCGCCTCGAGACCCTCGTGGTGCGGCCGCGCGAGGCGGCGCGCGGCAGCCTGCTCGTGCGGAGCGCGGCGTCGCTCGAGCCGCGCCAGCCGCTGTCGCTACTCGCCGGGCCCCTCGCGGAGCAGGGGCTCGCCGTCGCGATCCAGGAGTGCCGCGGCCTGCGCGATTCCGAGGGGAAGTTCGCGCCGTTCGCTCACGAGGCATCCGACGGCGCCGACGCGATCCACTGGCTGACGGCGCAGCCCTGGTTCGCCGCGCCGCTCCAACTCGCCGGCTTCGGCTACGGCGGCTACGCGGCGTTCGCGGCGCTCGCGCGCAGCCCCGCCCCGATCGAGCGCCTCTTCGTCGGCCACGCCTCGCGCGATCCCTACGCGTGGCTCCACGCAGGCGGCGCGCTCCAGCTCGAAGCGGCGTTCTCGCTCGCCTTCGCGCTCGCCGGTGCCGAGCAGAGCCATGGCGAGGCGCTCTCGCTGGAGCGCGCGTTGCGACACCGTCCGCTGCGCGAGGCCGATCGCGTCGGCATGCGCCGCCTCGACTGGCTGCGCGAGTGGCTCGCGCATCCGGCGCGCGACGCCTTCTGGGAGGCAAAGGTCGCGCCGTTGCCGGCGCGTCCGCCGCACGCGCTGCTGCTCGCGGAGTGGAACCACCCGGCGCTCGCCGCGCAGCTCGCCGACTACGCGGCGCTCGCCGCGGCGAGCGAGCAGGCGGGCGCCGGCGGCGCGGCGCTCGAGATCGGCGCCGCCGGCAGCGCCAGCCGCCGGCAGTCGCTGCGGCGGATCGGCGAGGCACTCCGCACTGCGATCCGCTTCCTGCTGCCGGATGCGGACGTGCGCCGCGCGCCGGTCCGCGTCTTCGACGGCGGCGCGCAGCGCTGGCGCGAGGGCGCGCCATGGCCGCCTGCGGGCACCGTCGTGCGCCGACTCCACCTGCGCGGCGACGGCCGCGCGCAGGGCGTCGACGGCGACGGCCGTCTCGAGAGCGAGGCGCCGGGCGCTTTCGAGCCGTCCGATCGCTTCGCGTACGACCCGGCCGACGCGACGCCGTCGGACGATTCGCGCGCCGAGCGCGGCGACGTGCTCTGCTTCGAGACCCCGCCGCTCGCGGCCGCGCTCGCGCTCGCGGGCGCGGTGCACGCGGAGCTCTATGTCGCGAGCGACGCGCCCGTCACCGATTTCTGCGCGCGGCTCGTCGCCGTCGATGCGGAGGGCCGCGAGACGGCGCTCTGCGAGGGCATCGCGCGCGGAGACGCGCAGGCGGTCGAAGCGGGCGCGTGGCGCGTGGTCGTCGCGTGCGGCAGCGCGTGCTGGCGCATCGCCGCCGGTGGCCGGCTCCGGCTCGAGATCGCGTCGGCGAGTCACCCGCGCTTCGACCGCGGGCCCAACACGTCGGCCGCGCCGGCGGACGCTGGTGCCGATGGCAATGCGCTCGCACGCCAGACGCTCTTCCACGATGCGGCGCACGCGTCGTGTCTGGAGTTCGAAGCGAGCGAAGCTTGAAAAAGTTCGGGCCCGCCGGTTTCCCGGCGGGCCCGCTCGTTCAGAACAAGGCTGAAGAACTAGAGGTCGACGGCCTTCAAGGTCTTGCGCTTGTTGCCCGTCGCGCGGTTCTCCGCCTCGGCGATCATCTTGCGCACGGCCTGGTCGAGCGCGCCGTAGAACTCGCTCCCGACGTTGCACTTCTTCGCCGCCGCCTTCGTGCGCGACTTCGAGATGATCAGCTCGCCGCCACCCTTCTTGGGGGCGCCGCCCTTCTTCTTCGCTGCCATTTCCTCTTCTCCTCCCATCCGGCGCCTGTGCGCGCCGACATTGATCTGGCTCCAGATCTGGCTCCAGAGCGGGCGGATCATAGGCGCAGACCGCGACGGGACACAACGCCCAAAGTGCGAAATTCGGGCTCGGGAGGCCGAATTCAGGCGTTTTCGATGCGGAAGCCGGCCCTCGGGAAGTGCACCACCACCTCACCGACCTCGGGCGATTCGCGACGCACCGCGATCTCGCGAACGTCGGCGCGCAGCAAGGTGCCCTCGACCGGCTCGAAGCCGTAGTCATCGGGCGTCACCCGAACGCGGCATCCGAGCGTGAGACCCTGGCGCTCGCGCGCGTCGACGCCGCTGCAAGGTGCCGGCTTCGCGGCGCGTGCGATCGCCAGCGCCTCGTCGGGCGTGCACTCCTCGCGCTGCCCGTGACCGATCGACGCGACGCGCTCGGCCCACGCGGACAGGTGCGTGAACTCCTCGAGCGTCTTCGCCACGGGCGGGATGTTGCGCAGGAACCAGACCGGGTGATACGCCGAGAAGTCGGCGTACGAGGGCGCGCTGCCGAGGAGCCACGGGCGCCCGTCGGCAAGCTGTAGCTCGAGGAACGACGCGTGCGCGCGCAGCTGCTCCGTCGCCGTCGCTCCCATCTGCATGACCGCGCCGAAGTCCATGCGGCCGCCCATCAGCTTGCTGCGGTCCTCGATGAACTCCTTCGGCACGGCAGGGCCGATCGCGGAGAAGACCACCGGCACGGAGGCGAGGAAGAGCTGGCGGTCGGTCCAGAAGCCGAAGGCCGAGCACAGGCCCTCGGAGCCGCCCGGGAAGAGCGTCGGCTCGGGCTGGATGTCCTCGATCACGCGCGCGATCAGGTGGCTGTCGCAATAGACGTCTGCGCCGATCTGCAGCACCGGGATGCGTCGGTAGCCGCCCGTCAGGGGCACGAGGTGCGGCTTCGGCATCATGTTCGGCTGGATCACCGAGCGCCACGCGAGCCGCTTCCAGCCCAGCGCGAGCCGGACCTTCTCGGAGAAGGGCGAGTTGTCGTAGTGGTGGAGGAGGATGTCGGGCATCGAACCAGTATACGCGCGGCGCACCGACGGAGACTGATATCCTGGGCCGGTCCGCAGGAGGAACGCGATGCCCGACCTGCTCCAGCGACCCCTCACCGAGCTCGTCACCGACCTGGCGGAGAAATCGCTCTCGCCCGTCGAGCTGATGGAGGCGGTGCTCGCACGCATCGACGCGACACAGCCGCGGCTCCTCGCCTTCACCGCGCTGCGCGACCGCGAGAGCCTGCTGCGCGACGCGCGCGCCGCCGAGGCGCGCATCCTGCGCGGCGAGCCGCGCCCGCTCGAGGGCATCCCCCTCGGCGTGAAGGATCTCGAGGACGTGGCGGGCCTCGTCACCTCGCACGGCTCGGTGCCCTTCCGCGACAACCTCGCCGTGCGCGACTCGGTGCAGGTCGAGCGGCTGCGCGCGGCCGGCGCCATCGTCGTCGGCAAGACCAACGCGCCGGAGTTCGGCCACACCGCGCTCACGAAAAACCTTCTCTTCGGCGTGTCGCGCAACCCGTGGAACCTCGAGCGCACGCCGGGCGGCTCGTCCGGCGGCTCGTCGGCGGCGATCGCCGGCGGCGTCGTGCCGCTCGTCACCGCGAGCGACGGCGGCGGTTCCGTGCGCATCCCCGCGTCGTTCACCGGCTGCTTCGGCCTGAAGCCGTCGTACGGGCGCATCCCGCACGAGGGACAGGGCCTGTGGATCATGGACGACACGGCCGTGCACGGTCCGCTGACGCGCACGGTCGAGGACGCCGCGCTCCAGCTCGACGTCTGCGTCGGCGCGCATCCGCTCGATCCGAACTCGCTGCCGCACCCGGGGCTCTCCTACCGCGAGGTGCTGCCGCACCTTCCGCGCGGGCTGCGCATCGGCTGGTCCGGCGATCTCGGCTACGCCGTCGTGCAGCGCGACGTCGGCGAGATCGCGTACGACGCCGCGCGCGTCTTCGCCGATCTCGGCCACGAGCTGCGCGAGCTCGACACCGTCGCGCCGACGATGAATCGCGACTGGGGCCTGCTCGGCGCGTTCGAACAGCTCGGCCGGCTCGCCCCGATGCTGCCCGCGCACGAGCACGAGTTCGGGCGCGCGTTCATCACCGGCGTGAAGACCGGCCGCGGCATGACGCCCGAGCGCTGGGGTGAGATGCGCAAGCGACGCGAGGAGCTGAACCGCTGGTGCATGCAGGTCTTCTCCGAGGTCGACCTGCTGCTGACGCCGACCGTCCCCTTCGACGCGCCGCCCGCCAAGGGTCCCTTCCCGGATGCGATCGACGGGCGCTCGGTGCCCTTCGCCGGCGTGGCGAGCTTCACCATCCCGTTCAACCTGTCGTGGCACCCCGCGGCGACGGTGCGCGCCGGCTTCTCTGGCACGGGACTTCCGGTGGGGCTCCAGATCGTGGGCCCGCGCCACCGCGACGATCTCGTGCTCCAGGCCGCGTTCGCCTTCGAGCGCACGCGCGGCAAGCCGAGCTGGCCGACCGTCTAGCCCGTGCGCGCGATCGACCTGCGCAGCGACACCGTCACGCGTCCGAGCCCGGCGATGCGCGAGGCCATGGCGCGCGCCCAGGTGGGCGACGACGTCTACGGCGAGGACCCGAGCGTGAACCGCCTCCAGGAGCTGGCGGCGGCGCGGCTGGGCGTCGAGGCGGCGCTCTTCGTGCCGTCGGGCACGATGGGCAACCAGACGTGCCTGCGGATCCTGACCCGTCCGGGCGACATCGTGCTCGCCGGCGAGAACGCGCACCTCCTGGTCTACGAGCAGAACGCGGCCGCCGCGCTCTCGGGACTCCAGGTGAAGACGATCGGTCAGGGCGGACTCTTCGACGGCGCCGACGTGCGCCGCGCCGTGACGCCCGACGAGTCGCACTACGCGCCGACCCGCGCCGTCGCGCTGGAGAACACGCACAACCGCGCGGGCGGCCGCGTCTTCCCGCTCGAGCTCGCCAAGGACGCGGCAGCGGCGGCGCGCGAGAAGGGCCTCGCCGTGCACCTCGACGGCGCGCGCCTCTTCAACGCCGAGATCGCGACGGGGACGCCGGCCTCCGCGTGGGCGCAGCTCGCCGACACCGTCACGTTCTGCCTCTCGAAGGGCCTCGGCGCGCCGGTCGGCTCGCTCGTCTGCGGCACGCGTGCGCGCGTCCGCGAGCTCCACCGCGCGCGCAAGCTCTTCGGCGGCGGCATGCGGCAGGCGGGCATCCTGGCGGCGGCGGGCATCTACGCGCTCGAGCACAACGTGGCCCGCCTCGCCGACGACCACGAGAACGCGCGCCGCCTCGCGGACGGCCTCGCGCGGCTCGGCTTCGAGGTGGACCCGCCCCCCGAGACGAACATGGTCTGCTTCGCGGTGCGCGACACGCGCGCCTTCCTCGCCGCGACGCGCGCACGTCAGCTGCTCGTGAACCCCGTCAGCGAGGGCCGCTTCCGCGCCGTGACCCACCTCGACGTCACGTGCGCCGACGTCGACGAGGCGCTCGGGCGCCTCGAGGAAGTTGCGAAGTCCGGCGTGCGCTAGGGCTGCCATGTAGCGAGGCGCCAGCCGAGCGGGTCGCCGCAAGCGGCGGAGCCCTTCGTCGTCGGACCCGCTCTCGAATCAGCTCAGCGAAGCCGCGCGCAGCGAGCCGAAGGCGAGCGGAGTCAACGAAGCAGGTTGTATTTGAGGATGCACCAGATCGCGCGGACGCCGTCGCGCCAGCCGATCTTCTTGCCCTCTTCGTAGGTGCGGCCCGCGTACGAGATGCCGACCTCGAAGATGCGGCAGCGCTGCTTCGCCACCTTCGCCGTGATCTCCGGCTCGAAGCCGAAGCGGTTCTCCTCGATGGTGAGCTTCTCGAGCACGCTGCGCCGGAAGACCTTGTAGCAGACCTCCATGTCCGTCAGGTTGAGGTCCGTCAGCATGTTGGACAGCAGGGTCAGCAGCTTGTTCATCACCGAGTGCCAGAAGTAGAGCACCCGATGGCTCTCGCCTCCCGTGAAGCGCGAGCCGAAGACCACGTCGGCGCGGTCCTCGAGGATCGGCTGGAGCAGGCGCGGGTAGTCGCGCGGGTCGTACTCGAGATCGGCGTCCTGCACGAGCACGATGTCGCCGGTCGCGGCGGCGAAGCCCGTGCGCAGCGCCGCGCCCTTGCCCTGGTTGCGCTCGTGGAAGAGCACCTTCGCGACGCGCGGTGCGATCTTGTCGCGCAGCACGTCGGTGGTGCCGTCGGTCGAGCCGTCGTCGACGACGATCACCTCCATGTCGTCGACCGGCGCGGAGAGCACCTTGGCGACGACCTGCTCCAGGGTCGTGGCCTCGTTGTAGCAGGGGATGACGATCGAGACGGCCGGCACCGGGGCAGTATCGGTTAGAATGGCCGGCCCGTGAAGCTCGGACTCTTCGGCATCAACTTCGGCCCGTGCGCGGATCCCGCCGTCGCGGCGCGGGTCGCGCAGGCCGCCGAAGCGGCCGGCTACGAATCGGTCTGGACGGGCGAGCACGTGGTGCTGCCCGATCCGCAGGCCCCGCCGTCGCCCGCGCCGCCGCAGACGCCGATGCTCGACCCCGCCGTCGCGCTCGGCTTCCTGGCGGGCCACACGCGCCGCATCCGCCTCGCCACCGGCATCATCATCCTGCCGCAGCGCAATCCGCTCGTTCTCGCGAAGGAGCTCGCGAGCGTCGACGTGGTGTCGGGCGGACGCCTCGTCGCCGGCCTCGCCGCCGGCTATCTGAAGGCCGAGTTCGACGCGCTCGGCGTCTCGTTCGAGCGCAAGGGCGAGCGCGCCGACGAGGCCATCGAGGTGCTGCGCACGTTGTGGACGCAGCCGAAGCCGTCCTTCCGCGGCGAGTTCTGGTCGTTCTCCGGCATCCAGGCGCATCCGATGCCTGTGCAGAAGCCGCACCCGCCGATCGTCGTCGGCGGGCACAGCCCGGGCGCCTTCCGCCGCGCCGTGCGCCAGGGCAACGGCTGGTACGGCTTCGCGCTCGATCTCGAGCGGACGCGCGCCTGTGTCGACGGGCTCGAGAAGGCGCGCGCGGAGGTCGCGCGTCCGGCGACGCTAGGCCCGCTCGAGATCGGCCTCACGCCGGCCGTCGCGCTCGATCGCGACAGCGTGCGCCGCTACGAGGATCTCGGCGTCGAGCGCCTGGTGCCGATCGCGCGCGGGCGGACGGCCGACGAGCTGGTCGCGTTCGTCGAGCAGACCGCGCGCGCCGTGCAGGGCTGAGCGCGCGGACGCCCGTCAGCCGCGCGAGCGGCGCATCCAGCCGGGCGCGCCCGCCACGGCCGTCAGCAGCAGCGCCAGCAGCACGCGCGCCCAGGGCGCCGCGACCGGCACGCTCGTGACGGCCGTGTCGCACGCGGCTCCGATCCAGCCCGGGTTGCAGTCGCACCCGCCCGTGAGGTTGCAGCTCCCGTTGCCGCTGCACGTTGTGCTGGCCTGGCAGAACGAGCAGGTCGGATAGTTGTAGTAGTTCGGACCGCACTGGTTGCACGACGCGCCGATGAAGCCGACGTTGCAGACACAGCCGCCCGTCGGGCTGCAGAGTCCGTTGCCGCTGCACGTCGTGCTGGCCTGGCAGAACGAGCAGGTCGGATAGTTGTAGTAGTTCGGGCCGCACTGGTTGCACGACGCGCCGGTGAAGCCGACGTTGCAGACACAGCCGCCCGTCGGGCTGCAGAGTCCGTTGCCGTTGCAGGTCGTGCTGGCCTGACAGAACGTGCACGTCGGATAGTTGTAGTAGTTCGGGCCGCACTGGTTGCAGGAAGCGCCCGTGAAGCCGGCGTCGCACGCGCAGGTGTCGTTCGGGAGACAGACACCGTGTCCGGAGCAGTCGGTGACGGGGTTGCAGGCGGCCTCTGCGCCCGCGGCCGCGAACAGGCATGCCGCGATCACGACCCCGACGAAGACAGCGACCCGCGCCATGCCACATCCTCCCGCGCCAGCGTCCGCAACGGCGGGAGTCACTCTATACCAGCTAGCTGCTGAAATGTGCGACCGCCGCGCGCACCAGCATCACCCAGAGCGCGAGGCTCGCGACGGCGTAGAGCGTGAAGCGCGTCATGATGTGGTTGAACGTGCAGTGCACGGCGCTGTGCAGCGCGCGGAACGCGGCGAAGACCCAGCCGGCGGCGACGTAGCCGCCGTCCACCTGCCCCGTCGCGAAGAGATAGAGGCAGAGCCCGTAGAAGAGCACGGGCAGCTCGAACAGGTTCTTCAGGTTGTCCGACGGCGTGGCGACCGCCGGCGGCGTCAGGCGCGCGAGCGCCTCGGGCGTCGAGATCTGCCCGGGCTGGATGTCGTTGCTCTGCAGGAAGTGGATCCGGCGGATGTACATGTAGATCCACACGGCCAGGGTGAGCAGCATCAGCGCGAAGAAGGGGCCGAAGATCGCCGACGGATTCATGATGCCTGGAGCTCCTCTGCGCGTTCGTGCTCGTCGAGCGCGCGCGCGAACCGGGTGAAGGCGGCCGACACCGCGCGCCACGACTCGGGCCAGTCGCCGGCCGCACGTGCGCGCTGCTCGATCTCCGCGAGCTCTGCGCGCAGGCGGGCGCGCGCGTCGTTCGCGCCCTCCGCGTTCGCGCGCGCCTCCGCGTCGGCGAAGTGGCGCGCGAGCTCGCCCGCGAAGCGGGCGAGCGCCTCGAGCGCGGTCTGGCGCGATTCGCTCGGCGTCTCGCTGGCCGCACGCGCGACGACGCGCCCGAGGCGCGCGACCCGCTCCTCGAGCGCCGCGCGCTGCATCAGGCCGCGTCGCGTCGCGGCAGGCCCTCTCGCTGGCGGCGCCAGCCGCTCTCCAGCCAGGCCAGGAAGCGATGGACGCCGTTCACGGTGTGGATCGTGCGCACGGACGGGAAGATCTCGAAGGCATGCTGCGCGCCGGGGAGCTCCGCGTAGACGACCGGCGCGCGGCTCTTCTCGCGCAGCGCCTTCACGAACTCGCGCGCCTCCGGAACGGGCACCAGGGTGTCGCTGTCTCCGTGGATGACGAAGAAGGGCGGCGCGTCGCTCGAGACGTGGGTCACCGGCGACGCGCGGTCCCACGCCTCGCGGCTCTGCTCGAGCGAGCACTTGAGGATGCGCTCCTCGAGCACGCCCTGGAGGCCGTCGTTGCGCCAGGTCTGGCTGCGGTTCACGAAGTCGTAGACGCCGTAGAAGGGCACGCAGCCGCGCACGCGCGTGTCGACCTGCTCGAAGCCCGGCTGGTACTCGGCGTCGCCCTGCGTCAGCGCGACGAGCGCGGCCAGGTGGCCGCCCGCCGACCCGCCCGTCACCACCACGAGATCGGGATCGCCGCCGTACTCGTGGATGTGCTCGCGGATCCAGGCCAGCGCGCGCTTGCAGTCGATCAGGTGCTCCGGGTAGGTGGCGGCCGGCGAGAGCCGGTAGTTGGCGGTCACGCAGACCCAGCCCGCCGACGCCATGTGGTTCATCAGCGGCAGCGCCTGCTCGCGCTTGTCGCCGATCATCCAGCCGCCGCCGTGGATCTGGAAGAGCACCGGACAGCCCGTCGGACGTGCGGCGCTGCGGTAGACGTCGAGCTCGAGATGCTTGCCGCCTTCCCGTCCGAAGGGGATGTCCACGTCGACGACGACGTCATTGCGCCGGATCGGGAAGGGGATCCACACGCGGGCCCAGTCGATGTGGTGCACGAGCTTCTCGCGCAGACCCGGGAGGATCTGCTCGCGGTAGCCGGGGCCGAGAGCGGCGACGAGCGCGCTCTCGATCACCGCGTCGGTGGCGTGCGCCTGACGCTGCACGAGCACGAGGCCGGCCCACGAAGCGAGCGTGATCACCAGGCCGAGCTGGCCGGGCCAGTGCGCGAGCGCGCCCGCGTACAGGAAGAACGCGGTCGCGACGGCCTGCCAGAGGATGTGATGGAGCGCGAGCTCCGAGGTCAGCCAGCCGGCGGCGAAGCTCACGACGGCGAAGCGCGGCGAGTCCCAGCTCGGGCGCAGCGCGTTGTACGTGAACCAGGCCCCCCACAGACTCACGGCGAGGAAGAGCCAGGACATCGGACCTCCGGATCACTCGTCGGTGACGCAGCCTTCCGACGCGTTGCGGACGTTCTTGATGTACTTGAAGAGCGTGCCGCGCGTCGCCTTGAGCGGCGGCGCGCTCCAGGCGGCGCGCCGGCGCGCCAGCTCGTCGGCCGGCACCTCGAGCTCGAGCACGCGCTTCTTCGCGTCGATCAGGATGCGGTCGCCGCTGCGCACCAGCGCGATCGGGCCGCCGTCCTGCGCCTCGGGCGTCACGTGCCCGATCAGGAAGCCGTGCGAGCCGCCCGAGAAGCGGCCGTCCGTCACCATGGCGACGTGCGGCCCGAGTCCCGCGCCCATGATCGCGGAGGTGCAGGTCAGCATCTCGGGCATGCCGGGCCCGCCCTTCGGACCCTCGTAGCGGATCACGATCACGGAGCCCTTCGCGATCTCGCCGCGCTCGAGCGCAGCGAGCATCTGCTCCTCGGCGTCGTACACGAGCGCCGTGCCCTGGAAGCTCGTGCCTTCCTTGCCCGTGATCTTCGCGACGGCGCCGAGAGGCGCGAGGCTGCCGCGCAGGATCGCGATGTGGCCCGTCTCCTTGATGGGATCGCTCCACGGGCGCACGACGTCCTGTCCCGGTGTCAGCCCCGGGAGATCCTGGAGATTCTCCTCGAGCGTGCGGCCGGTGACGGTCATGCAGTCGCCGTGCAGCGCGCGGTGCTCGAGCAGCAGCTTCAGCACGGCCGGCGTGCCGCCCACGCGGTGGAGATCCTCCATCACGTAGCGGCCCGAGGGCTTCAGGTCCGCCAGGAAGGGCGTCGCGTCGCTGGCGCGCTGGAAGTCGTCGATCGTGAGCGGGACGTCGACCGCGCGCGCCATCGCGATCAGGTGCAGCACCGCGTTGGTCGAGCCGCCGAGCGCCATCACGACGGCCATGGCGTTCTCGAAGGCCTCGCGGGTCATGATGTCGCGCGGCTTGAGATCGAGCTCGAGCAGGCGCTTGATCGCCGCGCCCGCCGCGAAGCACTCGTCGAGCTTGCGCGGGTCGAGCGCGGGCGTCGACGAGCTGAAAGGCAGGCTCATGCCGAGCGCCTCGATCGCGGAGGCCATGGTGTTCGCGGTGTACATGCCGCCGCAGGCGCCGGCGCCGGGGCACGCGTGGCGGACGATGTCGGCGCGCTCACCCTCGTCGATGCGCTTGGCGATGAACTCGCCGTACGACTGGAAGGCCGAGACGATGTCGAGCGGCTTTCCGCTCTGGCCGCGGCCCGCGCGGATCGTGCCGCCGTAGACCATCAGCGCCGGGCGGTTCACGCGGCCCATCGCCATCAGACACCCGGGCATGTTCTTGTCGCAGCCGGGGATCGAGATGTTCCCGTCGTACCACTGCGCGCCCATCACGGTCTCGATCGAGTCGGCGATGAGATCGCGCGACTGGAGCGAGAAGCTCATGCCCTCGGTGCCCATCGACATGCCGTCGGAGACGCCGATGGTGTCGAAGCGCATGCCGACGAGGCCCGCCGCGACGACGCCTTCCTTCACGCGCGCCGCCAGGCGATCCAGATGCATGTTGCAGGGGTTGCCCTCGTACCAGACGGAGGCGATGCCGACCTGCGCCTTCTCGAGATCGGACTCGCGGAGGCCGGTGGCGAAGAGCTGCGCCTGCGAGGCGCCCTGGCTCTTCGGCTGCGTGATGCGGCGGGAGAACTTGTTGAGGGGCATGTGGGTTCCTGGCTCTGCGGGTGGCTAGCGCGCGACGAGGCGCATGATCTTCGGTTCGCCGCCGCGGAAGAGCGCGATGAAGGAGTCGGAGAAGCCGTACTTCTCGCGGAACACCTGCTCGATCCGCGTGCGCAGCGCCGAGTCGGCGACGAACTCGACGCGCAGGGGGTGCGCCTTGCCCTCGATGCGCAGGGTGACGTCCGGATTGCGCTCGATGTTGGCTTCCCAGCGCGTGTTGCCGGTGCGGATGTAGCCCTGGCCGTCCACGACGGCGAGCCAGATCGTCGTCTCCTTCGCGCTGCCGTCCTCGTTGGTCGTGACGATCTCGACCGTCTGGACGTCCTTCACCGCGTTCCAGTCCGGCGCGTCGGCGGCGGCCGGCAGCGCTGCCGCCAGCAGCGCCATACAAAGGATGGACGGAATCGCGCGCGGGACTCGCTGCACGGGGCCTCCGGGCGGACGCGGAGGGCCAGCATAGCAGCGGCGCTCTACGCTCCGGCGCGTGAACGAGGGCGACACCACGGCCGGGGAGAGCCGGCGGCACCACGACCCGGCCGCGCCGCACACGGCCCCCTTTCCGCACCACATCCCGCGTTGGCTGGCCTGGCTGCTGCTCGTCGCGTTCGCGGGCAGCGGCCTCCTGTGCGCGCGCATGGCGGTCGGCGGCGGCTAGAGGCCGGCGAGGCGCCGGTAGATCGCGGGGAGCCGCGCGGGCAGCTGGCGCACGTCCCACAGGATGGTGTAGCCGTGCGGGCCGAAGAGGTGCGGCAGGTAGCTGCCGCCGCTGCGGTCGATGGTGACGCAGAAGGGCCGCACGCCGGCGCCGCGCGCCTCGGCGACGGCCTGGCGGACGTCCTCGCGGCCGTAGCTGCCTTCGTAGGCGTCGTCGTCGTCGGGCTTGCCGTCGGACAGCAGGATCAGCAGGCGCACGCGCGCCGGCTGGAGCGCCAGCTGCGCCGTGAGGTGGCGGATCGGGCCGCCGAGACGGGTGGAGCGGTCGGGCTCGAGACCGGCCAGACGCGCACGCGTCAGGTCGGTCCACGGCTCGGGAAAGCGCTTCACGGCGGCGACCTGCACGTCGCCGGGGCCGCGGCCCGAGAACGCGTACACCGCATGCCGATCTCCGAGCGCGGTCAGCGCCTCGCCGAGGCAGAGCGCGGCATGCTTCGCGACGTCGATCACCCGCTCGCCGCGCGAGACCCAGGCGTCCGTCGATCCGCTCGCATCGATGAGGAGGGCGACGGCGACGTCGCGTCGCTGCGGCCGCTCGCGGCCGTAGAGGCGGCCTTCGGGCGCGCGGCCCGCGCGCTGCTCGGCGTGCTCCGCCACGACGCCGTGCACGTCGACGCAGTCGCCTTCGAGCTGGCGCCCGACCCGCTCGCGGCGCGGGCGGAGCGCCTCGAACTGGCGGCGCAGCTGTGCCAGCAGCGCGCGGCTCTCGTGTCGTTTGCGCGCGGCCCACAGGGGATCGCCGACCGGAGGCGCGATCTCGCGCAACGCGACGCCGGGATTCCGGTAGGCGCAGCGGCCCGCGTCCCACTCCGGATAGGAGAAGGCGCGCGCCGCGCAGCCGGCAGGCGCCGCGTCCGCCGCATGCGCGCCGTTGCGCCGGTGCCCGGCGGCGAGGATCTCGCGCACGGCGCCCGCGCTGCGCAGCGTCGGCAGCTCGCCGATCCGACTCAGCTCGTCGGCGAGCGCGTCCGCGTCCTCGTCGCCCCGGTCCTCGGGTCGCACGACGCCGTGCGCGTCCTGCACCGCGAGGTGCGCGTCGCCGTGCGGCAGCACGAAGGGACCCGCGCGTCCGTCGGCGTCGTGTTCGTCCGCCGCGCGGCGGCGGATGGATCGCGCGAGGCTCCGCGCGCGCGGGGAGCGGCCCTGCGGCGCCGGTGCGCCGGGCCTCGACGCCGGCGCCGTCCGCGTCGCCGTCGGGGCGCCGCCTGGCGCGCCCCAGTGCTCGACCGGCGCGACGCCGCGATAGGTGCCCGGCGTCGCTGCGCGCAGCTCGGAGCATCGCCGCGTCTGCGACGCGACGAGGCTCGCCAGGCGCGTGAGCGGAGCCGCGAGCAACAGACGGACGAGGTCCTCGACGACGCGCTCCGCCGGCTGCAAGCGCTCCCGCGCGGGGCGCGCAGCGAGCGCGGCCCGGCGCGCGCGCGCGATCGCATCCGCGAGGCCCGGCAGCGCCGCCGCCAGCTCGGCGTCGCCGAGCGCCGCCTCCAACGCGAAACGCACATCGCGCGCGAGCGAGGACTCCGCCTCGTCCGTCAGCCGGCCGCGCGCCACGCGGTGCCCTTGCGCGAGTGCGGCCAGCAGCAGGCGCTCGTGGTCCTCTGCGCTCGCGCCCTCGAGACGTGCGCGCGGCAGGAAGAGCTGCGAGCCGTCGCTCCACGCCGTCGCCGCGGGAAGCTCCTGCCACGGCGCCGGGCGCCCGAGCCAGCGCGCCAGCCGGGACGCCGGCGGCGGACCGTCCCATGCCGCGAGCGCCAACGGGGCGTGCCCCAGCGCAGACGCCCAGGCCGCGATGCGGCGCTCCGCGGCCGCTGCCCGCTCTTCCTTCTGCTGACTCGCGTCGGTGTTGCGGCTCCAGAGCGCACGCGTCGCGGCGCCGACGTGCGCCGCGGCCTCGAGCAGCACGTCCTCGGCTTCACCCATCGCCCGCTCAGCCGAGCGTCGCGGCGACGATCTCGCCGAGCGTCGCCTCCAGCTCCGGGTCGTCGGTCAGCGCCGCGCACAACGCGGAGCGGCACGCCGTCGTAGGCGCGAGGCCGGCCTGGATCAGCCGCGCCGCGTGCACCAGCAGCCGCGTGCTCGGCGCTTCGGCCAGGCCGCGGTCGCGCAGCGGCCGGATGCGTTGCGCCACGCGGACCAGCGCAGTTGCCGAGCCGAGCGGAATGCCCGTCTCGCGCGCGACGATCTCCGCCTCGACGTCGGGCGGCGGCAGGCGCAGCTCGATCGCGACGAAGCGCTGCCGCGTCGAGGGCTTCAGCTCCTTGGCGAGGCTCTGGTAGCCGGGGTTGTACGAGATCACGAGCTGGAAGTCGGGGTGCGCCGGCAGCAGCTCTCCGGCGCGCTCGAGCGGCAGCACGCGGCGATCGTCCGAGAGGGGATGCAGCACGACGACGGTG
>DASUFZ010000032.1:0-2259 GCA_036274295.1 Myxococcota bacterium
GTCGACCTACGGCTCGCGGCCGGCGACGTACGGCTCACGCATGGCGGCGAGCCGACCTTCGTCGGCATCGACGCGCCCGACGCGCCCGAGTGGAACACCACGGCACAGGGCGACGAGAAGCGCCTGCGCGCGGAGGATCTCCTGCGGCGCCTGCACGCGCGCTTCGCGCCCTCCGGCCTCTTGTACTTCGGTCAGGGCAAGTGGTACCCGGGCGAATCGCTGCCGCGCTGGGCCTACGGCTGCTACTGGCGCAAGGACGGCGAGCCCATCTGGCAGGACGCGTGGCTCTTCGCGGATGCGAGCGAGCGCTACGAGTTCGGCGAGGAGCATGCGCAGAGCTTCATCCTCGCCCTCGCGAAGAGGCTCGGCGTGCACCCGCGCTTCGCGCAGCCGGCCTACGAGGACGCCTGGTACTACCTGTGGCGCGAGCGGCGCTTGCCCATGAACGTCGACCCGCACGACGCGCGCCTCGACGACGCCGAGGAGCGTGCGCGCCTCGCGCGCGTGTTCGCGCAGGGGCTCGGCTCGGTCGTCGGCTATGCGCTGCCGCTCCAGACCGAGATGCCGGAATCGCCGCGCGCGCGCACGCGCTGGCGCAGCGGCCCCTGGTTCCTGCGCAGCGAGCGCATGTACCTCACACCCGGCGACTCGCCGATGGGCCTCCGGCTGCCCATCGACGCGCTGCCGTGGACGGCGGCGACGGACCTGCCCTTCGTGCCGGACCTCGATCCGATGGAGTCGCGCCCGGCGTTGCCGTCGCGGCGGACGCAGCTGCGCGTGCCTGCGCGTCCGCTCGGCGAGCGCGAGCTGAGCGGCGCCCCCGGCGCCGAGCGCATGCCCGAGCCGTGGGAGTCGGCCACGTGGATCACGCGCACCGCGCTCTGCGTCGAGCCGCGCGGCGGCATGCTGCACGTGTTCGTGCCGCCGCTCTCGCGCCTCGAGGACTGGCTCGCGCTGGTCGAGGGCATCGAGGAGACGGCCTTCGCGCTCGACACGCCCGTGCGTCTGGAGGGCTACCCGCCGCCGAACGATCCGCGCCTCCAGAAGCTCGAGGTGACGCCGGATCCCGGCGTCATCGAGGTGAACGTCCCGGCGTCGGCCGGCTGGCGCGAGCTCGTGGAGGGCACGCAGGCGCTCTACGAGGAGGCGCGGCTCGCGCGTCTGCGCGCCGAGAAGTTCATGCTCGACGGGCGCCACACCGGCACCGGCGGCGGCAACCACATGACGCTCGGCGGCGCGACGGCGTACGACTCGCCGTTCCTGCGCCGCCCCGATCTCTTGAAAAGCCTCGTCGGCTACTGGCAGGACCATCCCTCGCTCTCGTACCTGTTCTCGGGCCTCTTCATCGGGCCGACCTCGCAGGCGCCGCGCGTGGACGAGGCGCGCAGCGACGCGCTCTACGAGCTCGGACTCGCGTTCGCGCAGATCGCGGAGGGGCCCGCGTCGGACACCGCGCCGTGGCGGGTGGACCGCGCGCTGCGGAACGTGCTGGCAGACGCGACCGGCAACACGCACCGCACGGAGCACTGCATCGACAAGCTCTACTCGCCGGACGGCCCGCGCGGCCGGCTCGGCCTGCTGGAGCTGCGCGCCTTCGAGATGCCCCCGCACGCGCGCATGGCCAGCGTGCAGCAGCTCCTCGTGCGTGCGCTGGTGGCGCGCTTCTGGGAGAAGCCGTACCGGCCTCGGCTCGTGCGCTACGGCACGCAGCTCCACGACCGCTTCATGCTGCCCCACTTCGTCGCGCAGGACTTCGCCGACGTGCTCTTCGAGCTCGGCGAGGCCGGCTTCGAGCTGGATCCCGCCTGGTTCGCGCCGTTCCACGAGTTCCGCTTCCCGAAGCTCGGCGAGGTGACGCGCGCCGGGCTGTGGCTCGAGCTGCGCAGCGCGCTCGAGCCGTGGCACGTGCTCGGCGAGGAGCAGGGCGCGGTCGGCACGGTGCGCTACGTGGACTCGTCGCTCGAGCGCGTGCAGGTGCTCGTGCGCGGCGGCGTGGGCGATCGCTACGCCGTCACCTGCAACGGCCGCGCGCTGCCGCTGCATCCGACCGGCACGCAGGGAGAGCGGGTCGCGGGCGTGCGCTTCCGCGCCTGGCAGCCGGCCGCGTGCCTGCACCCGACGATCCCGGTGCACGCGCCGCTCGCCTTCGACGTCGTCGACACCTGGATGGAGCGCTCGCTCGGCGGCTTCACCTGGTCCGTCGCGCATCCGGGCGGACGCAGCTACGAGCGCTTCCCGGTCAACGCGAACGAGGCCGAG
>DASUFZ010000033.1:0-12783 GCA_036274295.1 Myxococcota bacterium
GACGAGCCCACCACGGCGCTCGACGTCACGATCCAGGCGCAGATCCTCGACCTGCTGCGGGATCTCCGCCGCGAGTCGGGCCTGGCGCTGCTGCTGATCACGCACGATCTCGGCATCGTGAACGAGGTCGCCGACCGCGTGGCCGTGATGTACGCGGGCCAGCTCGTCGAGCAGGGGAGCCGCGAGGCGGTGCTCGGCAAGGCGCGTCATCCCTACACGCAGGGCCTGCTGCGCTCGATTCCGGCGCGCGCGGCGCGCGGCGCGCGCCTCACCGAGATCCCCGGCAGCGTGCCGTCGGGCGGCGCGTGGCCCTCCGGCTGCCGCTTCCACCCGCGCTGCCCGCGCGCCTTCGAGCCGTGCCCGCGCGTGGATCCCGGCTGGACGGATCTCGGGCTCGGACAGCGCGCGCGCTGCCACGCCGTCGCGCAGGAGCAGGGGGCGTGAGCGCCGCGGCGACGCGCGCAGGTGTCGCGGACGCGCCGCTGCTGCGCGTCGAGGGGCTGCGCACCTGGTTCCCCGTGCGCGCGGGCGTGCTCCAGCGTCCCGTTGCCTGGGTGCGCGCCGTCGACGACGTCTCCTTCCAGGTGGAGGCGGGACGGACTCTCGCGCTCGTCGGCGAGTCCGGCTGCGGCAAGACCACGGTGGGGCGCTCGCTGCTGCGCCTCGTGGAGCCGCAGGCGGGGCGCGTCTGGTTCGAGGGCGCGGACCTGCTGGCGCTGCCGCGCGAGGCGCTGCGGCCGCTGCGGCGCCGCCTCCAGATCGTGTTCCAGGATCCGATGGCCTCGCTCGATCCGCGCATGCGCGTGCGCGATCTCGTCGCCGAGGGCCTGGGCGTGCACGGAATCGGCGCGAACGAGGCCGAGCGCACCGAACGCGTCGCGGCGCTCCTCCAGCGCGTGCAGATCGATCCGCGCCAGATGTGGCGCTACCCGCACGAGTTCTCGGGCGGCCAGCGCCAGCGCATCTGCATCGCGCGCGCGCTCGCGCTCGAGCCGCGCCTGCTGATCTGCGACGAGGCCACCTCCGCGCTCGACGTCTCGATCCAGTCGCAGGTGCTGAACCTGCTGCGCGACCTCCAGCAGGAGCTCGGCCTCGCATACCTCTTCATCACGCACGATCTCGGCGTGGTGCGCTATCTCGCAGATCGGGTGGCCGTGATGTACCTCGGGCAGATCGTCGAGGAGGGCGAGACGGAGGCGCTCTTCCGCGCGCCACAGCACCCCTACACGCAGGCGCTGCTGGCGGCCATCCCCTCGCTCGATCCCGCGCGCCCGGGCGCGCGCGCCGTCGTGCGTGGCGACGTGCCGTCGCCGTCGGCGCCGCCGCCGGGCTGCCGCTTCCACACGCGCTGCCCCTACGTCTTCGCGCGCTGCAAGACCGAGGCACCGCCCGCCTACGCGACGCCGACCGGCGCGAGCCGCTGCTTCCTGCTCGATCCGGCCGAGGCGTCGCGTCCCCGCGACGGGAGCCGCCCGTGACGCCGGCGCTCGAGATCGAGTGGGGCGAGCACACGGACGTCGGCCGCCAGCGCACCTCGAACCAGGATTGCTGCGGCATGGCCGTCGCGCCGGACGACGGCGCGCGCCTCTGGATCGTGGCCGACGGCATGGGCGGGCACGCCGGCGGCGAGATCGCGAGCCGGGTCGCGGTCGACGCCGCGATCGCGACGTTCTCGGCGGGCGGCGCCGACCTCGCGGAGCGGCTGCGCGCCGCGATCGTGGCGGCGAACCGCGCGGTGCTGACGGCGGCGCAGCAGAACCGCGCGCTCACCGGCATGGGCACGACGGCCGTCGCGCTCGCAGTGGCGGGCGAGAGCCTCTGCATCGCCAACGTCGGCGACAGCCGCGCCTACCGCGTGCGCCGCAACCGCATCGAGCAGCTGACGCAGGATCACTCCGTGGTGGCGGAGCTCGTGCGCCGCGGCCACCTCAGCGAGGACGAGGCGATGCTGCACCCGCGCCGCCACGAGGTGCTGCGCTCGCTCGGCTTCGAGTGGGATCTCGACGTCGACGTCGATCCGGCGGAGGCCGCGGCGGGCGACGTCTTCCTCCTGTGCAGCGACGGCCTCTCGGGCGTCGTCGACGACGCCGAGATGGCGGCGCTCTGCGCGAAGCGGCGCCCCAGCGAGGCGGCGCGCGCGCTCGTCGACGCCGCCAACGCGCGCGGCGGCCCCGACAACATCACCGTGCAGGTGGTGCGGTTCGGGCGTTGAAGCGCGCGCTCCGCATCGGCATCGCGATCGCCGTCGTCGTGGTGTTCGCGGCGCTCGCCGTCGCGCCGTCCGAGCAGGAGATGCTCTTCCCCGCGCCGCCGGCGCTCCCCGAGCCGGCGCTCGCGGACGGCGTTCGGCGCATCTGGATCGAGACGGGCGGGAGCCGGGTCGAGGCCTTCCTGCTCTCGGCGCGGGGCGGCGAGGCCCCGCGCCCCCTCGTCCTCTACGCGCACGGAAACGGCGAGCTCGTGGACTCCTGGCTCGACGCCTTCGAGCCGCTGCGCGCGCGCGGCGTCGCGGTGCTGCTCGTCGAGTATCCGGGCTACGGGCGCTCGGGCGGCACGCCCTCCGAAGCGTCGGTGCGCGACGCGTTCGCCGCCGCCTACGACCAGGCGCTCGCGCAGCCGGACGTCGATCGCGCGCGCATCATCGGCTACGGGCGCTCGCTCGGCGGCGGCGCGATGGGCGCGCTCGCGAAGGAGCGGCCGCTCGCGGCGCTGATCCTCGAGTCCACCTTCACGAGCGTCGGCGACGTCGCGCACGATGCCTTCGGCGTGCCCGCGTTCCTCGTGCGCAACGCCTTCGACACCCTCGACGTCGTGCGCGCCTTTCCCGGGCCCGTGCTCGTGCTCCACGGCGACGCGGACGCGTCCATCCCCGTCGCGCACGCGCACCGCCTCGCGGAGGCGGCGCCGCACGCGGAGCTCGAGATCCTCCACTGCGGCCACAACGACTGCCGGCGCCCGTGGAATCGCATCGCGCAGTTTCTCTCCGAGCGCGGACTCCTCTAGGCTGTCGGTGCTCGCCCCGGAGGTCCTCCCATGTGCCGCAACATCAAGACGCTCTTCAACTTCGACCCGCCCGCGACCAGCGACGAGGTGCGCGCGGCATCGCTCCAGTTCGTGCGCAAGCTCTCGGGCTTCCACAAGCCCTCGAAGGCGAACGAGCCGGCCTTCGAGCTGGCGATAGAACGCGTCGCCGCCGTCGCGCAGGAGCTGCTCGATTCGCTCGTGACGACGGCCGAGCCGCGCGATCGCGAGGTCGAGGCGGCGCGGGCGCGCGAGCGCGCGGCGGTGCGCTTCGGACCGCGCGACACCGCGCAGGGCGTAGGCGACGCATGAGCGACGCCGCGCGTGCGCCGGGGCTGACGCGGAGCACCCACGCCGAGCCGCATCGCTCGGGGCGCGTCGGCTGGCTGCGCGCCGCCGTGCTCGGCGCGAACGACGGACTCATCTCGACGAGCAGCCTGCTCGTCGGCGTCGCGGCGGCGGCCACTTCGCGGGATCCGGTGCTCCTCGCCGGCGTCGCGGGGCTGATGGCGGGCGCCTTCTCGATGGCGGCCGGCGAGTACGTCTCGGTGAGCTCGCAGGCCGACGCGGAGGACGCGGATCTGGCGCTCGAGCGCCGCGAGCTCGCGAACAACCCCGAGCGCGAGCGCGCCGAGCTGACCTCGATCTACATCGCGCGCGGTCTCACGCCCGAGCTCGCGCGTCAGGTGAGCCGGCAGCTCACGGCGTACGACGCGCTCGGCGCCCACGCGCGCGACGAGATCGGCCTGTCCGAGATCTCGCGCGCGCGGCCGGTGCAGGCGGCGCTCGCGTCCGCCCTCGCGTTCGCCGCGGGCGCGGCGCCGCCGCTGCTCGTAGCCTGGCTGATGCCGCTGGCCCACCTCGAAGGCGCCATCGCCGCATCCACCCTCGCGCTGCTCGCGGGCCTCGGCGGCCTGGCGGCGCGGCTCGGCGGCGCGTCGATGTGGCGCGGCGCCGCGCGCGTCGTCTTCTGGGGCTCCGTCGCCATGGGGTGTACCGCGCTCGTCGGGCGCCTGTTCGGCAGCGCGGGCTGAGCCGCGCTCAGTACTTCAGCTCGAGCGACGCGTAGAAGAAGTCGAGGTCGCGGTCGGGGCTCGTCCGGAACATGGCGCCGCCGTCGAGGTGCGCGTAGCCGACCTCGACGGTCGTCGTGCGGTGCGGCGTGAAGGTCGCGACGATGTCGTACTCGGTGCCGACGTTCGTCTTCTGCTGCGGATTCGCGGCCGCGGGGAAGCCGAACACGCGCTTGTCGAAGGCTCCCGTGCCCGAGTAGCGCGCGTCGTCCTTCTCGCTGAGCTGGAACCAGTGCACGAAGAGGTTCAGCGCCAGCATCTCGAACGGCGTGGCGCGGAGCTGCACGAACGGGTTCGTCAGGTTCTGGAAGGAGAGCTGATCCGCGAAGCCGTAGTAGAGGTGGTTCGTCGGCAGCATGTTGAAGAACGTCTGGTGGTCGCCGTCGGTCGGGTTGGAGTCGCCCGAGGCGTAGTTGATGCCGCCGCGCAGCCACGGCTTGCCGAACACGCCGGGCAGCTGGTAGCCGATCTCGCCGATCAGCGCGTAGGCCTCGTGATCGAGGCCGTTGTAGTCGCCGGTCTGCACGGCGCCCCACAGAGTGGTGTCGAAGTTGCCGGGCCCGAGGGGATAGACGCCGAGCCAGTGCGCCCCGAACGTGGCGATCGAGAGCCCGTCCGGCAGGCCGCCTTCGTGCACGGGCCGCTGGTCGGAGTGGCCGAGTCCGAAGAGCGCGAGCTCGCTGTCAGGCAGCAGGGTCCCGCGCTTCACCGTCAGGACGGCGCCGCCGACGCGGATGTTGCTCTGGTTCGAGTACGCGGACTCCGCGTCGAAGACGCCGGTCGTCGGCTGCGCGGCGAATCCGTAGAGCTGCGCGCCCGCGTACTCGAAAGCGCCGGTGGCGCCGTCGTAGGCGCGCTCGACGTGGCTCCAGCCGACCGTTCCGACCAGACGCTCGCCGAGCCGGCTCGTCTTCAGGTAGCGCCAGTTCGGCTCGGGGTAGAGCACCTCCTGACCGAGCTTGATGTCCTGGCGGCCGACGCGCAGGAAGCTCGTCGGGGTCGGCCGCCCCTCGACGTAGAGCGAGCGCAGGTCGTCGCCGTGCGCGTCGTCCCCGCTCGCGTTCGCGCTGCGGTAGGTCGCCATCGCGCCGCTGCCGTCCTCGTTCATGCCGAGGAGGTGGACGTCCTGGAACTCGGCCGCCACGAAGAGGAGCTGCCGGAAGCTGTACTGGGCGCGGATGCGCGTGCGCAGGCCCGTGTACCACTCGGTGTCGTTGACGAAGGCGCGCCACATCTCGCCGCGGGCGCGAAAGCTCGCGCCGAGGTCGATGCGGTGGTCGCCCGATTTCCAGTAGAGCGACGGCGTCGCGTGGAAGCCATCCGGCGGCGGCGCCGGCGCCGGCGTCTCTTCGGCGCGCGTCGCGCCGGGCGCCAGCGCGAAGAGCAGAGCCGCGACGACGCCCGCCAGCATGCGCGCGAGCCGCGACGGCGGCGGCAGCTTCACGTACACCTTCCCCTCCTCGACCTTCACCGGGAACGTCGCCACGCAGTACTCCGGATCCGACAGCCCCACGCCGGTCTCGAGATCGAACGTCTTCTTGTGCTGCGGGCAGGCGATCTTCGGCCGCCCGCGCTGGTCCCCCACGATGCCACGTCCGAGCACGGAATCGCCCGTGTGCGGGCAGCGGTTCTGTGTCGCGTACCAGGCGTCCTGCGCCGCGACGTGGTAGACCGCGAGCTGCACGTCGCCGTAGCGGACGGCGATGCCGCCGTCGCGCGGCACCTCGTCCGTCGAGGCGAGCGGCACCCAGGACGCGTCTGCCGCGAGCCCCGCGCGCGCGACCGGCGCGCAGCTCGCGGCGCGCTCCCAGTCCGCGGGACGCCGCTGCCCGCGCTCCTCGACGAAGCGCAAGGTGTCGTCGGGCTCGTGCGCGTTCGCGAAGTGGCGGAAGCGCGCCTGCAGCTCCGGGCTCTCGACGACCTGCCTCCACTCGCACGCGTAGGTGTCGACCAGGTGCTGGAGCTGGCGCTCGAGCTCGGCGGCGATGCCGAGGTGGTCGTCCATCACGACCTTGCGCAGGTACTCGATGCCGCCGGGCAGCGCCTCGAGCCAGCGCGCCGTGCGGGTCAGCCGGTCCGCGGTGCGGATGTAGAACATGAGGAAGCGGTCGATCGTGCGGACCAGGGTCGCCTCGTCGAGGTCCGCCGCCAGCAGGTCCGCGTGGCGCGGCTTGCTGCCGCCGTTGCCGCAGACGTAGAGATTCCAGCCCTTCTCGGTAGCGATGACGCCGAAGTCCTTGCTCTGCGCCTCCGCGCACTCGCGGATGCAGCCCGAGACGGCGGATTTGAGCTTGTGCGGCGCGCGGATGCCGCGGTAGCGCTCCTCGAGCCGGATCGCGAGCGCGGTGGAGTCCTGCACGCCGTAGCGACACCAGGTCGTGCCGACGCAGCTCTTGATCGTGCGCATGGCCTTGCCGTAGGCGTGGCCGCTCTCGAAGCCTGCCTCCACGAGCTCGCGCCAGATCTCGGGCAGCTGCTCGACGCGCGCGCCGAGGAGATCGATGCGCTGGCCGCCCGTGATCTTGCAGTAGAGGCCGTAGCGGCGCGCGACCTGCCCCAGCACGATCAGCTTCTCCGGCGTGATCTCGCCGCCCGGCACGCGCGGCACCACCGAGTAGGTGCCGCCGCGCTGGATGTTCGCGAGGAAGCGGTCGTTGGTGTCCTGGATGGTCGCCTGCTCGAGGATCGGCGCGTTCCACAGGCTGGCGAGGATCGACGCCACCGCCGGCTTGCAGATCTCGCAGCCCGCTCCGCGGCCATGGCTCGCCAGGAGCGCCTCGAAGCTGCGCGCGCCCGTCACCTGCACGATCTGGAAGAGCTCGGGGCGCGAGTACGCGAAGTGCTCGCAGAGCGCGTCGGTGGCCGCGCGCCCGGCCGCGGCGAGCTCCGTGCCGAGGATCTGCGCGACGAGGGGCAGGCAGCCGCCGCAGCCCGTCCCCGCCTTCGTCGCCTTCTTCAGCGCCGCGACGCTCTCGCAGCCGCCGTCGCGGATCGCGCTGCACAGCGCGCCGCGCGTGACGTTGTTGCACGAGCAGATCTGCGCGGCGTCGCCCTGCGCCGGGTCTTCGGCGCTGCCCCCCGCGCGCGCGCCGAAGAGCAGCGCCTCCGCGTCCTCGGGCAGCGCCGCGCCGTCGCGCACGAGCTGGAGCAGGCGCCCGTACTGGCTGGCGTCGCCGACGAGGATGCCGCCGACCAGGCGCGACGCGTCCTCCGAGAGGACGAGCCTCGCGTAGACGTCGCGGCGCAGGTCCTGGAGCACGACCGCGCGCGCGCCTTCGCCGCCCGCGAACGGATCGCCGAGGCTCGCGACCTCGACGCCGAGGAGCTTCAGCCGCGTCGAGAGGTCGGCGCTCTCGAAGCGCCTCGGCTCGCTGCCGCCCGTGGCGAGATTCCACGCCAGGGTGTCGGCCATCTCGTAGCCCGGCGCGACGAGCCCGTACACCATGCCGCGATGCGACGCCGCCTCGCCGATCGCGAAGATGCGCGGGTCCTCGGAGCACAGCCCGTCGTCGACCGCGACGCCGCCGCGCGGCCCGCACGCGAGCCCGCAGCCGACGGCCAGCTCGTCGCGCGGCCGGATGCCCGCCGAGATCGCGACGAGGTCCGCGGCCAGGATGCTGCCGTCCGAGAAGCGCAGGCCCGTCGCGCACTCGCCGCCCTCGACGCGCGCGGTCGCCTTGCCGAGGTGCACGCGGACGCCGAGCGCCTCGATGCGGCGCACGAGCGCCGCCGAGCCCGCGGCGTCGAGCTGGCGCGGCATCAGCCGCGGCGTCGCCTCGACGACGTGCGTCTCGAGGCCGAGATCGCGCAGCGCCTTCGCGGCCTCGAGGCCGAGGAGCCCGCCGCCGATCACGATGCCCTTCTTCGCCCCGCGCGCCGCGGCCTGGATCGCCTCGACATCCTCGATCGTCCGGTAGACGAAGACGCCGCGTTTCTCGGTGCCGGGCACCGGCGGCACGAAGGGCGACGAGCCGGTCGCCAGCACGAGCGTGTCGTAGGGGATGCGCTCGCCATCCGCGGTCACGAGGACGCGGGACTCGCGCTCGATCGAGGCGGCGCGCACGCCGGTGCGCAGCGCGACGCCGCGCGCCGCGTAGTCGTCGGCGGAGGCGAGCGTGAGATCGGCGGGGCTCTTGCCGTCGAAGAGCTCGGAGAGATGGACGCGGTCGTAGGCCGGGCGCGGCTCCTCGCCGAGCACGATCACCTCGAAGCGCTCGGCGCCGCCGTGCAGGGCCAGGCTCTCGACGAAGCGGTGGCCGACCATGCCGTTGCCGACGACGACGAGGCGCGGACGCGACGCGCTGCCGCGCGCGCGCCGCAGCATGCCGCGCACCTCGGGCACGCAGGAGCCGCAGCCGGTGCCTGCGCCGCTGCGCTTCGCGACGTCCGCCGCGCTCGCGGCGCCGGCTTCGATCGCAGCTTGCACGGTCCCGAAGCGGACGTCGCGGCAGACGCAGAGCGTGCGCGCTGCCGGCGCCGGCGCGGGGTCGGCGCAGGTCTGCGCCGCCAGCCGCTCGATCCGCACCGGCGCGTGCTTCAGCTCGGGCTGGCGCGAGTGCGGATCGAGGAGCGCGGGGAGCGCGGCGTTGACCAGCGCGCCCGCGCCCGTCGTGTCGCTCCAGTGCATGGGCGCGAACACCACGCCGTCGCGCAGCGCGTCGCTCGCGCGCGCCGTCATCTCGAAAGCGCCCGACGGCGCCGACACGCGCACGCGGTCGCCGTCCGCGACGCCGAGCCGCGCCGCGTCGCCGGGCGAGAGCTCGAGCTCGGGCGCGGGCGCGTGTGCACACAGACGCGCGACGCGGCCGGTCTTCGTGAGCGTGTGCCAGTGATCGCGCACGCGGCCGGTGGTGAGCGAGAAGGGCGCCGCATCGGACGGCGGCTCCGCGACGGCGAGGCCGCGCGGCACCACGAAGCGCGCGCGGCCCGAGGGCGTCCGGAAGAGGCCGTCCGCGTAGAGGCGCGCAGTGCCGGGGTGATCGGGCGAAGGGCAGGGCCACTGGAGCGGCGCGGCGTCCAGGCGCTCGGCCGTCATGCCGCGCAGATCGCAGTCGCGCCCGGCGGTCAGGGCGGCGTGCTCGGCGAAGATCTCGCGGTCGCTCGGCCACGCGAACGCGCCGCCGCGGCCGAGGCGCGCCGCGATGCGCGCGGCGATCTGCCAGTCCGGGCGCGCCTCGCCCGGCGGCGCCACCGCGGCGCGCACGCGCGCGACGCGCCGCTCGCTGTTCGTCATCGTGCCGGATTTCTCGCCCCAGCCCGCGGCCGGCAGCAGCAGGTCCGCATAGCGCGCGGTGTCGGTGCTGCCGACGACGTCCTGGAGCACGACGAGCGGCGTGCGCTCCAGCGCGCGCCGCACCAGCGCCTGGTCCGGCAGGGTGACGGCCGGATTCGTCGCGACGATCCAGAGCACGTCGAGCCCGCCGTCCGCGGCGTGCTGGAAGAGCTCGATCGCGGTGCGGCCCGGTGTCGCGGGCAGCGGCCCGCAGCCCCACAGCGTCTCGACCTCGCGCCGGTCGTCGGGGCAGGCGAGGCTGCGGTGCGCGGAGAGGAGCGTCGCCATCGCGCCGACCTCGCGCCCGCCCATCGCGTTCGGCTGGCCGGTCAGCGAGAAGGGACCGGCGCCGGGGCGCCCGAGCTGGCCCGTCGCGAGGTGGAGATCGATCAGGGCGTTCGCGGTGTCGGTGCCGTGCGCGCTCTGGTTGACGCCCATGGCGAAGAGCGAGAGGGCGGCCTTCGCCTCGCACCACTCGTCGGCGACTCGTTCGAGCATTGCGAATGGCACCCCGCAGGCTGCCTCGACCCGCGCCGCGCCGAAGTCCGGCAGCACGGCCTCGAGCGCCTCGAAGTTCTCCGTGTGCGCGTCGATGTACGCCTCGTCGAGGCGTCCGCGCCGCGTGAGCTCGGCCAGCAGCGCGAGCGCGAAGACGGCGTCGCTGCCGGGGCGCAGCGGCACGTGGAGATCCGCGCACTCCGCGGTGGCGGTGCGGCGCGGGTCGAGCACGACGAGGCGCGGCGCGGGACGCCGCGTCGCGCGCGCGGCCTCGATGCGTCCGAAGAGCACCGGGTGGCACCAGGCCATGTTGGCGCCGACGACGAGGACGAGATCCGCCTGCTCGAGGTCCGCGTAGCTGCACGGCGGGCCGTCGACGCCGAAGGCGCGCTGATAGGCGGAGACCGCGCTCGACATGCACAGGCGCGAGTTCGAGTCCACGTTGTTCGTGCCGAGGACGCCGCGGGCGAGCTTGTTCAGCGCGTAGTAGTCCTCGGTCAGCAGCTGGCCCGAGAGGTAGAGGCCGATCCCGTCCGGGCCGCGACGTGCGAGCGCGTCGGAGAGCGCGCCTGCGAGCCGCGCTTCGGCCTCGTCCCAGCCGATCTGCGCGAGCGGCGCGCCCTTGGCGGCGCGCAGCTGCGGATGCCGCAGGCGGTCCTCCCCCTCGATCGTCTCGTGCAGCGCGCGCCCCTTGGTGCAGAGCGCGCCGCGGTTCGCCGGGTGCGCGGCATCGCCGTGCACGCCGACCACGCGGCCGGCTTCGGAGGTCAGCACGACGCCGCAGCCGACGCCGCAGAAGCCGCACACGCTGCGCGTCTCGCGAGTGAGCGCGCCGCTCATGCCGCGAGTGAGCGCGCCGCTCATGCCGCCACCGCTTGCGACTCGAGGAACTCGAGCAGGTGCTCGCGCAGCCGGTAGTAGTCGGGGTGCTCGAGCACGGCGCCGCGCTCGCGCGGCCGCGCGAAGCCGACCTCGACGATCTCGCCGACGCGCGCGCGCGGCCCGGCGGTCATCAGCGCGATGCGGTCGGAGAGGAAGAGCGCCTCGTCGACGTCGTGCGTGACCATCAGCGCCGTCTTGCGCTCGCGGCTCCAGAGGTCGAGCAGGACGTCCTGGAGCTCCATGCGGGTCAGCGAGTCGAGCGCGCCGAAGGGCTCGTCGAGCAGCAGCAGCTTCGGCGCAAGCGCGAACGCGCGCGCGATGCCGACGCGCTGGCACTCGCCCTGCGAGAGCTCGCCCGGCCGGCGCTGGAGGGCGTCGCCGAGGCCGACGCGCTCGAGCATGTGCGCGGCGATGTCGCGGCGCTGCGCGCGCGTGCCGTGCGGGAAGACGCGGTCGACGCCGAGGAGCACGTTGCCCTGTGCGGTCAGCCACGGCAGCAGGCTCGGCGACTGGAACACGACCCCGCGGTCGGGCCCCGGCCCGTCGATCTCGCGGCCGTCGAGCACGACGCCGCCGGCGCTCGCCTCGCAGAGGCCCGCCACGATCGAGAGCACGGTGGACTTGCCGCAGCCCGAGTGGCCGAGCAGGCACACGAACTCGCCGCGCGCGAGCTTCAGGTCGAAGCCCTCCACCACGGGTGCTCCGGCGAAGCGCTTGCCGACGCCCGAGATCTCGAGGTGCGTGTTCATCGCAGCACGAGGTGCGCGTTCATCGCAGCACCGCCGGCTGGAGGTCCGGGAGCGGCGTGCGCGGGACGCCGGCCGTCGCGCCCGCGCGTCGCGCCGCGAGCTCGAGCAGATGCGACGTCACCTCGTTGCGGAGCTTCTTGAAGGCGGGGTCGCGGTTCAGCAGCGCGCGCTCGCGCGGCCGCTCGAGCCCGACGCGGAAGGAGGCGCCGAGGGTCGCGCCGGGGCCCGGCGTCAGCGGCACGATGCGATCCGCCAGCAGGATCGCCTCGTCGACGTCGTTCGTGACGAGCACGGCGGCGCGGCCCGAGTGCTGGAGCAGGCGCGCGATCTCCTGCTGGAGCGAGCCGCGGGTCAGCGCGTCGAGCGCGCCGAGCGGCTCGTCGAGCAGCAGGATGCGCGGCTCCGTCGCGAGCGCGCGCGCGACGGCCACGCGCTGGCGCATGCCGCCCGAGAGCTCGCGCGGGCGCTTGTCGGCGGCGGCGGCGAGGCCGACGAGCCGCACGAACTCGAGCGCGCGCTCGCGCCGCGCGCTGCGCGGCAGCTCCGGGTGCGCGACGTCGACCGCGAGCTGCACGTTCGCGGCGACGGAGAGCCAGGGCAGCAGCGCGTAGCGCTGGAAGACGACGCCGCGCTCCGGTCCTGCCGCCGGCGCGGGGGCTCCGTCCATCTCCACGCGGCCCGCATCCGGCGCCAGCAGGCCCGCGAGGATCGAGATCAGGGTCGTCTTGCCGCTGCCGGAGAAGCCGACGATGGCGACACACTCGTCGGCGCCGAGCGCGAAGTCGACGTCCGCGAGCACGCGCCGGCGCCCGAAGGATTTCGAGACCCCGCGCAGCGCCAGCGCGGTCGCGCGGGGCTCAGGCCGTGCGAACGCCATGACTCACCGCGCGCTGCAGCGCGATCATGATGCGGTCGAGCGCCGCGCCGATCGCGCCGATCGTGAAGACCGCCACCAGGATCTGCGCGAGCGTCTCGCTGCTGCCGTTCTGGAACATGTCCCAGACGAATTTCCCGAGGCCCGGGTTCTGGGCCAGCATCTCCGCCGCGATCAGCACCATCCAGCCGACCCCGAGCGAGAGGCGGAGCCCCGTGAAGATCAGCGGGAGCGCGGAGGGCACGATGATCTTCCGTACGCGTGTCGCCCACGAGAGCCGCAGGACCTTCGCCACGTTCAGATGGTCCTGGTCGCCGGAGGCCACGCCGAGGGCCGTGTTCACGAGCGTCGGCCAGAGCGAGCAGAGGCTCACGGTCAGCGCCGAGCTGATGAAGGACTTCTCGAAGAACGGGT
>DASUFZ010000034.1:0-13701 GCA_036274295.1 Myxococcota bacterium
CGGTCACGTCGAGCGCGGCGTCTCCGCCGTCGCCGCCCGAGCCCGCGTTCACCGGCGCGCCGCCCGCGCCACCGACAGCGAACGGCGTCGCCGTGACGTCGCCGGTGGCGGTCAGCTCCACGCTCAGTGCCGCATCGCCCGCGAGGCCCGGCGTCCCGCCCGCGAAATAGCTCCCGCCTGCGCCGCCCGTCACCGTGAAGTCGCTCAGGGTCGCCGAGAAGTTGCCCGGGGCAGCTCCGACTCGCACGCGGAGGTCGGCATCTCCGCCGCTTCCGCCCGTGCTGCCGGTGCCGCCGTTGCCGGCTCTCTGCACGGCGCCGCCGACGCTGCCGACGCTCGCGCCTGCCGACGTCGCGAGTACCGACACCTCTGCGCGTAGATCGCCGCCGTCCCCTCCCGCACCGCGCGCGCCGCTCCCGGCACCGTCGCCGCCGAGACCGCCGACGCCGCCGCTGCCGCCGTTCCCGGCGGTCAGGCGGACCAGGCCCGACGCGGCCACAGCGGTCGACTCGGTCCGGAAGGTCACGTCGAGGTCGCCGCCAGCGCCGCCGTCACCGCCCGCCGCGCCCTCGATGCCGGCCCCCGTGCTGTTGCCGCCGATGCCGCCGACGCCGCCCGCCCCGGCGGTGGCCGTCAGCGAGTTGCTCGGATCCGGCGGGCTCAGGATGAGATCGAGCGATTCACCGGCTCCGCCCGGCCCGGCGGGCGTCGGCGGGCTGCCGCTCACACCGGGAACACCGCCGACCCCGGGAGCACCGGTCTCGATGATCGACGCGGCGTCCGCGGTGCCTGCTGCGAGCAGGCAAACGCCGAGCCAGAGGAAGAGGAAGTGCGCCCGCACCCCGAGGGCCTCCGCGACCCCTTCCCGCGCCCGCACCTTCTATCACTGGAGGCGGACGCTTGTAAACCGCGTCCGCGCGATCGCCCCTCCCGTGAACTAGTTCACATGCGAGAACAGCTCGTCGCTCGCCAGGGAGCGGAACGAGACCGAGAGAAGGGCCACCTCGAAGAGACCGATCACGTAATTGCTGATGACGCCACCGATGACCTGGGCGCCGTGACTCGAGGTCGACGCATCGACTGCAGCTCCGGCGATGACGTAGAGGGAAGACGGGAGGACGACGACCAGCATCGCCAGGCGCCAGCCGTTGCCGTGGGACAGTCGCCACGCGGAGGAGAGCGAGGGTCGCAGATCCACTGCCGTCGCCGGGAGGACGAACAGAGAGCGCGCGAGGACGTAGGAGACCGGCAGGATGAACACGGCTCCGGCGGCGCCGAGCCAAACGGGAGACTCGCCCTGCCAGGGAATCGCGACTCCCAGCAATCTCGCGACAAGCCAGATGGGTCCCAGCAGGCCAACGGCCGCCGCCGGAACCAGAATCCATTGGATGCACAGGATCCAGACGATGAAGCGGTTCTCGCGCTCCCCCCACGCGAGGGATCCGAAGGCGTGCACCCGCGAGGCATCCAGGAGAATCGAGCGATGACACCAGACGGCGAAGAGAACGAGCGGAAGCAACCCCAGCACAGCGAGCATCAGGTTCCAGATGTCGTCCGCCTCGCGCTCCCGCAGGGCGAGGAACACCGAGATCAGAGCTGGAACGACGATCAGGCTCGCGAAATGACCCGGTCGCGCCGTGAGCACACGGAGCGCGGTCCGGATCGTCTCCAGAACCGGCAGCTCGCGCATCGGGGCCCAACGATCTCGCGGCGCCACGAAGCGCGCAGTCTACTACTCCGCGGCTGCGAGCATCTCCCCCAGCTTCACCAGCTGGGGCGTGCCACTGCCGAGCGTCAGCTCGAGGTGGCGCGCGAGCAGGAAGTAGCGGTGGAGCGGGTACTCGCGGTCGACGCCGACGCCGCCGTGCAGGTGCTGCGCCGCGTGGACGACGCGCTTGCCGCCGTCGCTGGCCCAGAACTTCGCGACGGCGACCTGCACCGACGCGTCGAGGCCCTGCGAGATGCGCCACGCCGCCTGCCACGCCGTCAGCCGCACCGCCTCGGTATCGATGTAGGCGTCCGCCGCGCGGTGCCCGACGGCCTGGAACATGGCGATCGGCTGGTCGAACTGCTTGCGCGTCTTCGCGTACTCCTTGGTCAGCTCGAGCGCCGACTCGCACGCGCCGAGCGTGATCATGCAGAGCGCGGAGGTGGCGCGCAGCGAGATCCACTCGGTGATCTTCGCGCCGTCGCCCTCGCGGCCGACGAGCGTGCCCGGCACGCCCGCGAGCTCCAGGTGCGACTCCGGCTGGCCGGAGGTCGTCGCGACGGGCGCGAGCTTCAGGCCCTGCGCGCGCGTCTCGACGAGGAAGACGCTCGTCGCGCCCGCGCCGGTCTCCGCCGGCACGAGGATCGCGTCGGCGATCTCGGCGGCCGGCACGCACAGGCGCGCGCCCGAGAGGCGCCAGCCGTCGCCCGCGCGCTCCGCGCGCACCGGCGCATCGCCGACGAGCGCGGCCGTCAGGATCGCCTCGCCGCGCGCGACGCGCGGGAGCCAGGCCGCCTGGAGCGCGCCGCTGCCGAACTCGGCGAGCGGCAGCGCGCCGAGCACGAGGGTCTCGTAGAGCGGGACCGGCGCCGCGTGGCGCCCGATCTGCTCGAGAATGGCCGCGACCTCGAGGAAGCCGAGGCCCGCGCCGGCGTGCGCCTCGGGCACCGCCGTCGCGAGCAGGCCCGCCTCGGCGAGCGCCTTCCAGAGCTCGCGGTCGAAGCGCACCGCGCCGCTCTTCTCGAGCGAGCGCATGCGCTCGTTGCTGGCCAGGTCGTCGAGGATCTTGCGGGCGAGGTCGACGATCGCCTGCTGGTCGTCGGAGAGAGAGAAGTCCACGTCTTGCTCCAGAGGCTACATGCGCGGAATGCGCGGGAAGCCGAGTCCGAAGAGGCCGATCAGATCGCGCTGGATCTCGTTCGTGCCGCCGCCGAAGGTGAGGATCAGGAGGCCGCGGTAGAGCGATTCGAGCTGGCCGTCGAAGACGGCCTCGGGCGAGCCGCGCTTGATGTATCCGCGCTGCCCCATGATCTCCATCAGCAGGCGGAAGGCCTCGAGGTAGAACTCGGTGCCGTAGACCTTGATGGTGGAGGCGTCGGCCGGGTCGAGCTTCCCGAGGGTCGAGCACCAGGCGACCTTCCAGTTGGCGAGGCGCAGGAACTCGAAGCCGGCGTAGACACGCGCGAGGTTCACGCGCACCCACTCCTGCTCGATCACCTTGCGGCCGTCCGGCAGCTCGGCGCGGCGCGCCCAGGCGCGCGTCTCCTCGAAGGCGCGCTCGAGGATGCCCGACGAGCAGAGCGTGACGCGCTCGTGGTTCAGCTGGCCGGTGATGAGCTTCCAGCCCTTGTTCTCGCCGCCGACGAGGTTCTCGGCCGGCACCTTCACGTCGTCGAAGAAGACGGCGTTGATGTCGTGCTGCGAGAGCAGCTCGAGCGGATCGATGCGGATGCCCGGCGTGTTCTTCATGTCGACGAGCAGCATCGAGAGGCCTGCGTGCTTGGCGGCCTTCGGATCCGTGCGCACCGCGAGCCAGCAGTAATCGGCGTCGCCGGCGAGGCTCGTCCACAGCTTCTGCCCGTTGACGATGTAGTGGTCGCCCTTGCGCTCGGCACGCGTGGTGAGCGCGGCGAGATCGGTGCCGGCCTGCGGCTCGCTGTAGCCGATGCAGAAGTTGATCTCGCCCTTCAGGATCTTCGGCAGGAAGAACTTCTTCTGCGCCTCGCTGCCGTGGCGCATGATCGTCGGACCGACGGTGTTGATCGTCAGCATCGGAACCGGCGCGCCGCTTCGCATCGACTCGTCGAAGAAGACGAACTGCTCGATCGCGCTGCGTCCCTGTCCGCCGTACTCGGTGGGCCAGCCGATGCCGAACCAGCCGTCCTCGCCCATCTGACGCGCCATCTTGCGCGTCATCGGGCCGATGCCGTGCTCCTTCGCGAGCGTCTCGCGCACTTCCTTCGTCAGCAGCTTCTCGTAGTAGGCGCGCAGCTCCTTGCGCAGCGCCTCCTGGGCGTCGGTGTAGCCGATATACATAGATGGGGTCCCCGTGGGTGCTTCCAGATGTAAAGCGCGTCCATGTTGGCGCGATCGCGCGCCTTCGTCGAGCCGTCCTAAGGAGTGACGATCGCGAAGTTCGGGTCCACCGGGTCGAGCAACCCGAAGAACGAGAGCAGGGTTGCGCGGCTTCCCTGCACGTGGAGCTCGTCCGAGAAGATCAGGTCCTTCAGACCCGCATCGCCCGCCACCATCTTCAGGAAGAGGCCGCGGGTCAGCTCGACGGTGACCGCCGCGTTCGGATCGGCGTCGCGCTTCCAGTGGTGGAGCACGCCGTTCTCGAGCTGGAGGACGTGCGTCTCGCCGACGTCGGTGAAGACGAAGTTGAGCGTCGTCGGCTCGCGCGTCGCGGCCTCGGGACCGTCGATGCGCGTCGCCATCGCCGCGAAGAAGAGATCGAGCGGGACCTGCTCGAGGATGGCGGCCGCCGAGCGCACGCTGATGTTCTGCTTCACGACGCCCTGGCGCAGCTCGTTCGCGCCCGAGAGATAGACGGCGCGCCACACGCCCGACTCCGCCTGGTAGCCGAGCTGCTCGTACGCGGACGCGAGCAGATCGCGCGCCTCCTCGTCGTTCGCGTCGGCGAAGACGAGATGATCGAGGAGCGTCGCGGCCCAGCGGTAGTCGCCCGCGCCGATCGCCGCGCGCGCCTTCTCCTTCACCGCGGCGGCGCCGCCGATCGCCTCGACGTACTTCTTGCCGAGCGGCTCCGGCGGCAGCGGGTCGAGGTTCGCCGGGTTGCCGTCGTACCAGCCGAAGTAGAACTGGTAGACGGCCTTCGCGTTGTGGCGCGTGGTGCCGTAGTAGCCGCGGTTCGCGAACTGCGCCGCGAGACTCGGCGGCAGCTCGATCTCCTCCGCGATCTCGCGCGGCGTCGCGCCCTGGTTCGCGAGCCGCAACGTCTGGTCGTGGATGTAGCGGTAGGTGTCGCGCTGGCCCTTCAGGTACGCGATCGCGCGCGCGTTGCCGAAGACCGGCCACGTGTGGCTCGTCGCCACGATCTCGACGTCGGGGAAGCGCTGGATCGCGTCGTCGATGTAGCTGCTCCACTTGAGCGCGTCGCGCACCTTCGTGCCGCGCAGGGTGTAGAGGTTGTGCATGGTGCGGTTCACGAGCTCCGCGCCGAGGTAGACCTTCTTGTCGGGCAGATAGAAGGCCAGCTCGGCCGGCGCCTCGGAATCCGGCGCGTACTGGAAGACGAAGCGCACGCCGTCGATATCCATCTCCTGCGGCGTCTGGCTCACCTCGTCCGTCGGGATCGCGAAGCTCGTCGTGCCGGCGAGCGGCTGCTTGCCGAGCCCCGTGTCGACGTAGCCGCGCGGTCCGTCCGGCAGCGAGAAGCCGAACTGATAGGTGGCGCGGCGCGCCATCGCGGTGCCGGCGTAGACGTTCTCGCTGGCGACCTCCTCGACGAAGCGCTTCGGCGCGATCACCTGCACCTTCTCTGCGGCGCCGTCCGCCCACAGGCCCGCGACGCCGCCGAAGTGGTCGACGTGGCTGTGCGTGAAGATCACGGCGACGATCGGATCGTCGCCGAGGTGCTTGCGCGCGAGCGCGCGCGCGGCCGCCGCCGACTCCACGCTGGTGAGCGGGTCGACGACGATCCAGCCGGTGCGGCCGCGGATCCACGTCATGTTGGACACGTCGTAGCCGCGCACCTGGTAGACGCCCTCGGTCACCTCGAAGAGACCATGGTTGGCGTTGAGCTTCGCCTGACGCCAGAGGCTCGGGTTCACGCTCGGCGGCGCGTCGCCCTCGACGAACGCGAACTCCTCGGGGCTCCAGGTGCGTCCCGTCGCCGTGACGATCGAGATGTTCTCGTCCGTCGCGACGAAGCCGCGCTTCGCCTCCTCGAAATCCACGGGATCCGCGAGCGCGAGCCCCGCGGCGACCTTCTGGTTCGCCGCGACGGTGTAGCGGCTCGGCGCGCCGAAGCCGTGCTCGTCGGCCTGCTCCGCGGGCGGCGGCGCGCCCGGCGCCGACGGCGTCGGAGCCGGCGCGCGCTCGGACTCGCCGCAGGCGAGCGCGCACGCGAGGGCGAGCGTCGCGAGGCTCGAGCGTCGTCGGGACATGGGGCGCCTCCGGATGATGAGGCGCGCATCTTCGCATATGCTGGCCGCGCCTCCACGCGCGGGCGCGCCCCACACCCCCGATGTGAGGATCGATGGAGCTCTACGACAACCCCTTCAGCCCCTACGCCTTCAAGGTTCGCGCCGCCCTCTACGAGAAGAACGCCCCGCACGAGAAGCGCGAGATCATCGAGCGCGGTGACCACGCCACACTCACGCGCGTGAACCCGCGCGGCGAGGTGCCGGCGCTCGTCGTCAACGGGACGGCGATCTGCGACTCCAAGGTGATCTGCGCCTATCTCGAGGAGCGCTTTCCCGATCCGCCGCTCGTCCCGAAGGACCCGATCGCGCGCGCGCGCTGCCGCTACCTGGAGCTCAAGTCCGACAACGAGATCGACCCCGCCGTGCTCGTGCTGGGAATCCTGAAGCTGATGAAGCCCGAGCTCGCGAAGGACGTGCCCGAGTCGCTGCCGAACACCGAGGCGGCGCTCGCGCGCCACTACGCATACCTCGAGCGCGAGCTCGCCGGGCGCGAGTGGTTCTGCGGCGAATTCTCGCTGGTCGACATCGCGCTGACGCCGCACCTGCGCGCGGCGGCCTTCACGGGCTATCCGCCCGGGCCCGAGCACCCGGCGCTCGCGGCCTGGCTCGCGCGCGGCGCGGAGCGCCCGAGCCTGAAGCGCGCGATGCGCGAGCTGGCCCAGGGCTTCGCCGCCTCGCAGCAGCCGGACAGCGTCTTCGACACGAACCGACTGCACTGGCGCGATGCGCGCCTGGAGTTCGCCGTGCGCGTCGGGCTCGGCCCGTGGCTCCTCTCGGAGCTCGCGAAGGACCGCGCCTTCCTCTCGCCGATCCCGTAGTGGCCGACTACCCGCCGCCGAAGCACGTCCACCGCGATCTCCACATCGAGGTGGATCAGCGGGAGGAACTTCCGCAAGCCGAAGGCGCGCAGCGAGGCGAAGCCGAGCGAAGATCGGTCTTACCGATTGTGCGCGCGCCCGTCGTGCGCGAGCTGCTCGGTCCCGACGGCGCGGTGCGCGCGGGCGCGCTCGCAGTCCCGCTCGACGTCTTCGGCGGCAACCTCGCGGTGGAGGCCGCGGCGCCGGACTGGGCGCTGACGGCGCAGCTCGAGCTGCACGTGCTCTCGCCGCTGCGCGAAGGGACGATCACCGTCTCGGGACGCCCGCTGCGCGCGGGCAAGACGAACCTGGTGGCCGAGGCGCGCATCGACGCGAGCGATGACGCGCGCCTGCGCGGCGACGCGCCCTGCGCCGTCGGGCGGCTCACCTTCACGCGCGTGCCCGTGCGCGGAGGCGAGCCGCCGCGCGCGCGCCGCGGCGGACTGCTCTACGGATTCGCGGACGGCGGCGAGAAGTTCGAGCAGCCCTTCCACGACGCGATCGGTCTGCGCGCGCTGGATCCGGCGGCGGGCGCCGTCGAGCTCGCGCTGGTGCCCTACGTCGTCAACAGCGTCGGCGCGCTGCAAGGCGGCCTCGTCGTCGCGCTGGCCGACGCCTCGGCCGAGCGCGCGGGCCGCGCCCTGCTCGCGCGCGAAGTCGTCACCACGGATCTCTCGGTGCACTTTCTCGCGCTCGGCAAAGAGGGTCCCTTCCGCACGCGCGCGACCCGGCTGCGCAGCGACGCCGAGACGGCGCTCTTCTCCGTCGAGATCCTCGACGCGGGCCAGGAGGAGCGGCTGATGGCCGTCGCGACGGCACGCATTGCACGGGTGCGCTGACCCACCGGGCCCCACCCCGCAACCGCGAGGACCTCGCGAGCGTCGAAGACTGCGAGGTCACGCCCATGCGTGGTCGCGCTTCGGATTCGCTCGTGCGGCTCCTGGCGTTCGGAGCCGCGCTGCCGCTCGGCGGCTGCCTGGTCGGCCCCGACTACATGCGGCCGCCGATGCCGGAGCCGGCCGCCTGGCACGCCGCGCTCGGCGACGGGCTCACGTCCGCCGAAGCCGATCGCGACGCGCTCGCGACCTGGTGGACCGTGCTCGACGATCCGCTCCTCTCCGAGCTGGTCGAGCGCGCCGTGGCCGGCAACCTCGATGTGCAGGCGGCGCGCGAACGCGTCCAGGAAGCGCGCCAGCGCCGCGCCTTCGCGGAGGCCGGCCTCTTGCCGACCGTGCGCGCGAAGCTGACCGCGACGCCCGAGTCGTCGCGCGGACACTCGCCGGAGACGGGCGTCGAGGCAGTCTGGAATCTCGACTGGTTCGGCAAGCAGCGCCGCGGCGTCGAGGCGGCGAAGGGAGATCAGGGCGCGCGCGAGGAGGACTTGCACGACGCGCTGGTGAACGTCGCCGCCGAGGTGGTGCAGGCCTACGTCGACCTGCGCGAGATCCAGGCGCATCTCGAGATCGCGGACAAGAACCTCGACGCGCAGGGCGAGGCCCTGCAGCTCGCCGACTGGCGCACGCAGGCGGGGCTGACGACGTCGCTCGACGTGCTGCGCGCCGACGCGGACGTCGCGCAGACGCGCGCGCAGATCCCGACCCTGCGCGCGCGGCTGGAGGAGGTGCAGAACCGCATCGCCCTGCTGCTCGGCGAGACGCCGGGCGCGCTGGCCGAACGGCTCGACGTGGCGCAGCCGCTCCCGACCGCGCCCGCAGCCATCGCCCTCGGCGTCCCCGCCGACACCTTGCGGCGCCGGCCGGACGTGCGCCGCGCCGAGCGCGTGCTCGCGGCCGAGACCGCGCGCATCGGCGTCGCCAAGGCGCAGGAGTTCCCGAGCCTCTCGCTGACGGGCGCGATCGGCACGGGCGCCATCTCGCCGGCCGCGTTCACCAGCCCGCCGTCGCTCGCCGCGGCGGCCGCGGCGCAGGCGGTGCAGGTGCTCTTCGATCACGGCGCGATCCGCGCCACGATCAGGGGCCAGCGGGCGGTGCGCGGCGAGGCGCGCGCGCACTTCGAATCCGCGGTGCTCGGCGCGCTCGACGACGTCGAGGGCGCCATCGTCGAGTACACCGAGGAGCAGCAGCGCCTGGAGCAGCTCGCCATGGCGAGCGACTCCGCCGCCAGCGCCGCATCGCTCTCGCGCGAGCGCTACGCGTCGGGCCTCGTCGACTTCCAGGTCGTGCTCGATTCCGAGCGCTCCCTCTACGCGCTGGAGGAGCAGCGCGTCGCCAGCCAGGCGCGCGTCGTCTCCGATCTCGTCCACCTGTATCGCTCGCTCGGCGGCGGCTGGAGCACGGAGGAGACATGATGACGCGCATCCGCAGCTCCGAGCCGCCGGGATACGTCGAGCTGCCGCTCGACCTGCCGGAGCTGACGCAGCTCCCCGGCCCGCGCAGCCCGCGGCTGGCGCTGTGGCTCGGCGCTCTCGCGCTCTTCGCTTTGCTCAGCGCTCGCCTGCTCGAGACGCCGCCCCCGCACTACACGACGCAGCCCGCGCGCGTCGGCGCTCTCGAGGTGACGGTGACGGCGACCGGCCCGCTCCAGCCGACCGAGCAGGTCGACGTCGGCAGCGAGCTCTCGGGGACGCTCCGCAGTGTCGACGTCGGCTACAACGACCGCGTCCAGGCGGGGCAGGTGCTGGCGCAGCTCGACACGACGAGGCTCGAGGCGCAGGCGCTCCAGGCGAAGGCCTCGCTCGAGGCCGCCGGCGCGGCGCTCGACGAGGCGCGCGCGAGCGAGGTCGAGGCGAAGAGCCAGCTCGCGCGCCTCCAGCGCGTGCGCGAGATCAGCGGCGGCAAGCTGCCCTCGGAGCAGGAGCTCGCCGCGGCGCAGTCGCTCGGCGCACGCGCGCGCGGCGCCGTGCGCAGCGCGGAGGCCGCCGTCGCGCAGGCGAAGGCGACGCTCGACGTCCAGCAGACGGACCTCGCCCGCGCCGTGATCCGCTCGCCGATCGACGGCGTTGTGCTCGCCGCCAACGCGCGCCCCGGCCAGACGGTCGCGGCTTCGCTCCAGGCGCCGGTGCTCTTCACCCTGGCCGGAGATCTCGCCGAGCTCCACCTCCACCTCTCCGTCGACGAGGCGGACGTCGGCAAGGTCCACGAAGGGCAGCCCGTGCGCTTCGCGGTGGACGCGTGGCCCGGACGCAGCTTCAGCGGGCGCGTCGAGCAGGTGCGCTATGGCGCGCACACACAGGCCGGCGTCGTCAGCTACGAGACGATCGCGACGGTCGAGAATCCGGACCTGCTGCTCCGCCCCGGCATGACCGCGACCGCGGAGATCCTCGTGCAGCGCGACGACGACGTGCTGCTCGCGCCCAACGCGGCGCTGCGCTTCGAGCCGCCGAAGGGCGAGACGGGCGCGCGGCGCGACGGGCTCGCCGCCTGGATCCCCGACAAGCACCGCTTCGACCTCAGCGCGAGCGCCGCGCCGGACGCCGCGCCGCACGTGTGGGTGCTCAAGCAGGGCAGGCCGCAGCGCGTCGCCGTCGAGGTGGGGCCGAGCGACGGGAGCTGGACCGAGATCCGCGGCGACGGCCTCGCGGCCGGCGCGAAGCTCGTCGTCGACGCGGACGCGCGGAGCTGACATGGCGGGGCCGCCGCTCGCGGCACTCGACGGCGTCCACCGCGTCCATGGCAGCGGACCCGGCGCCGTGGTGGCGCTCAGCGGCGTCGACCTGCGCATCGAGCGGCACGAGTTCGTCGCGATCATGGGGCGCTCGGGCTCGGGCAAGTCGACCGCGATGCACATCCTCGGCTGCCTCGACGTTCCCACGCGCGGCACCTACCGCTTCCTCGGCGCCGACGTAGCAAAGCTCTCGCGCGATCAGCGCGCGCTGCTGCGGCGTCACTACCTGGGCTTCGTGTTCCAGCGCTTCCAGCTGCTGCCGCGCAGCTCCGCGCTCGAGAACGTGGAGCTCCCGCTGCTGTATCGGAGCGCCGGCGCCGCCGAGCGGCGCGCGCGCGCGGAGCGCGCGCTCGACGCCGTGGGCCTCGCGGGACGCGCCGCGCACGCGCCCTCCGAGCTCTCGGGCGGCGAGCAGCAGCGCGTCGCGATCGCGCGGGCGATCGTCGGCGACCCGGTGCTCCTGCTCGCCGACGAGCCGACCGGCAACCTCGATTCGCACAGCAGCCGCGCGGTGCTCGAGCTGCTCGGCCGTCTGCGCGAGGAGCGCCGCATCGCGATCGCCCTGGTGACGCACGATCCGGCCGTCGCGAGCGTCGCCGAGCGCATCGTCACCATCGAGGACGGCCGCGTGAAGCAGCCGCCGCGCGCGCGCGAGGCGGAGGCCTGAATGCTGCGCGAGCTGGTGCGCCTCGGCCTGCGCTCGCTGCGGCGCAACGCGCTGCGCTCGGCGCTCAGCATGCTCGGCATCGCCATCGGCGTCGCGGCGGTGATCGCGATGGTGACGATGGGCGCAGGCGTGACGGCGCAGGTTGGCGCGGATCTCTCGCGCCTCGGCACGAACCTGCTGCTGGTGCGCCCGGGCGCCGTGCGTCCCGGCGCCGGCACGCGCTCGGAGGCGCCGCCTTTCACGCTCGCCGACGTGCAGGCGATCGAGCGCGAGCTGCCCCAGGCGACCGCCGTGGCGCCCGTCGACACCACCGCGCTCCAGGCGATCGCGGGCGATCGCAACCGGCTGACGAACGTGATGGGTAGCTCGGGCGCGTACCTGCGCGCGCGCGCCTGGCAGCTCTCGAGCGGACGCTCCTTCAGCGAGGGCGAGGAGCGCGCGGGCGCCGCCGTCTGCGTGCTCGGCGCCAGCGTCGCGCGCGACCTCTTCGGCGGCGAGGATCCGCAAGGGCACCGCATCCGGCTCGGCGCGCGCTCGTGCCTGTGCGTCGGCGCGCTCGAGGCGAAGGGCGCGTCGGGCTTCGGCTCGGACCAGGACGACTTCGTGCTCGTGCCGCTGCGCTGGTTCCAGCGCCAGCTGAGCGGCGGCGAGGGCGTGCGCTCGATCTACGTGGCGGCGCGCGACGACATGTCGACCGCGCGGCTCGCGGGCAATCTCTCGCAGGTGCTGCGCCAGCGCCGCCACGTGCAGCGCGGCGGCGACGACTTCTCGATCCGCGACATGACCGAGGTGGAGGCGGCGGCCGTCGGCACCACGCGCGCGCTGACCCGCTTCCTCGGCGCGCTCGCCGCCGTCAGCATGTGCGTCGGCGGCATCGGCATCATGAACATCATGCTGGTCTCGGTGACCGAGCGGACGCGCGAGATCGGCATCCGCCTGGCGGTCGGCGCGCTCGAGCGCGACGTGCAGCGCCAGTTCCTCACCGAAGCCGCGGTGCTCGCGTCGCTCGGCGGACTGGCGGGCATCGCCGTCGGACTCGTGGCGGCGTGGGCCGGCGCGCGCGTCCTCGAGGTGCCCTTCCTGCTCGAGCCCGGCGTGGTGCTGCTCGCGTTCCTCGTCTCGGCTGCCACGGGTCTCGCCTTCGGCTACTACCCCGCGCGGCGCGCCGCGCGGCAGAATCCGATCGAGGCGCTGCGCTACGAGTGAGCGGGGAGCGCTGCGAGCGTGCGCTCGACGACGAAGTCGAAGAAGGCGTCGCCGTCGAGCTTCGCGAGGTGCGGCACCAGCGGCGCCAGGCGGGCGCGCCCTGCCTCGGACATCTCCGCGAGCGACGCACGCGCCGCGCCGATCTGATCGGGCAGCGCGAGCGACGCCTCCTGCATCACCAGGCCCATCGTCGTCTCGAGGATCCAGAGGTGCGTGCGCGCGAGCGCGGCGCCGCGAAGCCCCGCGCGCTCGAGGATCGCGATCAGCGGCGAGGTGGCGTCGAGCCAGGCGGGCGACGTGCGCCCGAGCCGTCCGATCAGCGGGAGCACGGCGGGATAGCGGAGGAGGTGCGCGCGCAGCGATGTCATCCACGCGCGCAGCTGCGCAGGCCAGCCCGCCCGGGCCGGCGGCTCGAGCGAGGCCGTGCCGAGCACCTGCGCCAGCACACCATCGAGCAGCTCGTCGAGGCTCTCGAAGTGGCGGTAGAGGGCGGCCGGCACGGCGCCGGCTTCCTCGGCGATGCGCGCGACCGTCAGCGGCTCGTGCGGATCGCGCTCGAGGAGCGCCTGCGCGGCCTCGAGGATGCTCTCGCGCGAGAGCCGCGCGGGCCGGCCGCGTCGGCGCGGCGGCGACGTCACACGCGCGGAATCCCGGATGCCGGCGCGCGCGCTACGCGGCACGGCTCACCGCGAGCGGATCGCCCATGCGCGCGTAGACGTCGGCGATCGCGCCGCCGTAGAAGCGCTCGCGCCGCGCCGGCGACACCTCCTTCAGCGCGTCGGCGTAGTGGCCGCGCGGATCCGTGAAGCCCTCGAAGTGCGGGAAGTCCGACGAGAAGACGATCATGTCGTCGGGCAGCTCGCTCATGATCTTCGGCAGCGGCGCATCGTTCCCGCCCGAGAGCGGCGTCGCCCGCACATTGCGCGCCAGGTACTCGCTCGGGCGCAGCGGCAGCTTCCACTTGCCGAGGAAGAGCTCCGCGGTCGGCGAGATGCGGTCGTCGATCTCGCGGAAGAGGAACGGCAGCCAGCCGGTGCCGACCTCGGCGAGCAGCAGGGTCAGCGCGGGGAAGCGCTCGAACACGCCGCTGTAGATCAGCGCGTTCAGCAGGGTGTTCGGCGCCACGTGCCGCTGCGCGCTGCCGACCATGCGCAGCAACGTCACGTCGCCGCCGAGGTTCGACCAGCCGGG
>DASUFZ010000035.1:0-13760 GCA_036274295.1 Myxococcota bacterium
GTGCCGTACCGCAGTGTCGTCTCCGCGTCCGAGCGCGCCGTCGCGCGCACGTCCATCAGCGGGTCGAGCCGTCGCCTTCCTGGTACGACGCGAAGAGGTGCTTGCGCACGTCGTCGGTGACGGGCACCGCGCCGACGACGACGGGGCGGATCTTGTCGAGGTCGACGCGCACGCCGCGCTGCACCGCCGGCCGCGCAAACACGCGCTCGACCCACGCATTCAGGTGCGGATACGGCGCCTCGTTCGGGTAGCGCAGCCCGAACATCTTGATCCACGGCACGCAGGCGATGTCGGCGATCGAATATTCGTCGACGAGGTACTCGCGTGCCTCGAGCTCGCGGTTCAGCAGGCGGCGCAGCCGCTCCACCTCCTTGGCGTAGCGCGCGATCGGATACTCGAGGCGCTCCGGTGCGTAGTGCACGAAGTGATGGAGCTGACCCATCATCGGCCCGACGTAGCTCATCTGCCAGAAGAGCCACTGGAGGCAGTGCGCGCGGCGCGCGGGATCGCGCGGGATCAACGCGCCCGCCTTCTCGGCGAGGTAGACGAGGATCGCGCCCGACTCCCACAAGGTGAGCGGCTCGCCGCCCGGACCGTCGGAGTCGACGATCGCCGGCACCTTGCGGTTCGGGCAGATCGCCGCGTACGCGGGCTCGTTCTGGTCGCCGGCGACGATGTCGATCGGGTGGACGCGGTAGGGGAGGCCGAGCTCCTCCAGCGCGATCGAGACCTTCTGGCAGTTGGGCGTCGGGCAGTAGTAGAGGTCGATCATGCGCGCAGCGTATCAGTCGTCGCGCGCGGCGCCGCGCGGATCGAGCAGGCGCTGCACCAGCACGAGATCGAGCCAGCGCCCGAACTTACGCCCGACCTCCGGCAGGTGCGCGACCTTCTCGAAGCCGAGGCGCGCGTGCATGCGGATCGAGGCGTCGTTGTCGGCGTCGATGCCGCCGATCATGGCGTGCTTGCCGAGGGCGAGCGCCGGCTCGAAGAGCGCCGTGACGAGCGCCGAGCCGACGCCCTTGCGGCGGCAGTCCGCGCGGATGTGCACCGTGTGCTCGACGGTGTAGCGGTAGCCGGGCCACGAGCGGAAGTCGCCGAACGACGCGAAGCCCTGCACGTCGGCGGCCTCCGCCGCGACGAGCACCGGGTAGCCGGCCTGCTGGCGCGCTTCGAGCCACTCGCGCCGCGCCTCGAGCGTGCTCGGCGTGTCGGCGTAGATGGCGGTCGAGGAGGCGAGGACGTCGTTGTAGATGGCGGTGATGCCGGGCAGGTCGGCGAGCGACGCGGATCGGATCTGCATGGCTTGCTCCGTGGGAGGTCGTCTCCTATAAGAGACGACGTGAGCAAGATAGTGGACGAGGCCTCCGCTGCCATCGCCGCCCGCATCCGGCGGCTGCGCGCGGAGCGCGGCTGGTCGCTCGCGGATCTCTCCGCACGCGCCGGCGTCTCGAAGGCGATGCTCAGCAAGGTCGAGCGCGAGGAGGCGAGCCCCACCGCCGTCGTGCTCGTGCGCATCGCCACGGCCTTCGGCATGACCCTGGCGGCGCTCGCCGCGCCGGCCGACGCGGGCCGGCCCCGGCTCCTGCGCGCGGCGGACCAGCCCGCCTGGCGCGATCCGAAGACCCGCTACCTGCGGCGTCAGGTGTTCTCGAGCGCGGAGTGCCCGCTCGAGCTCGTCGACGTGACCTTGCCGGCGCGCGCGACGGTCTCCTTTCCCGCGAGCGCGTACGAGTTCTCGTGGCACGTCGTGATCGTGCTCGACGGCAGGCTCGAGGTGCGCGAGGGGCGCGCGCGTTCGCTGCTCGAGGCGGGCGATCGCCTCGAGCTCGGCGCGCCCTCGGACGTCACGTTCAAGAGCCGCGGCGCGCGCGCGTGCCGCTACTTCGTGGCCGTCGTGCGCCGCGCGTCGTACTCGGCGACGCGGTGCGCCTTCGCCTTCGCGCGGAAGGCGTTCTCGAGCAGCGCCGCGAGCTCCGCGCGCGGGATGCGCGCGAGACGCACCAGCACGTAGGGGTAGCCCCGGTAGTGATCTGTCGTGAAGTAGACGTCCGGCCGGCCGGCCAGCAGGGTGTCGCGCAACGCGACGTCCGCATGCACGACGAGCCCCTCCTCCTTCTCGTTGAAGCGCGAGAAGAACTTCCCGTCGAGCAGGAAGGCGGGCATGCCGTACGACGTCCCCTCGCTGACGCCGGGGAAGGCGAGGACGAGGCGTCGGACGGCGTCCCACGTGACACCGCGCTTCGCAGCGCGCCCGGACTTCATGGCGGGCCAGCATACGCGGCCGGCGCGCGCTTCGTACAATCCGCCAGGGCGGGGCGTGGCTGGCGGCGTCGCCGGAACCGTCGCGCTGGCATGCGCGCTGCATCGCTGCTCTTCGGGTGCGCCGGACCTTGGAGGACGCCATGCAGCGAATCGCCTCCTCACTCGCCGCGGTTTGCGCCGCGGCGCTGCTCGCTCCCGCCGCCTTCGCGCAGATGACCGGCGGCGGCGTCGTATCCGACTCGCAGTTCGAGACCATCGTGTCCGTCAGCCCCGACGCGAGCGCGATGATCGTGCAGGACGCCGCGGGTCAGCAGCGCACCGTCATCCTGGGCCCGGGCACGAGCATCGAGCGCCAGGGGAGGCCCGGCACGGCCGCGACGCAGATTCGCGTCGGAGAGATCGGCGTCGGCGATCGCATCCTCGTCACCGGCGCGCCGCGGCAGGGCGGCTTCACGGCGCAGCGCGTGCAGGTCTTCCCGCCGGGCGTGGTGACCACGCCGCCCGCGGGCGTCGTGACCCCGCCGGTCGGATCGCCGGCGAATCCCGCGAGCCCGCCGGGCGGAGTCGGCGCGCCGGACAGCGCGAATCCCGCAAGTCCGCCGCCGGGCAGCGTGCGACCGGGCGATCCCAACGTGGCGGCGCCGGGCGGAAGCCCCGCGAACCCCGCGAGCCCGCCGGGTAGCGGAGGCGTGTCGAATCCGGCCGCGCCTCCGCCGGGAGGCGCCGGCGGCATCTCGAACCCGGCGGCTCCTCCGCCCGCGGGAGGCGGCGCGGCGAGTCCGTAGCTCGTTGCCACTGCATCCGCGCCGTGCGCTCGCGTAGGATGGGCGCGTGGCGCGACGCCGAATCCTCGTTGCGGCAGTGCTGGCGCTGCTCGGCGGCGCGCGCGGCGTCTCCGCGCACCTCGAGCCCTACGTGCCCGTGCCGATTCCGCCCGGCGAGCCGCTCTACCACGTGCACTGCGAGAGCGGCGCCGCCGCCAGTCACGCGTGCTCGCACGTGGATCTGCTGGCGCAGCTCCCGCTCTCGTCGTTCGGCTTCGGGGCGGCGTCCGCCAACGACGTCTGGGGCTGGACCGATCCGCAGACCGGGCGCGAGTACGCGCTCCTCGGCCTCGACGTCGGCACGGCCTTCGTCGACGTCAGCGTGCCCGACGCGCCCGTCTACCTGGGACTGCTGCCGACGCACACGCGCGTCTCGCTCTGGCGCAGCATCAAGGTCTACGCCGATCACGCCTTCGTCGTCAGCGAGGCGCGCGGCCACGGCATGCAGGTCTTCGATCTCACGCGCCTGCGCGACGTGCCCGCGCCGCCGATGCTCTTCGGCGAGGACGCCTACTACCCCGCCTTCACGCACGCGCACAACGTCGTCGTCGACGAAATATCGGGCTTCGCCTACGCCGTCGGCACGAATCTCTGCGCCGGCGGCCTCCACATGGTCGACATCCGCGCGCCGAAGTCCCCCGTCTTCGCCGGCTGCTACGCCGCCGACGGCTACACGCACGACGCGCAGTGCGCCGTCTACACGGGTCCCGACGCGGACTACGCGGGCCGGCAGCTCTGCTTCGCCTCGAACGAGGACACCTTGACGATCGTCGACGTGACGGACAAGTCGGCCCCGCGCCTCGTGTCGCGCAGCAGCTACGCGGGCACGGGCTACACGCACCAGGGCTGGCTGACGGAGGACCAGTCGTACTTCCTGCTCGACGACGAGCTCGACGAGGTCGACTTCCACCACGCGACGCGCACGTGGGTCTGGGACGTCGCCGATCTCGACGCGCCGGCGCTCCTCGGCGTGCACGATGCCGCCCCCACCTCGATCGACCACAACCAATACGTCGTCGCTGATCACGTCTTCCAGGCGAACTACACGGCCGGCCTCCGAGTCCTGCGCATGGGCGATCTCGCGCGCCTCGAGCTCGCGGAGGTCGCGTTCTTCGACACGGTGCCGGAGAACGACGACCCGCAGTTCCACGGCGCCTGGAACAACTACCCGTTCTTCGCGAGCGGCATCGTGCTGGTGAGCGACATCGAGCGCGGCCTCTTCGTGCTCGAGCCCGACCTCGCGGCGGTGCCCGAGTGCGCCGACGGTCTCGACAACGACCGCGACGGCCGCATCGACTACCCGCAGGACCGCGGCTGCGAGAGCGCGCAGGGCGCCTCGGAGCTGCCCTGGAACGGGGTTCAGGTCGACGTGCGGCCGGGCACGCTCTTCAACCCCATCCACGTCTTCTCGCGCGGCGTGGTGCCGGTGGCGCTGCTCGGCTCGGACACGTTCGATATCGAGCGGGTCGCTCCCGCGAGCCTCGTCTTCGGTCCGGACGCGGCGCCGCTCGCGCACCGCGGCTGCCCGCACGTGGCCGACGTGAACCGCGACGGCCGTCCCGATCTGGTGTCGCACCATCGCATCCGCCAGAGCGGCATCGCGCTCGGCGACCGCGAGGCCTGCCTCGCCGGCGAGCTCGACGACGGCACGCCCTTCGAAGGCTGCGACCGCATCCGCAGCGCGGCCTGCGGCATCGGCTTCGAGCTGGTGCTCTTGTGGCCGCTGCTGCGCGCGCTGCGACGCAGGCGCACGCGCTACCGGCAGAGCGCCCGCACGCGTTAGCGGCAGAGCGCATCGCAGGTCCCCCACAGCGCCGCGGCGGCGCGCGCGTCGCTCGCCGGATCGCGCGGCGAGAGGCGCATGCGCCCGAGCGCGTTGTGGTAGTACGCGCCGTTCTCGAGTCCCGGCTGCGTCGCGCACACGAGCGGCATCTGCGCGCCGAGCTCGGGCGGGATCATCACGAGGCTCTTCATGCGCTCGCCGAACGCGCCCACCTTGCCGCCGAGGTTCGTGGCCACCACGCCGGGGTGCACGACGTAGACCTCGCGCTGCGGCTGTCGTCGCAAGAGCTCGGCCGCGATCCAGAGGTTGCCGAGCTTGGAGCGGCAGTAGGCGCGCATGCCGCCGGCGCGCCCGCTCCAGGTGGAGTCCGGCGAGCAGCTCGACTCGAGGATGTAGATGTCGCCGGTCAGGACGACGACGCGCGCGCGCGGCGCGAGGACGCCCATCGCGGCGAGGTCCTGCCGCAGGGCGAAGTGCGCGAGCACGTTGACGCCGAAGGCGATCTCGTGGCCCTGGCGCGTGCGCGCATAGCGAGACGGCCAGATGCCGGCGTTCTCGACGAGCAGCTCGATGCGCCGGCCCGCGCAGAGCGGCGCGATCGCGCGCGCCCCGGCGCGCACGCTGTCGAGATCCTCGAGGTCCATTGCGACGAGCCGTGCTCGAGCCGCGCCGTCGGCGCGCAGCCGTTCGAGCAGGGCCTCGCCCCTGGCCGGATTGCGGCAGGGGAGGATCAGCTCGGCGCCGCGACGCGCGAGCCCGCGCGCGATCTCGAAGCCGATGCCGCCCGTCGCGCCCGTCACCAGCGCGAGTCGGCCGTCGAGACGCGGCGTGTCCGGGCAGCGCGGCGTCCGGCGCGCCTGACCGAAGGTGGCGGAGAGCATGCGCAAGAGCGGCCGCGGCGACGCGGCGTGCTCGCGCACCGCGATCATGCGGGCGCGAGCAGGCGCTCGCGGAAGAACGCGAGGATCTCGTCGCGCGCCTTCACGGTGGGCTCGCCCTCGCGGTCGATCAGGTGATACGTCACCACGCTGTGGGGGTTCTTCATCGGCGCATCCGGGTTCGCGGCCGAGTCGGGCAGGACCCGGCCCACGAAGCGGTCGCCGAGCGCCTGTTGATAGGCCGCGAAGCGCTCGGCGCGGCAGAAGGAATCGCCCTCGAAGCGATACGCGAGCACGGTGAGGTCCTCGCGCTCCATGCGCGCCTTCACCTGCGCGAGCTCGTGCGGCGCGATGTGCATGCCCCCGCGCTGGTGGATCGGCAGGGAGGGCTGCGAGAGGACCGGCGCGCGCACGGCGGACTCGAGCATCATCGAGAGCGCGAAGTTGCCGGTGAAGCACATGCCGATGGCGCCGACGCCGCGGCCGCCGCAGAGCGGGTGCGCGTGTGCCGCCAGCGCGCGCAGCCAGTCGATCACCGGGCTCGATGCGTCGGCCGCGAAGGCGCGGAACTCACGGCTGATGCACGCGCGCGCGATCGTGCCGATGCCGCGCAGCATCGAGAGCGGCGCGGCGGTGACGGCGCGTCCCGGCACACCGAAGAGGTTCGGCATCCAGACCGTGAAGCCCGCCTCGCGCACCCAGCGCGCGAAGCGCGCGACGTACGGATAGATGCCCGGCATCTCCGCCATCACGATCACCGCGGGGCCATCGCCCGAGACGAAGACGCGCTTCGTCTGGCCGAGGAAGGTCAGCGCGCGGGAATCGAAGTCGTCGAGGGGGTCGTCGCGGGTGAGATCGCGGGAGCATGCTGCCATGCGCGCAAGGTACCCGAGTCGCGCGTGGCCGCGGCGCCGTACACGCGTTCGAGTGCCATGCGCTTGCAGGGCAGCTCGGGGCAGGCCCAGCGCACGAGGCGCGCCTTCAGGCGATCGGAGGGCTCGAGCCACAGGCGCCGCATCCACGCGGGCTGCCAGGTGCCGGTGAGCCGGCGCGCCCACTCGGGCATCAGGGTCATGGAGGCGCGGATCCCGACCCAGCGGTCGAGGCGCTCGCGGCGAGAGACCGGGGGCTCGATGTCGCGGCCGGACAGGAAGTCCATGAACGAGTGCGTGTGCTCGGTCATGCGAAGCTGCGGGCGCATGCGCTCCACGTAGGCCTCGAGCGCGTCGACCGACTCGGGGATGTCGCCCGCGCCGCCCATGCGCCCGATCACCGCCTGCTCGGCGAGGTAGCGGTCCTTCTCCGCGCGCGAGAGCGGACGGCAGGTGCGGTCGAAGGCCTGCATCACCGCCCACGGGATGCACGTGTGCACCCAGCCGATCAGCTCGGGATCGAGCGCCTCGTAGGCCACGCCGTCGAGACGCGTGCCCGACACGCGCGCGTGCACGCGCTTCACGCCCTCGATCACGCGGGTCGCCCCGGGCGTGCTGCCGAAGGTCGTGCGCAGCACGTAGCCGAGCGTGTTGCGCGCGCGCCGCAGCGGCTCGGTCCGATAGGAGGAATAGGTGAAGACGCCCGCCATGACGGACGGGTGCACGACCTCCATCAGGATCGCGGCCGTGCCGCCGACGACGAGGCTCGCGAGATCGCCGTGGATCTCCCACGACACGCTGTCCGGTCCGCACAGACCCGGGTCGCCGGCGGCGCCGCCGTAGATCTCCGGCTCGTCGTGACGCCCGCCGCCCTCTTCGATCTCGGCAGCGAGACGCGCGCGGTAGCGGGCGAGAAGCGACATGCAGGCCTCCTCGGAGCGTGTCGGATAGGCTAATCCAAGTAGTTGCTCGGATTACTCGGGTTCGGAGCGGACCGCCGCGGCGCATGCGCACGACAGGGCAGGCCTTCGATCTTGCGCCGAAAAAGCGGCCGGCGCAGGAGCGCTCGCGCCAGACCTTCGACGCGCTGGTGGAGGCGTGTACTGGGCTTCTGCCGGAGCGCGGCTACGCCGGCACGACGACCAACCACATCGCGGAGCGCGCCGGCGTCAACGTCGCGTCGCTCTACGAGTACTTCCCCGGCAAGGACGCCATCGTCGCGCAGGTGGCCGAACGGCTGGTGGAGCGGGTGCTGGCGCGCATCGCGGAGGGGCTGCCGCGCGTGATGGCCGCGCCCGCGGACGGCGCGGTGCGTCTCTGGATCGCGCTCATCCACCAGACCGTGGCGCGCGAACGCGATCTCGTCTCCGTCTTCCTCTACCAGGTCCCCTACACGAACCAGCTCGAGCCGATCCGCGCGATCTCCGCCCGTCTGCTCGAGTTCTCGCAGCGCGTGCGTAGCCGGGCCGGCGGCTTCGTGCGGCGCGACTTCTCGGACGCTTCCATGCACCTGCTGATCAATCTCGTCAGCTCGACCATCATGCAGTGCGTGCTGGACCCGCCGGACGACGTGTCGCGGCGCGCGCTGCTGGCCGAGCTGGCGCGCCGCGTGGAAGACTGGATCCGAGAGTGAATGCCTGGCTGGCGCGCGTGCGCCGACGCATCGAGCGCGACCTCTTCACGCGACCGCCGGGCTCGCTGCCCGCGCTCGACGGCATGCGCGCCTTCGCCTGCGCCGCGATCGTCTTCTTCCACTGCACGCTCTTCTCGGGCGTCTTCGCGGTGAAGGACCCCGGCTTCGAGATGCGCGCGCTGCGCTACGCCGGCAACGCGCTGTGGACGGGCGTCGACATCTTCTTCGTGCTGAGCGGCTTCCTGATCGGGCGCATCCTGCTCGCCGATCTCGCCGGCGACGGCAGTCTGCGCTTCGGTCGCTTCTACACGCGCCGCTCCTTCCGCATCTTTCCGGCCTACTACCTCGTGCTCGTCACCGCGCTCTTCGTGCTGGCGCCGTTCGACGTCGCCCACTTCCGCAGCTACCTCGCGTTCATCGGGGTGAGGGACCTGACGGCGTTGCGCGAGGGCGCCTGGCCGAACTTCCTCTATCTCAACAACTACATCGAGCCGAGCGGCGGCGACGTGATGACCTGGGGCTGGTCGCTCTGCGTGGAGGAGCACTTCTACCTGCTGCTCCCGGCCCTGCTCGCGGCGATCTTCTGGGTGCGCTCGCCGGCGTGGCGCGCGGCCCTGCTCGTCGCGTGCACGTTGCTCCCGCTGGCGGCGCGCGCGGCGCTGCACGCGGCCGGCCAGGGATCCGCCCACGCCTTCTACTACACCTCGCACACGCGCTTCGATCAGCTCTTCGTCGGCGTGGGGATCGCCTACGCCTGCGTGGTGTACCGCGAGCCCTTCCAGCGCATCGCCCTGCGCGCGGGCTGGCTCTCCGCTGCGGTCGGGCTCGCCGCCGTGCTGCTCGTGTGGACCTATGGAGGGCTGCTCGGAACGGGCAGCTTCGCGATCGTGTGGCAGTTCTTCGTGCTGGCGCTCGGCGTCGGGCTGGTGCTCGTGAACGCGATCTTCCTCGACAATCCGCTGAGCCGCTTCCTCGCGCACCGCGCCTGGTACCCGCTCGCGCGCGTCTCGTACGGCATGTATCTCGTGCATCCGATCGTGATCTTCGCCTGCGTCGCCTGGATCAAGGCGACGCTCCCGAAGGCTTCGGTCGATTCGGTCCTGCTGCTCGGCCTCTACGCCGGCGCGATGGCGATCTCCTTCCTCGTCGCCTGCACCATGTTCCTGCTGGTCGAGCGCCCGCTGCTCGATCTCGGCGGGCGGCTCGGCGGACGTTCGCAGCGGAGCCGCCCGTGAGCGCGCGCAAAGGCAATCTGCTGCTCTGCGCGGCGCTCGTTGCCGTCGCGCTCGCGATCTACTTCCCGGCCACCGGCTTCGGCATCGTCAACTACGACGACGACGTCTACCTGTTCGCGCCGTCGCTCCCTCGAGGGCTCGGCGGCGGCAACGTCGCCTGGGCCTTCACCACCTTCTATCACTCGAACTGGCATCCGCTGACCTGGCTCTCGTGGATGACGGAGGTCGAGGTCTTCGGCGGGGTGCGGCCGCGCGTGCTGCACCTCGGAAACGTGCTGCTGCACGCGGCCAACGGCGCGCTGCTCTTCGCAGCCTTGCTCGCGCTGACGCGAAAGGTCTGGCCGAGCTTCCTGGCCGCGGCGCTCTTCGCCGTCCACCCCATGCACGTCGAGTCGGTCGCGTGGATCTCGGAGCGAAAGGACGTGCTCAGCGTCTTCTTCGGCCTCTGGACCCTGCTGGCGTACGCGCACTACGCGCGCGCGCCGAGCGTCCCGCGCGGGCTCGTCGTCGCGGCGTGCTTCGCGCTCGCGCTCCTCGCGAAGCCGATGCTGGTGACGTTGCCCTTCGTCCTGCTGCTGCTCGACGGGTGGCCGCTCGCGCGCCAGCGCACGCACGGCTGGCGCCCCCTCGTGCTCGAGAAGCTGCCGCTGCTCGCACTCTGCGCGGTGTCGTGCGTGCTGACCTGGCAGGCGCAGGCGGCGGGCGGCGCGATCCGCAGCGAGCTGTCGCTATTCGCGCGCCTCGCGAACGCGGCGAACGCCTACGTCGGCATGCTCGGCAAGACCTTCGCGCCGTGGCACCTGGCGCCGCTCTACCCGCGTCCGCCGCAGGGACCCGCGTGGGCGGCGTCGGCCTTCGCTGCTCTCGGTCTCGCGCTCGTCTCGTGGAACGCATGGATCTACCGCGCGCGCATGCCGTACCTGTGGGTCGGCTGGGCGTGGTTCGTCGGCACCCTGGTGCCGGTGATCGGACTCGTGCCGCTCGGCGAGCACGCGATGGCCGATCGCTATGCCTACTGGCCGCACATCGGGCTCTTCGCAGCGCTCGCGTTCGCGCTCGATGCGCTCGTGTTCGAGCCCGGGCCGCGCGCGCGGCGCGTGGCGGTGGCGGCCGCCTGCGCGCTCGGCATCTTCGTCCTCGGCGCGCTCGCCTGGCGGCAGACGCACATCTGGAAGGACTCCGAGACGCTCTGGCGCTACACGCTCGAGGTGACGAAGGACAACTACGTCGCGCACGCGAACCTCGGGAAGACGCTCCTGGAGACGGATCCGCTGGAGGCGCAGGCGCACTTCGGCGCGGCGCTGGCGATCAACCCCGAGGCCTTCCAGCCGGAGCCGGCGAGCGCCGCGCCGGGCGGCGTTTAGTCCGACAGGTAGTACTCGACCGTCGAGACCACGCGCACCTTCTTCACGTGAGGCGTGTTGCTGTCGCGGTCCTCGATCGAGAACTGGCCCTGCGAGGCGCTCTTGATCTTGCCGAGCGTGCTCTCGGAATCCTGGGCGAAGCGGGTCGCCACCTCGCGCGCGTTGCGCGTCGCCTCCTCGACCATCTCGGGCTTGAGATCGTTCAGCCTGGTGAAGAGGAATTGCGTGCGCGCCTCGTAGTCCTGGCCGGAGAGCGCGAGCCCCTGCTTGCCGAGCTCGACGAGGCTGTTCATGGCGGCGCGCACCTTGTCGACCTGATTGCTGTAGACGGTGATGGTGGACGTGGCCGAGTAGCGGAAGCGCGGGCCCTGGTCGCGCGCGTAGCCCTGCGCCTCGCGATCGGTGATGGACGGCGCGCCGACCGAGATCTCGGCGTCGCCGAAGCCCTTCGCGCGCAGGAAGTCGACGACCTGCGCGTCGCTCTTCTCGACCGACGCGTAGAGCGCGCCGAGGTCGTCGCCCGTCACGCTGAAGCGGATCGGCCAGATGGCGACGTCGGCGGGGACCTCGCGCTCGGAGAGCCCCTTCACGGTGACGGTGCGGTCCAGCGCCTTGATGCTGAAGGCGCCGCGCGCGACGAGGAAGCCGAGGCCGAGGAAGCCCGCGCAGAGCAGCGCGCCGAGGACGAAGGACGCCGCGAGCTGGGAGCGATCGTTCATGCGCGAGGCTGTAGCAGATCGCGCGGAGAGCGGGCCATGCGCGCACGCCGGTATGCTGCCGACCTTCGGAGGTCTCGATGAAGTCGCGCGTTCACCTGCTCGGTGCGTCGTTGCTGCTGGCCGCGCTGCTCGGCGCCGCCGTGCCCTTCTGGGGCGCGAAAGAGTCGCTGCCGGTCGGCACCGACCCGGCCAGCTTGAAGCCGGGCCAGTTCGTCTGGGAGGGCGACGCAGTGCCGGCCGGACCTCTCGCGGTCGTCGTCTCGCTCGAGGAGCAGCGCGCGTTCGTCTACCGCAACGGCATCCGCATCGGCGTGACGACCGTCAGCAGCGGCAAGCCGGGACACCGCACGCCGACGGGGGTGTTCACCATCCTCCAGAAGGACGCGAACCATCACTCGAAGAAGTACAACGACGCGCCGATGCCGTTCAGCGAGCGCCTGACCTGGGACGGCGTCGCGCTGCACGCGGGCGGGCTGCCCGGCTATCCCTCGTCGCACGGCTGTGTGCATCTGCCCTCCGAGTTCGCGCGTCTGCTCTTCCAGGTCTCGAAGATGGGCATGGTCGTCGTGATCGCGGATCAGCACTCGCCCGACCTGCACCTCCGCCATCCGACGGAGCTCGCGCCGATCGACGCGGCGAGCGGCGCCGACGACGTGCTGCCGCGGCTCGGCCCGGACGAGGCGCAGCGCTGGACGCCGGATGCGTCGCCGACGGGTCCCGTGGCGGTCCTCGTCAGCGGCGCAGACCAGCGCGTGATCGTGTTCCGCAACGGCGTCGAGATCGGCCGCGCGAAGATCGCGGTGCGCGATCCGCAGCAGCCGCTCGGCACGCACGCCTTCGTGCTGCTCGACGAGAGTGCGGCGCGACCCGCCGCCGCTGCGGGCGCGGTGGCGCCGCGCTGGGTCGCGGTCGGCGTGCCGGGTGACGAGGCCGAGAAGGGCCGCGTGCTCGATCCCGCGCGGGTCGCGCGCGTCTCGATGCCGGAGTCGTTCCGCACCGCGCTGCGCGGCGTGCTGACGCCGGGCGCGACGTTGCTCGTGACGGACGCCGCGGTGCTGCCGCAGACGACGACCGGCGTGCCGCTGACCGTCGTCACCGCGGACCCGCCCCCCGAGGCCGGGAAGGCCGGCTCGGAGGGCTGATCCGCAGTTCTCGTCTTGCTATGCCGAGCGGCGCTCCTCGCCCGGCGCGCCGAGGTGGCGCCCGATCACCGCGAGGCCCTGCTCGATCATGCCGGCGATCAGCGGCTCCAGCGCGTCGGGCAGCAGGTCGGCGATCCACACGAAGCGGCAGCCGCTGCCTTCCGGGAAGACCTGCGCCGACGCGTTGTGGTGGGTCATCGCGCCGCCGGCGCCGCCGACGACCGACCACACCAGCCGCCGCGCTGCGTCGTCGACCGTGACGATGCGCTCGCGCGCCTGACGCCCGTTGCCGAACGTCACCAGCCGCGCGCCGTCCTCCAGCTTCACGTCCGTGACGAAGCCCGGCGCGAGCCGCGTGTGGATCGCGCCGACGTCGCGCAGCGCGTCCCACACCTCGTCGGGACATGCCTCGATGAAGATCTCACGCTGAATCGATGCCATGACAGCTCTCCTTTCGAAGGAGAAGCTGCCGGCTGGCGCGCGCGCGTACTTGGAGAATCTTGCGGCGCGCGGAAGCGCAGCTCAGTGCACACGCCGGCGCGCGAGCGCGAGGCCGGCGAGCCCGAGCGTGAGCAGCGCGGCGGAGGCCGGCTCGGGCACGTACTGGTAGAGGGTGATCGAGACGCCCGGGGCGCTGGTCACACCGAAGAAGTCGAGTCGCTGCGTCGCGGGGGTGCTCTGCCAATCGAGGTCGATGACGGTCCCGTCGGGAGTAGCGGGGTCCAAAACGAAGCGGATCCGTGCGATCAGGAAGTCGGTGACGTCGACGGCGATCGGCGGCTCGCCCGTCGGGCGGACCTGATTGAACGCCCGGCAGCGCGCAGTGGTGCAGTCGAGGACGCCCGGTAGCCAGCCGCCCGGAAGGGCGAACTGCTCGTTCTGCGGGACCGCAGTGTTCACGAACGCATCCGTGTAGGTGATGTTTCCCCGCACCACGTCGTCCATCTCACCCGCGTTCGCCGTCACGCGGACTTCGAACGTGAGCGTCGCGCCAGGCACGGCCCAGGGAGTTCCCACTCCGTTGTGGACGGTGGAATCCACCACCCTC
>DASUFZ010000036.1:0-13953 GCA_036274295.1 Myxococcota bacterium
GGCAAGCCCGCGCCGAAGGAGATCCTGGTCGACCTCGCGCGCCTCGAGCGCGACTACTCCGCGCGCGTTCCCGATCCCGACGACCCCGCGCAGCGCGTCGCCTTCGGCACCAGCGGGCACCGCGGCTCGTCGCTCACGGGCTCCTTCAACGAGTCGCACATCCTCGCCATCACGCAGGCCATCTGCGAGTACCGGCGCGGACGCGGCATCGACGGCCCTCTCTTCCTGGGCAAGGACACGCACGCGCTCTCCGGGCCGGCGCAACGGACGGCGCTCGAGGTGCTCGCGGCGAACGAGACCCTGACCGTGATCGCGCAGGCCGACGGCGTCACGCCGACGCCGGTCGTCTCGCACGCGATCCTCGCGCACAACCGCGAGCGCGGGAGGCCGCAGGCCGACGGCATCGTCGTGACGCCGTCGCACAACCCGCCGCAGGACGGCGGTTTCAAGTACAACCCGCCGGACGGCGGCCCCGCCGACACCGACGTGACGCGCTGGATCGAGGAGCGCGCCAACGCCCTGCTGCGCGGCCGCAACCGCGACGTGCGCCGGATCCCGGCCGAGCGCGCGCTGCGCGCGGCGACCACGCACGAGCGGGACTTCGTGCTCCCCTACGTGAACGACCTGCATCACGTGGTCGACATGGAGGCGATCCGCGGTGCGAAGCTCGCGCTCGCGGTCGACCCGCTCGGCGGCGCGTCGCTCCCCTACTGGGAGCCGATCAATGCCGTCTACGGCCTCGACGTCGACGTCGTGAACCCGAAGCTCGACCCCACCTTCGCCTTCATGACCGTCGACCACGACGGCGCGATCCGCATGGACTGCTCGAGCCCCTACGCGATGGCGCGGCTCGTCGAGCTGAAGGACCGCTACCGCGTCGCCTTCGCGAACGATCCGGACTCCGACCGGCACGGCATCGTGACGCCGTCGGCGGGGCTCATGAACCCGAACCACTACCTGGCCGTCGCGATCCACTACCTGTTGACGCACCGGCCCGACTGGCCCGCGCGCGCGGCAGTCGGCAAGACGCTGGTCTCGAGCAGCCTGATCGACCGCGTCGTCGCCGATCTCGGCCGCGCGCTCTGCGAGGTGCCGGTCGGCTTCAAGTGGTTCGTGCCGGGCCTCTTCGACGGCTCGCTCTGCTTCGGGGGCGAGGAGAGCGCGGGGGCTTCCTTCCTCCGACGCGACGGCGCGGTGTGGACCACCGACAAGGACGGTCTCATCATGGACCTGCTCGCCGCCGAGATCACCGCGCGCACGGGCCGCGAGCCGGGCGAGCATTACCGGGATCTCGCCGCGAAGTTCGGAGCGCCGTCCTATCAGCGCATCGACACGCCGGCGACTCCCGAGCAGAAGGCGAAGCTCGCGAAGCTGTCGCCGGAGAGCGTCGGTGCGTCGACGCTCGCGGGCGAGCCGATCACCGCGAAGATCACGCGCGCGCCGGGCAACGACGCGCCGATCGGCGGGCTCAAGGTCACGACCCCGAGCGGCTGGTTCGCGGCGCGGCCGTCGGGCACCGAGAACGTTGCGAAGATCTACGCGGAGAGCTTCCGCGACGCCGCGCACCTCGAGCGTCTGCTGCAAGAGGCGCAGGAGATCGTCCGCGCGGCGATCCGATAGGAGAGGCGACATGAAGGCCACCGCGCAGCTCCACGAGCTCGGCCAGAGCCTCTGGCTCGACTCCATCACGCGCGAGATGCTCGACCGCGGCACGCTCGCGGGCTACGTGGACGAGCTCTCGGTCAGCGGGCTCACCTCGAACCCGACCATCTTCGAGAAGGCGATCGGCAGCGGCGCCTACGACGCCGAGATCCGGCAGAAGCGCGCGCAGGGGAAGTCGGCCGAGGAGCTCTTCTTCGAGCTCGCGCAGGCGGACCTCGCGCGCGCGGCGGCGCTCTTCCGGCCGATCCACGAGCGCACGCACCGCGTCGACGGCTGGGTGTCGCTCGAGGTCTCGCCGCGGCTCGCGCACGACACCGGGAGCACCTTGCGCGAGGCGAAGCGCCTGCATGGGCAGGCGGGCATCCCGAACCTGTTCATCAAGATCCCGGGCACGCGCGAGGGGCTGCCCGCGATCGAGGAAGCGATCTTCGCAGGCGTCCCGATCAACGTGACCCTGCTGTTCTCGCGCGAGCAGTATCTCGCGGCGGCCGAGGCCTTCGTTCGCGGCATCGAGCGGCGCATGGACGCCGGCCTCGACCCGCACGTCCCGTCGGTCGCGTCGATCTTCGTCAGCCGCTGGGACGTGGCGGTCGCGAAGCAGGTGCCGGCAGCGCTCCGCAACCGGCTCGGCATCGCGATCGCACTGCGGACCTACGCCGCCTACCGCAAGCTGCTCGCGTCGCCGCGCTGGCAGCGCATCTACAACGCGGGTGGTCGTCCGCAGCGCCTGCTCTGGGCGAGCACGGGCACCAAGGATCCGCAGGCGGAGGACGTGCTCTACATCCGCTCGCTCGCCGCGCCCTTCACGGTCAACACGATGCCCGAGTCGACCTTGAAGGCGCTGGCCGAGCACCAGGACGTGGGGCCGCTGATGCCCGCCGACGGCGGCGATTGCGAGGCCGTGCTCGCGCGCTTCGAGGAGTGTGGCGTCGACCTCACGGGACTCGCCGCGCGACTCCAGGACGAGGGCGCCGAGGCATTCGTGAAGTCGTGGGACGACCTGCTCGCGGGGATCGCTTCGAAGGGCGCGGCCGTCGGGGAGGCGGGCTAGCATCGCGCGCACTTGCTGCGGCCGCGTCACATGGAGGTGTCGAGATCCGTTCCCGCCGTCGCGCTGCTCGCGGCGGCAGTGCTCGGCCCGGCGGCCGCGCGCGCCGAGGATCCCGCTCCCGCTGCGGCTCCGCAGAGGGAATCCGACGTCGCTGCCGAGTTCTCCGACCCGCTGACGACCCTGCCGCAGATCTTCCTGAACAATGCCTACACGCCGGAGAACTACGGCACCGACGCGGAGAGCAACCGCCTCACGATGCGCGTCATCGTGCCGCGCGTGCCCGAGTCGTCGCTGCTGCCGTTCGTGCAGCTGATCCGGCCGAGCATCTCCGTCGTGACGGCGCCGACCGGGCCGGGCGAGGCGACGCGCACGTCGTTCGGCGACATGCAGCTCTTCGATCTCGCGTACATCCCGTGGCCGGGCCGCGAGACGGGTCTGTTCCTGGGCGCGGGTCCGCTCTTCGTCTTCCCGACCGCCACGCACCGCGAGGCCGGGCAGGGCGCCTGGCAGGTGGGTCCCGCCTTCGCCGCCATCTACAAGGGCATCCCCGGGCTGCTGCTCGGCACCCTGGTCCAGAACCCGATCTCGTTCGCGACGGTGGCCAGCGACCGCAAGTCCGTGAACACCCTGCTCGTGCAGCCGATCGTGCTCGCGTATCTCGGCAAGGGCTTCTACCTGAAGTCCGCCGACGCGACCTGGGTGCGCGGCTGGAACCAGGACCAGTCGACCCTGCTGCCGGTGAGCTTCGGCATCGGCCACGTGACGGTGAAGCAGGGCTGGCCGCCGCTCAACGTGTTCGCGAGCGGCGAGTACATGGCCTGGCGCGACGATGCGCCCGTCGCGCCGAAGTGGACGGCGCGGCTCGGTGTCACGATCGCATTTCCCGAATGGAGGCCCTGGTGAGCGGCACGCCCTTCGTCCTCGTCGTCGCGGGCGGCATGCTCGCGCTCCTGCTCGCCGCGCTCGAGTGGGGCTACCGGCGCGGGCGCCGCGCCGTCGAGCTCCACGACGTGGCGTCGAGCGCGCAGATCGGCGCGGTGCAGGGCGCCATCCTCGGCATGCTCGGCCTGCTGCTCGCATTCAGCTTCGCGGCGGCCGGGGGCCGCTTCCTCGAGCGCCAGGATCTGATCGTCGCGGAGGCGAACGCGGTCGGCACCGCCTGGCTGCGCGCGGACCTGCTCGACGAGCCCGCGCGCTCCGAGCTGCGAAGCGCGCTGAAGGACTACACCGCGCACCGCGTCACCTCCCACTCCCGCTTCCAGGCGCAGCTCGACACCAGCGACGCCGCCGAGATCGAGCGGCTGCACGGCCGCATCTGGCAGAGCGCGCTCGCGGGCGTCGCCGCGCGGCCCGAGACGATGCTGGCGGTGCTGAATCCCGTGAACGAGGTGATCGACCTGCACTCGACTCGCATGTACGCCGCACAGAAGCACCTGCCGACCCTGGTCCTCTCGCTGCTGATCGCGAGCTCGCTGCTCGCGCTCGGCGTGATCGGCTACGGCTGCGGCGTTGCGGGGCGTCGCAGCGCGGCCATGACCATTCCGCTCGCGATCGTGATCGGCGTGGCGCTGTGGGTCACGATCGATCTCGACTATCCGCGCCGCGGCCTCTTGCAGCTGAGCGACGCGCCGCTCGAGGCGCTGCGCTTCGACGCGCCCGCTCAGTAGCGCGCCTCGACTCGCTTGTAGTCGTATGCGGGCTCGCGGTAGCCGCCGCGCTTCTGCCGCTCCGGGAGCTTCACCTTCTGGCGCTTCGGCTTCTCGTGCGGAATGTGGGCGAGAAGGTGCGAGATGATGTTGAGGCGCGCGCGGCGCTTGTCGTCGGAGTCGGCGACGTACCACGGCGCGAAGCCGGTGTCGGTCGCGGCGAACATGTCGTCGCGCGCGCGCGAGTAGTCGTACCAGCGGCTGTACGACTTCAGATCCATCGGCGAGAGCTTCCAGATCTTGCGCCCGTCGTCGATGCGCGCCTCGAGCCGCCGCGTCTGCTCCTCGGGACTCACCTCCAGCCAGTACTTCAGCAACGTGATCCCCGAGTCGACCATGAGCCGTTCGAAGAGCGGCACGATGCCGAGGAACTTCTTCACCTGCTCCTCCGGGCAGAAGCCCATCACCCGCTCGACACCGGCGCGGTTGTACCAGCTCCGGTCGAAGATCACGATCTCGCCCGCAGCGGGCAGATGCGGCAGGTAGCGCTGGGCGTACATCTGGCTCTTCTCGCGCGAGGAGGGCGCCGGCAGCGCGACGACGCGAAAGACGCGCGGGCTGACCCGCTCCGTGATGGCCTTGATCGTGCCGCCCTTGCCGGCGCCGTCGCGCCCTTCGAACACGACGCAGACCTTGGCGCCGGTGGACTTCACCCACTCCTGGAGGGAGACGAGCTCGACGTGGAGCTTCTCGAGCTCCTCCTCGTATTCCTTCCGTTTCATCTTTCCGGCATGCTGCCCCTTGGCTGAGACCTTCTTCCCCACGCTGACCTCCCTGTTCGCTCTGACGGGGCCTCCGGGGCCCCGGTGTGGAGTTTGCAGGAGGCGTGCCGCAGGAGCATCCATGACCCTTCACCCGACCCTCGCGTGTCTCTTCGCCGTGTGTGCCGCACTTGCCGCATCGGCAGACCCGGCCACGCGCCGCGAGAAGGATCTGATCGGCGAGAAGGACGTGCCCGCCGCCGCCTACTACGGCGTGCAGACGGCGCGCGCGCTCGAGAACTTCCAGATCTCGGGCATCCCGACGAGCCGCTACCCCGAGCTCGTCGAGGGGCTCGCGCTGGTCAAGATGGCCGCGGCGCGCGCGAACGCCGACGTCGGCGCGCTCCCGAAGGAGAAGCGCGACGCCATCGAGAAGGCCGGCCGCGCCATCCTCGCCGGCAAGTATCACGACCAGTTCGGCGTCGATCTCTACCAGGGCGGCGCCGGCACCTCGACCAACATGAACGCGAACGAGGTGATGGCCAACATCGGCCTCGAAGGGATGGGCAAGAAGAAGGGCGATTACGCGGCGCTCAGCCCGAACGACGACCTCAACATGTCGCAGTCGACCAACGACGCCTACCCGACGGCGCTGAAGGTCGCGTTCATGCGCCGCAACGACTACCTCGTCACGGAGCTCGAGGCGCTCGTGGAGGCCTTCCGCGCGCAGGGCGCCGAGCACCTGCGCCTGCTGAAGATGGGCCGCACCGAGATGCAGGACGCCGTGCCGATGACGGTCGGCCAGGAGATGTACGCCTTCGCCGACGCGCTCGAGGGCGAGATCGCGGCGCTGAAGCATGCGGAGGCGGGCCTCTACGCGGTGAATCTCGGCGGCACGGCGATCGGCACCGGCCTCAACGCGCCGCCCGGCTACGCAGAGCGCGCCGCCGCGCAGCTCGCGGACCTGACCGGCAAGCCGATCGTGCTGGCGCCCGATCTCATCTCCGCGACCTGGGACCTCGGCAGCTTCCGCGCCTACTCGAGCGCGCTCGCGGGTCTCGCGGTGAAGCTCTCGAAGATTTCCAGCGACCTGATCCTGCTCTCGTCGGGTCCGCGTGCGGGGCTCGGCGAGATCGATCTCCCGGCGCTCCAGCCGGGCTCCTCGATCATGCCGGGCAAGGTGAACCCCGTGATGCCGGAGCTCATGAACGTGGTGGCGTTCCGCGTGATGGCGAATGACCTCGCCGTCACCCTGGCGGCGCAGAGCGGCCAGCTCCAGCTCAACGCCTACGAGCCGCTCGCGGCGATCGCGGTGCTGGAATCGCAGGAGCTGCTGCGCACGGCCTTGCCGGCCTTCCGCACCAAGTGCGTGGAGGGGATCACACCGAACAAGGACGCGCTCGCGCGCCAGATCGACGAGACCGTCGGCATCGTGACGGCGCTGAACCCGGTGCTCGGCTACAAGCAGGCCAGCGCGATCGCGGCGGAGGCGTACCAGTCCGGCCGCGGCGTCATCGAGATCATCCGCGAGAAGAAGCTCCTGACCGAGGCACAGATCGAGGACCTGCTCGATCCGGAGAAGCTCACCGGTCTCGACCCGAAGCAGTACCAGCCGCGCGCGCGCTGAGCGCCGGGGACTCGAGCAGCCGCATGCTCCAGGATGCATTCGCCTTCTTCCTGCTCGCGTTCCCCGGACTCTTCTCCATCGTGAACCCGCTCGGCGGCGCGTTCATCTTCCTCGCCGCGACGCGACGGCTGACGCCGGAGCTGCGCGAGCCGCTCGCGCGCTGGGTCGCGATCCACTCCTTCACCTTGTTGATCGTCTCGCTCTCCGTCGGAGCCTACGTGCTGAGCTTCTTCGGCATCTCGATGCCGGTGCTGCGGGTCGCCGGCGGCATCGTGATCGCGGCGGCGGCGTGGAGGATGCTCAACGCAGAGGACGACGCGAAGCCGACCGTCGACATCGGGCGTCTCGAGCCCGGCTCCGCCAGCCGCCTCGCCTTCTACCCGCTGACGATGCCGATCACGACGGGGCCGGGCTCCATGTCCGTTGCCATCGCGCTCGGCACGAGCCGTCCGCCGGGCGCGCGCAACCTCGCGCCGTTCCTGATCGGCTCGCTCGGCACCGTCGTGCTGCTCTGCCTGCTGATCTACGTCATGTACCGCTACGCGGATCGCATCGCGCACTGGATGGGGCCGACGGGCAGCTCGATCGTGATGCGCCTCTCCGCCTTCCTGCTCTTCTGCATCGGCATCCAGGTGCTGTGGACGGGCGTCGCGACGTTGAGCGAGGCGCTGATCATCACGCGATGAGCGCCTTCACGCGCGGCCCGCGTCATGCCAGACTCGCGCGCGAACCGAGACGCGCGCGAAGAATCGGCGCCGCACCCGCGGAGTCGCGGAAGTCGCCGCGTCGCAAGGCATGAGGGGGGAAGAGGCATGAGAGGAGTCCGGTCGATGCGATGGGCAGCGAGGCTCGGGATCCTGGCGGCCGCCGTCGGCCTGGCGGCGACGGCGTTCGCGGAGCCGGTGATGCCGGCGAAGCGCGTCAAGGTGCTCGCGACGGGCGGCACGATCGCCGGCGCGCAGGCGAGCGCCACCGACTACGGCTACAAGTCCGGCGCCTACGACGTCAACACCTTGATCTCGGCGGTGCCGAACCTCGACAAGCTGGCGCAGATCTCTGGCGAGCAGGTCGCCAACATCGGCAGCCAGGACATGAACGACGAGGTCTGGCTGAAGCTGGCGAAGCGCCTCAACGAGGTGCTGAAGTCGCCGGACACCGACGCCGTGCTGATCACGCACGGCACCGACACCTTGGAGGAGACGAGCTACTTCCTCTCGCTCGTCACGAAGAGCACGAAGCCCGTCGTGATGGTCGGCTCGATGCGGCCGGCCACGGCGACCTCCGCCGACGGCCCCGCGAACATCTACAACGGCGTCGCCGCGGCGATCGATCCGGGCTTCGACACGCGCGGCGTGCTCGTCTCGCTGAACGACGAGATCCACTTCGCGCGCAACGTCGTCAAGACCGACACCACGAGCCTCCAGACCTTCATGAGCCTGAACCGCGGCCCGGCCGGGCTCGTCAACACGGGCAAGGTCTTCTGGTTCCAGAAGATGGACAAGAAGGTCGGGCCGGCCTCCGAGTTCAGCGTCGACGGGATCGAGAAGCTGCCGCGCGTCGACATCCTCTACGCGCACGCGAACATGAGCGCCGACCTGATCGAGGCGGCCGTGAAGAACGGCGCGCAGGGCATCGTGGTGGCGGGCGTCGGCGACGGCAACATGACGACGCCCGCGCTCGACGCGCTCACGAAGGTCGCGCAGAACGGCGTCGTCGTGGTGCGCAGCACGCGCCTACCCATGGGCCAGGTGCTGCGCAACAACGAGGTGAACGACGACAAGCTCGGGTTCGTCGCATCCGGCGAGCTCAACCCGGCGAAGTCGCGCGTGCTGCTGCAGCTGGCGTTGACGCGCACCAAGGATCCGAAGCGGATCCAGCAGTTCTTCTACGAGTACTGACCGCAAGCGAAGAAGAGGAGGGAGCAAGATGCGGAACGCCATCCGGATGGCGGCGTGGATCCTCGTCCCGGCGCTGGCCGGCGGCGCGGCGGCGCGCGCCGACGACAAGAGCGAGCTCGAGGCGCTGGTCCAGGAAGTGCGGAAGGAGCGCGCGGCGCTCGCCGCCGAACGCGCGGACCTCGCCGAGCAGCGGCGCCGCGTCGACGACGCGCTTGCCGAGCTCGAGCACGAGAGGGTGCAGCGAACCCCGTACGTGTCGCCCGAGGGCCCGGGGGTCTCCGCGGCGCCCGAGGAGAAGCGCCCCTACGTCGATCTCTACGGCTTCGCCATGGTCGACGCGATCTACGACTTCAACCGCGAGGATCCGAACTGGAAGTCGACCCTGCGGCCCTCGAAGCTCCCGGTCAACTGCGGCGTCGAGAACGACCCCGCCAACCCGCTCTCCGCCGGCTGCGGCAAGGACGGCGAGGCGATCGTCAGCGTCAAGCAGTCGCGGCTCGGCGCGCGGGCCGGCATGCCGACGCCGCTCGGCGAGCTCTTCGCGCGCGTGGAGTTCGACTTCTTCGCCACCGGCGACGACGCGGGCGAGACCAACATCCGCCTGCGCCACGCCTACGGCGAGCTGGGCCCGCTGCTCGGCGGGCAGACGAACAGCGTCTTCATGGACGTCGACGTCTTCCCGAACGTGATCGACTACTGGGGCCCTGCGGGCATGGTGTTCTTCCGCAATCCCCAGATCCGCTACACGCCCGTGCGGAACGAGAATCTCGAGTTCGCGCTGGCGATCGAGTCGCCGGGCAATGCGGTCGACCAGGGCAAGGTCTCCGAGGTCGCGCCCGAGCTGGACGTGAACGCCTGGAACCCGTCGCCGGACTTCACGACGCACGTGAAGCTCATGGGCGACTGGGGCCACGTCCAGGCGGCCGGCATCCTGCGCGTGCTCGGCTTCGACACGAGCAACACCGGCACCAACAACCCGAGCGGCACCGAGATGGGCTACGGCCTGAATCTCAGCTCGGTGATCGACTCGATCGGTGACGACCAGCTGCTGCTCCAGATCGTCGGCGGCCGCGGCATCGCCAGCTACATGAACGACGGCGGCGTCGATCTCGCCCCGTCCAACAACAATCTGAATGCGGCCGAGGCGCTCCCGCTGCTCGGCTGGCTCGCCTACTACAACCGCTACTGGAACGACAAGTGGTCGAGCTCGGTCGGCTTCAGCGAGACGCGGCAGTGGACCACGGACGGGCAGAACGACAAGGCGTTCGAGACGGGCCAGTACTTCTCGGGAAACGTGCTCTATCACCCGGTGCCGCAGATGCTGATCGGTCCGGAGTTCCTGTGGGGCCGACTCGAGGCCCGCGACGGCACCAGCGCGGTCGACAACCGCGTGCAGTTCTCGATCAAGTACGACTTCGACGGCCGCATCTGGGGTGCGGACACTCAGCGCTGAGCGTCCATCAGGGAGGGACCATGCAGATCTCGGGGAACCGCTTCGTCGCGCTCGCCTGCGGGCTCGCGCTCGCGCTCGGGGCCGCCACTCGCGCCGGCGCGCAGGATCCGGGCGCGCTGCTGAAGGAGGCGCACGCGAAGTTCGCGGGCGTGACCGAGGGAAAGAACGCCGACTACATCCCGGCGCTCGCGAAGGTGGATTCGAAGCTCTTCGGCATCGCGCTCGTCAGCGTCGACGGCCAGGTCTACCAGGTCGGCGACGTCGACTCGCCGTTCTCGATCCAGTCGATCTCGAAGGTCTTCACCATGGCGCGCGTGATGCAGGACCAGGGCGAGCAGGTGTTCATCGACGGCGTCGGCGTCGACGCGACGGGCCAGGTGTTCAACTCGATCGTCGCGATCGAGCAGTACAAGGGCCACCAGATGAATCCGCTGGTGAACGCGGGCGCGATTGCCACCTCCGGCAAGGTCGCGGGCAAGACCGAGAAGGAGAAGTGGGCGAAGATCCTCGAGACGCACGAGGCCTTCGCCGGGCGCAAGCTCGAGCTGAACCAGCCCGTCTACGAGTCCGAGGCCGCCACGAATCAGCGCAACCAGGCCATCGCCGCGCTGATGCTCGCCTACGGCCTCATCCAGGACGATCCGAAGATGGTGACCGACGTCTACACGCGGCAGTGCTCGATCGACGTCACCGCCCACGATCTCGCCGTCATGGCGGGCACCCTCGCCAACGGCGGCAAGAACCCGGTGACGAAGAAGCAGGTCATCGACCCGGAGCACGTCCCGAACATCCTCGCCGTGATGGCGACGGCCGGCCTCTACGACGACTCGGGCATCTGGCTCTACAAGACGGGGCTGCCGGCCAAGAGCGGCGTCGGCGGCGGCATCATCGCCGTCGCGCCGGGGAAGTTCGGCATCGCGGCGTTCTCACCGCCGCTCGACGACGCGGGCAACAGCGTGCGCGCGCAGCGCGCGATCGAGTACGTGTCCGAGGGGCTCCACGCGAATCCGTACGCGTCCGTGCCGCGCTGAGCGCTGCGTGCGGAGCGCGCGCGCGGGGGCGTCGTTCGCGGCGCTGCTTCTCCTCGTGGCGCACGCGCTCGCCGCCGAGCCGGAGGCGCAGCCCACCGCCACGGAGGAGAAGCCGCGCTTCTTCTTCGACGTCGGCTGGGACGACGCGCCGACGTACGAATTCGGCCAGCGCTTCCCCGCGCTCGAGCCCTACGCGTGGGCCGACGCGGCGAAGGAGGTGCGCGTCGCGGGCCGGATCGGCGCGAGCCTCTACCTCGACGGCGGCATGCTCGCGGGCGGCGCGCTGCCGGACGGCCCGCGCTTCGACGTCCGCCGCGCGCGCCTCAACACGCGCGGCGCGCTGAAGCTGCTCGTCGTGACCGAGTACAAGGTCGAGGTCGGCTTCGAGGACCGCGACTTCTACCTGAACGATTTCTTCCTGCGCTGGCGGCCCGAGCGCTTCGGCGTCGACACGGTGCGCTTCGGCTACTTCGACCCGCCGATCTCGCTCGAGGCGCTCTCCGGCAGCGCGGACCGCAGCCTGATGGAGCTGCCCGCGCCCGTCGCCGCCTTCGCGCCGGGCTACCGGCTCGGCGTCGAGGCGACGGGCATGCGCGCGCGCCCGTCGCTCAACTGGAGCCTCAACCTCTCGTCGGTCGGCCAGTCGCAGCCGAACACCGATGCCAGCTCGTCGTCGGTGCTGCGCGCCGTCGGACGCCTGGTGTGGCGGCCACTCGGCGACGAGCGCGCGCGCCAGGACGTGCTGCTGCACACGGGCGTCTCCGTCAGCCAGGTGATCTCCGGCAGCGGCGATCTCCAGTACCGCGCGCGCCCCGAGTCCTTCCTCCCGCCCTACCTCGTCGACACGGGGAACTTCGACGGCAACGCGACGCTCCTCGGCGTCGAGGCCGCGTGGCGCCGCGGCCCGCTCTCGCTCGAGAGCGAGTACCTGCACGCGTTCGTCGACGCGGACGACGCGCACGAGATCCTGCACTTCGAAGGCGCCTATCTCCAGCTCGCCTGGACCGTCACCGGCGAGATGCGGCCCTACGACACGGCGTCGGGCGTCTTCACGCGCCTCGAGCCGCGCGAGAGCTACAAGCCCTTCGAGGGCCACTGGGGCGCGCTCGAGCTGGCGGCGCGCGCGTCCTGGCTCGACCTCTCCGACCGGCCGATCCGGGGGGGGCGCATGGCCACTTTCACGTTCGGCCCCGTCTGGACCTGGAACCGCTTCGTGCGCCTGCTCGCCGGCTACGTCTACGCGGACGTCTCCGACAGCCCCGAGCGCTCGACCGCGCACGTCGCGCAGGCGCGCATCGAGCTGCGGATGTGAGATCAGATAGGCATTACGCCGCGCCGCGGCGTCTCGCTGCCGAAGCTCTTCGCGGTGAGCGCGACGCCGAGCTCGCGCAGCGCGTCGCGCTGCTTCGGGATCGGCGTTCGGGCCATGCTGTCCTCGATGCGCGCGAGCTTCTGGAAGGGCGGCAGCGCCAGGGTGCGCGCGACGAACGCCGCCGTGCGCGGCCAGCGCGCGGCGTCCACCTGGTAGCGCGCGAAGGCGGCGTTGCGGAAGAAGCTCGCGAGCGAGATGTCCGCGATGCCGGGCTCGCCGAAGCAGAAGCCCTGCGCGGGCAGCTCGCCCTCGAGGTAGTCGAGCACCGACGGGATCTCCACCTCGAGCGTCTGCTTCACGACGGCCTGTTCGGTGGGCTCGTTCCACACGCGCGGCTTGATCGCGACCTGGTTGAACAGGCGCCAGATGAAGACGTCGCCCATGCGCGAGTCGGCGAACTCCTCGAGCCAGCGCGCGCGTGCGCGCTCCGCGACGTCGCGCGGGTAGAGCGCCGGCTCGGGGTAGCGATCCTCGAGGTACTGGCAGATGACCGTCGAGTCGCAGAGCGAGGTGCGGTCGTCGATCAGCACGGGGATGCGGCGCAGCGGCGAGAGACGCGAGAAGGAATCGTCGCCGAAGAAGGGGACGATCGGGTCGATCTCGTACGCGAGCTTCTTCAGCTCGAGGCAGACGAGCACCTTGCGCACGTAGGGCGACATGGGGCTGCCGATGATCTGGATGGGGCTCGTCATGCGGTCTCCCTGGCGGCTCAGCGGGCCGGCTCGTCCGCGCGCTGTCCGAACAGGCCGCCGTGCTTCGTCACCTTGAGGTCGCCGAGCACGCTGCACTGACACGCGAGGCGCAGGCCGCTCTCCGGGTCGTGCGGGAACATCCCGAGGCGCCGGATCTCCGCGGGTGTCGGCGGCGACACCTCGCCTTCGATGCGCACCGCGCAGGTGCCGCACATCGAGTTGCCGCGGCAGTGCAGCGCGCGCGCGGCGCCGGCGTAGAGCGGCAGGCGCGCACGCAGCAGCACCACGCGCAGGTTCGCGCCGAGCGGGCACTCGACGGCGCGCCCAGCGAACTCGATGACGGGCATCCCTGTCCTCCGCCGGATCCGGCGCGCGGCGCCAGTGTGACCCCGGGGCCGGGCGCCGTCGAGCCGGCTCGCTCAGTCCGGCGCGGCAGCGCCGCAGCGCCAGCAGGAGCCGAAGTGCGGCTCGTGGCGCTCGCCGCAGGCGCCGCAGATCCACGGCGGCGCGGCCGCGGTGTCGGCGCGGGTCGCGAGCCACTGGCGCGCCAGCAGGCTCGCGCGCGGGAGCTGCTCGTCGTCCAGGATGCTGACGCGGAACTCCGCGGAGGCGCCGACCGGCAGCTCGCCGCGCACCGCGCACAGGTGCTCGCCCTCGACGATCGCCGGGATCTGCTCGACCTCGAGCGCGCCGCGCAGGAGCTGCGCCGTGGTGCGGTCGGCCGTGCGGTGGACGCACTTCATCGCGCGACGGCGCTCCG
>DASUFZ010000037.1:0-7776 GCA_036274295.1 Myxococcota bacterium
GAAGCCTTCCTGGTGGGTCTCGGACGGCCACAGGAAACGCGGATCGGGGGTCAGCGAGAACGCGGGCTCACGGAGTCCGAAGAAGCTTTCGTACATCCAGGCTCTCTACGGCAGCCGGCCGTGCCGGGGCGAGTCGCAGCAAGCGGCTCACCCAGAGTAGCCGCGGAGATCGAGCCCGTGTCAGATCCCTCGGGGGCCATCCCAGGCTCAATCGACCGAGACGAACCTCCAGAGCGGGTCACCTTCGAGCAGGCGTTGGCGGCGGCCCGGAATCGCGTCTCGCGGCAGCGCGACGTCCACGGCGCCGTTGCGCGGGTCCTGGAGGACGATCTCCGCGCCGGGCGCGCCATCCAGATTCCACGACCCGCTCGGCACCAGGTACTCGTCGCCGGGCTGCCAGGCCAGGGCGGCGCCGACCTGGAGAGACGGCGCCGTCGGGTCGCCGCGCTGCAGCGAGACGTTCAGCACGCCCGCCGCGTTGCGCCAGAGCACGTCGGACCTGCCATCGCCGTCGTAGTCCGCGACGTCGACCGGGCTCGACCCGCCCAATGGAGCAGCGATGAATGTGGAGCCGACGCTCGCGAGATCGCGCAGGCGAATGACCGCCACGTTGCCCTGCGTCGCGTCGAACCAGACGTCCAGCTGTCCGTCCCCGTCGACGTCGCCGAACCCGATGAAACGCCACGCCGCCGAAACGTTCCAACGCGCGAGCTCCACGATGGCACCCTCTTCGAGGCCCCAGAGCGTGACCGCTCCGGTAGACCGATCGTGCAGCAGGAGCTCGTCGACCCCATCGCGATCGAGATCCGCGGGCCGGCTCACGGTCGACGTCGCGAAGCCCGGGCCCAGGATGCTGGCGTCCATCCTCATGCTGTTGCCGAAAAGCTGGCCGATGGCGAGCGCGCCGCTCACCTTCTCGCGCAGCAGCGCATGGAAGGCGCCGCTCAGGAACCGTCCGATCCCCACGAGCTGCCAGTCCCCCGGAGAGGGGTGCGCGCCAGCGGAAAAGATCGAGCCATTCTGGTCGCGCAGCTCGAAGCGCCGGCAGCTCGCGCAGTCGAGCCACGGATACGCGTCGCCGACGAGGGGCGGACCGTCGAAGCGGATCGGGTCGGAAGGATCCGAGGGGGTCCCCATCGTGAGGCCCGTCGCTCCGTCCGGGGCGAAGGCCTGCACGATCACCTCGATGCTGTCACCAGGCACGCCGGAGATGGTCGCCTCGTTCGAGTCGACCATGGCCCAGTACTGCGGAGGATCTCCGTTGCGCGACACCCAGACCACGTAGCCCGCGACAGGGCCCGCCGCCTGGGTCCAACGCAACGTCGCCTCGCTGCTCGGCACGGCGGCGACCGCCGCCGCACCCGATGCCGCGAGCAATGCCGCGGCCGACGCACACAAACCGCTCGACCACGCACGCCGGGCGCGACGCGCGTTTCCTCTCGTGAGCACCCCCGAACCTCCACAACCACAGCCGCTGTCGCTGGTCCCGCACCTTGCAGCGTCGACGACCGGTGTCTCCTCACCGATGCGTCTCACAGCGCCCCTGGTCTCCCTCTCGGCGCCGCGAACCCCCCGAGCGGGCGGCACCTTAGGAAGTATCGAGGTGGGCTTGCCGTGACTGTCGTCACAAACGCGCGCAGGAAATGTCGCGATCTGCGTTCGGTACTCGCGAGTACCGACGGATCGGTTCAGAGCGCGTCGAGATGTGACGTGTCGTTGAAGCGAAGCAGCGCGAGCGGCTCGAGCGTCAGCTCGGTGACGGCGCAGTTGTCCATCACGCGGCGCCACTGGCCGTAATCGCCGTCGAGCAGGAGTCCGAAGGCGAGGCTCAGCGCGCCGCCGTGGCTGACGACGACGACGCGCTCGGCCGGGTGACGCAGATGGATGTCGCGCAAGGTCCCGCAGAGACGCTCCGCGACACCGAGCGGCGACTCGCCGCCGTGCGGCGCGTAGTGCGGGTCGGCGCGCATGTGGTCCCAGAGGCGGTGCTCGGTCAAGAGCTCGCGGTAGGTCTTGCCCTCCCAGCTCCCGAGATCGAACTCGCGCAGGCCGCGCAGGGCGACGAGTTCCTTGCCGAGCGCGTTCGCGATCGGCGTCGCCGTATCCCGCGCGCGGCGCAGATCGCTGGTGTAGATGGCGACGGCGTCGCCGCACTCGCGCGCCAGCCGCGCCGCGACGCGCTCGGCCTGCGCGTGGCCGCGCGCGGTGAGCGCCGTGTCGGTCGAGCCGTGCCAGATGCCGTCCGTGTTCGCGGACGTCTCGCCGTGGCGCACGACGACCAGGGTGGTGGCCCGCTGCGAGGACGCCATCGGCTCAGAGATCGTCGGGCTCGTCGTCCGAGAGCGGGACGGCGCGCACCGGATGCGGCGCGTACTCGGCGCCCGCATTCCAGCCCTGGATCTGGGCGGCCTGGGCGAGCCACGAGCGGGCGAGGTCCTCGTCCACGACGACCTTGGCGGCGTCGGCGCTCTCGGCCACGCCCTCCCAGAGCTCCTGCCCGCCGTTCTCCCACCACTCGCGCGACGGGAACTCGAAATCGACCGCGAGACGCACCACGTCTAGCCCGCCTGGTAGAGGAGCGTGCCGGCGGCGTCTTCGCGGCGCTCGGCCGAGCCCGCGATGCGCAGGTGCTCCAGGTGTGCGTAGGTCTCGCTCTCGGCCATGGCGCCCCAGCTGCGCGGCTGGAAGAGCCGCTGCGTGAACTCCTCGACGGTGGCGAAGCGGCCGAACTCGCGCGAGATCGACTTGACCTTCTCGAGCCGCTCTGCGTGGTGGCGCTTGATGCCCTGCGTGCGCCCGCGCAAGTCGTCGAAGGGGTGGCCGTGCGCGGGCAGCACCTGCTTTACGTGCGCGATTTCCCCGACGCGATCGAGCGAGTAGAAGAACGACGCCAGCGGATCGGGCGAGGAGGCGATGCCCGAGATGTGCGGCGTGATGGTCGGCAGCACGTGATCGCCCGCGAGCATCACGCCCTCGGCCGGATCGTGCAGGCAGAAGTGATCCGAGGTGTGGCCGGGCGTGTGCACGACGAACCACTCGCGCCCGCCGAGCGTCAGCACGTCGCCGTGCTCGACGGGATGCGAGATGTCCGGGATGAACGAGCGCCCGATCAGGCGCATGGCGCGCCAGCGCATGCGCATCAGGAAGGGCGGCCGCGGGCGCTTGCCGCCCCACGGCGTGCGGCCCGCCGCCTGCGCACGGCGCAGGATCTCGTGCGCCTCGGCGACCGCCGCGGCGACGGACTCCGAGACGGGCGGCTCGTCCGGCTCGGGCTCGCCGTGCGCGTGGATGTGGTGCTCGGCGAGGTCGTCGACCGAGACTTCGGGCGTCGGCGGCGCGGTGTAGGGGCCGAACTGGAAGTTGTGGTACGCGACGACGCGCGCGCCCGACTCCTTCACGAAGCGCACGGCGCAGCCGAAGTGATCCGGGTGCGAGTGCGAGATGATGACCGTGTGGACGTCGCGCGGCTTCAGGCCGATCTGCGCGAGGCGCTCCTGCAGGACGCGCCAGGTCCCGGGACCTGGCAGGCCGGGATCCACGACGGCGGCGCCACGCTCGTCGGTGATGGCGTAGCAGTTGACGTGCCCGAGCCCCGGCATGTGGATGGGGAGCTCCATGCGCAGCACGTTGCGCGCGACCTCGGTCACCTGGGAACGGGCCGGCTCCTGCTCCTGTCGTCTCGCCACGGGGGCGGCAAGCTACCGCGTCGTTGTGTTTTCCGCGCGCGTGCGAGAGAATCGCCGCCATTCGTGCGCTTCGAAGCGTTGGAGGGACATCGCATGGCGCGAAGGCTCGCCTGGACGGGGTCGCTGGCCCTCTCGCTCGCCTCTCTCTGTCTGTCCCTGACGCCGGCCGCCGCCGACGATGTGAACGTGGCGGCCGCCGACACGACCACCGTTCAGCCCGTGCCGACCGCGCCGACCACGGAATACGTCCGCAGCGGGAGCACGCAGGAAGAAGCCGAGAACGCGTGGATCGAGTACTTCAAGAACGTCGGCAATCGCTACATGGTGGGCTTCAACTCGCTCATCACGTTCCCGGCCGACCCGGTGATGGACACGGTCAAGCCGCGCGAGGAGTTCAACGGGCTGCCGGGCGCGAAGTACGGCCCGAAGTACGTCGCGGGCTTCGGCACCGGCGTCATGCTCTCGATGTACCGCGCGGCAACGGGCGCGTACGACGTGCTCTGGGCGCCGGTCACGCCGATGAAGGTGCTCTCGCCGGAGCCGCGCTACATGCTGCTGCCTGCGACGCACCCGGAGTTCTGAGCCGAGGGGACGCGCGCGCGCCGGGGGGGCGCCGATGATTCTCGGTCTGGCGGGGCGAAACGGCGCGGGCAAGGGCGAGGTGGTCCGCTACCTCGAGGCCCGCAGCTTCGCTCCGTGGTCGCTCTCCGACGTGATCCGCGAGGACCTGCGCGCACGCGGCGTCGAGGAGACGCGCGAGCGCATGATCGAGGCGGGCAACGCGATCCGCGCGCGCTTCGGTCCGGGCGGGCTGGCGGTGCGGCTGCTCGAACGCCTGGAGCCCGACCGCAACGCCGTCGTCGATTCGATCCGCCACCCGGCCGAGGTGGAGGCGCTGCGCAAGCACACGCCGAGCTTCCGCCTGATCTGGGTCGACGCGCCCGAAGATGTCCGCTTCGCGCGCATGCGCGCGCGCGGACGCAGCGGCGATCCGCACAGCGCCGAGGATCTGCGCCGCCTCGAGGCGCGCGAGCTCGGCAGCGACGACCCCGCCGCGCAGCAGCTCGGGGCCGTGCACGCGCTCGCCGACTTCACGATCGTCAACGACGGCAGTCTCGAGGCGCTGCACCAGCGCGTCCAGGAGGTGCTGGAGCGCTCCTATTTTTTCGAGCGCCCCGGCTGGGATGAGTACTTCATGGCGATCGCGCGGGTGGTGGCCTCGCGCAGCAACTGCGTGAAGCGCAAGGTGGCCGCGGTGATCACCGTGGACCGCCGCATCATCTCGACCGGCTACAACGGCACGCCGCGCGGCGTGCGCAACTGCAACGAGGGCGGCTGTCCGCGCTGCAACGCCTTCGCCGAAGGCGGCACCCGACTCGACGAGTGCCTGTGCTCGCACGGCGAGGAGAACGCCATCACGCAGGCGGCGTACCACGGCGTGAGCGTCCGCGGCGGCACGCTCTACACGACGTTCTCGCCGTGCCTCACCTGCACGAAGATGATCATCAACGCGGGCATCGTGGAGGTGATCTACAACGCGGACTACCCGCTCGGCGGCACGGCGCTCGAGCTGCTGCGCGAGGCGGGTGTGAAGGTGCGGCGCGTCGCGGCGCCGGGGGCATGACCGGGCGTCGGTCTCCGCGCATCGCAGGGGTGATCGCCGCGGCGCTCGCGCTGGCGGGGCCAGCTCGGGCCGAAGGGGATCTCGACCCGCACGCGCTGCTCGCGCGCGCCTTCGCGAACCTCTACGCCGACGACTACATCCAGACGATGGAGCTCGCGGCCCAGAGCCCCGGCATGCGGCCGGTGGTGCGCACGCTCCAGATCCTGCGCAAGCAGAGCATCACGCCGGGCAAGGCGCTGGTGCGCTTCCTCGAGCCGCCCGACGTGCGCCGCACGTCCGTGCTGATCCTGGAGAACGCGACGACGAACGACGACCTCTGGGTCTACCTGCCGGCGCTGCGCATGACGCGGCGCATCTCCTCCTCGCAGCGCGCGGACTCCTTCTTCGGCACGGACCTCTCCTACGAGGACGTGGAGCCGAAGCACGCCGACGATTACGACGTGGTGCCGGGCGGCGCCGCCGAGGACGCGGCCGGCTGCGTGGTGCTCGACATCCGCGCGCGGCCGCCCTTCGAATCGACCTACGAGCGCATGCTCTCGTGCGTCGAGCCCGAGCGCGCCTTGATTCGCTGGACCGACTTCTACCGCAAGGGCGAGCGCGTGAAGCAGCTCCGCATGGATCCGAAGAGCGTGAAGCCGATCGGCGAGCGCTTCATCCCCTTCCTCATCACGATGGAGACCCTGCGCACGCGCTCGCGCACCGAGGTGCGCACGCAGAGCTACGAGCTGGTGAAGAAGCTCGACGAGAAGCTCTTCAACACCTGGAATCTCGAGGCAGGGGACGCGGAGAAGGATCGGAATCGGGTGGGTGTGAGCCAAGGGTCGAACTGAGCGCGCGCGCCCGCTCGAGCCAGGCGGCGATCGCGAGGACGATCTGGCAGCCGAGCCAGGTGAAGCTGCCGCCGACCGCGACGAGCAGCGCGAACATGGCCAGGCTCAGGCTGTGCTCCTCCGCGAGGTAGAAGGCTCGGGCGGCCGCGCAGATCGCGGCGGCGAAACACACCGTGGCGACGGCGAGGCCGCCGTATTCGACGAAGCGGCTCTGCCAGCGGAGCGAAGGGTGGATGGGCGTCACGTCCTGCATTCCTCGTTTCGGTGGGGACCGGCGGATGCGAGCAGAGTAGAGATAGGGAGGCGCGCAACCCGTTAGATGGGCGTTGGATTCTCGAAGGCTCTTCCCGCGGGGCTAACGCTTCTGGCATAGTGGCGCCCGACACCGGCCAGAGGCAGGGAGCATGGCCAGCGCGCTCGAGGACGACCTCGCGATCTATCGCTTCGGCGCGTACGAGCTGAATCCGCGCAGCCGGCAGCTGCTGCGCCTGGGGCGCGCCGTCGCGATCCAGCCGCGGCCCTTCGATCTGCTCCTCTACCTGATCCGACACCGCGACCGGCCGGTGCCTCGCGACGAGCTCCTCGCGCAGGTGTGGCGCGGCGTGCACGTCGACGACGAGGCGCTCCGCTTCACGCTGCATGCGGCGCGCCGCGCAGTCGGCGACGACGGCACGCGTCAGGAGGTGATCCGCACCGTCCCTCGCGTGGGCTATCGCCTCGTGGCTCCGCTCGTGGAGGTCGAGCCTTCCGCGGACGCACGCGCGACGCGCCGGGATCCGGCGCCCGCAGAATCTCCGTTCGTCGGCCGCGAGGCGCTGATGAAGGCGGCGGGCACCTTGCTCGACGCGGTCAGTGGCGGCGACGGGCGCGTGCTGTTGCTCAGCGGCGAGGCCGGAATCGGGAAGAGCCGGGCGCTCGACGAGATCGCGTCCATCGCGCATGCGCACGGAATCGGCGTCCTGCGCGGACGCTGCGTCGAGTCCGAGGGGGCGCCCGCTTTCTGGCCCTGGATCCAGATCCTGCGGACCGCCGTCGGATCGAATCCACCCGACGCGCTCCTGCGAGCTCTCGGAGCCGGCGCGCGTGAGGTGGCGTGGATGGTCCCCGAGCTGAGGTCGTTCGCTCCCGAGCTGCCACCTGCGCCGACGAACGACGCGCGCGCGGCGCGATTCCTGATGTTCGACAGCGTGACTGCGTTCCTGCGGGCGCTCACCCTGGAGCGAGCGTTCCTGGTATCGATCGACGACCTGCATCGCGCGGACAGTGCGTCGGCCGCGCTCTTCCAACACGTGGCGCGTGAGCTCGGCGACGCGGGATCTCCGCGGATCCTGCTCGTCGGGACGCATCGCGAGGCGGAGCTGCGGGCGACGCCCGCGCTGGCCGAGACCTTCGCCTCGGTGACAACGCTCGCGCACGCTCGCCAGGAGCAGATCCAGGGCCTGGCGCCGGAGGACGTCGCCACCTTGGTCCGTGCGCACTCCGGACGCGAGCCGAGCGCAACCGCGATTTCAGATCTCCATCGCAAGACCAATGGCAATCCGTTCTTCCTGAACCAGATCCTCCGCGTGCTGAAGAGCGAGAGCCGGCTCACCGAGCTCGATTCCGCTCTCGCCGTCGATCTCGAGCTGCCCCGGCA
>DASUFZ010000038.1:0-8565 GCA_036274295.1 Myxococcota bacterium
CGCGCCCACGGCCTCGGAGCCGCTCGCCGCTGCGAACTCATCGGGCTAACCTGCCGCGCTCGTGGCCCGGTAGCTCAGTTGGTAGAGCACCGCACTGAAAATGCGGGTGTCGCCAGTTCGACTCTGGCCTGGGCCACCACCACTTTGCCGGGCCTTCGCGCTCGCTGATCGCTCGCGCTCGGGCATTCCGGCTCTTCGCTCGGCTGCGCCTCGCTGCGCGCCGGCCGACCTGGGGGTCGGCCTCCTTGCGAGTGCGAGCTAGACGCGCGCGGAACGCGAGCCCCGCGGCACACGCCTTTCGCTCTTCAGGTCGCCTCGAACTCCAGAGCGCGAACGCCTCGGAACTGGAGCGAGTCGATCGGACACAGCTCGCCTCCGACGAAGCGCGACTCTTCGAGCACGGGAAGCAGCCGCGCGAGAGCCACTTCGGCTTCCATGCGGGCGAGGGCTGCACCCAGGCAGAAGTGCACGCCGATGCCGAAGCCGAGATGTCCGCTGGCGTCGCGATGCAGATCGAACACGGCGGCGTCCGGCCCCCAACGCGCCTCGTCTCGATTGGCGGAGCCCAGCAGCACGGTGACGATCTCGCCCGCCGGGATCACACGCCCGGCGACCTCGACCTCCGCCGTCGCGCGCCGGAAGACGTACTGGACGGGGCTGTCCCAGCGAAGGGTCTCCTCGATGAGCGGCGACACCAGGGAGGGCTGTGCCATGACCTGCTCTCGGACGGCGGGCTGCTCGATCAGCACCCGCACGGCGTTGCCGATCAGGTTCGTGGTGGTCTCCGTGCCGGCGAACGTCAGCACGCCGGCGAATCCCAGCACCTCGACGGGCTCGAGCAGCTCACCTTCCTGGGCGCGGACCAGGTCGCTGACGAGGTCGTCCGCCGGATCGCTCGTGCGCTGCGCGATCACGACACCGAGGTGTTGCGCGAGCTCCAGCCCCGCCTGCACGGCTCCGCTCTCCACGAATCCCAGGTGCCGCTTCGAGCCGGTCATCCCCGCCGTGATCGTATCGGCCCAGCGTTTGAAGTCGTCGCGCCGCTCGGCACCGATGCCGAGAATCTCGGCGATGACGGTCACGGGAATCGGCACGGCCAGGTCGCGCACGACGTCGAAGCGCCGGCTGGCTCTCATCGCAGCCACCGCGGCGTCCGTCCGTGCTTCGACCATCGGGCGCCACGCTTCGACCCGGCGCGGCGTGAACGCCCGGTTCACGATCCTGCGCAGGCGCGTGTGGGAAGGCGGATCGTGGGTCACCAGGTTTCCGGGCTGAGGCCCTCCGCTGCCGCCGACGAGCACCGTGGCCATCGCATCCGACGAGAAGCCCTCGGGATCCTTGAGCACGCGCACGACGTCGTCGTGACGCGAGACCACCCAGGTCTTCGAGCCCGCGGCCCAGTAGACCGGCGCCTCGGAGCGAAGCGCCGCGTAGTGAGGATAGGGGTCGCTCCGGAACTCCTGCGCGAAGGGATCGTAGTCGCGACGCACGCCGAGCCTTACACCGACCGGAACGAGAGATCGAAGCGCGTGACGCCCTTGATGAAGACGTTCGGCTCGTAGACCGGGGGGGCCTGCGCGCGGAGATCGGTCAGGCGACGCGCGAGCTCCTCGAAGAACACGCGCAAGGTGAGCCGCGCCAGGTTGGCGCCGAGGCAGAAGTGCGTGCCGAGGCCGAAGGCGACGTGCGGGTTCGGGCTGCGGTCGAAGTCGAGCGCGTCGGGGCGCTCGAAGTGCGCCTCGTCGCGGTTGGCCGAGGCGTAGAGCAGGCAGAGCCGGTCGCCGCTGCGGATCTTCCTGCCGCCGAGCTCCGCGTCGGCGACCGCGGTGCGGAACATGTTGTTCAGCGGCGTGATGAAGCGCACCAGCTCTTCGACGGCGCCGGGGATGCAGGCGGGCTCGCGCGCCATGCGCTCGAGCAGCTCGGGCTGCGCCTCGAGCAGGATCAGCGCGCGCGAGATCGTCGTGCGCGTGGTGTCGACGCCGCCCGGGATGACGAGCCCGAGCTCGAACCAGATCGTCTCGAAGTCCATCGGCCGTCCGCCGAGCGTGGCGTGCGCCCAGATCGACATCAGGTCGTCGCGCGGCTCGCGCCGCCGCGCCGCCAGCACCTCGGCCGCGAGCTCGCCGAGGTCGAGCATCGCCTGGCGCGAGTCGTTCAGCACGGCGGTATCGCGCAGGGTGAGGTCGACGCGCATGAGCCGCGCGGACCAGTCGTCGAGCAGGCGCCAGCAGCGATCGGGGAAGCCGAGCAGGCGGCACGTCAAGGTGGCCGGGATGCGCGCCGAGAGCGCGTTCACGGCCTCCATGGCGCCGTAGGGGCGCACGCGCTCGAGCGCGCCGACGACGATCTCGCGGATCCCGGCCTCGCGCGCGGCCACCGCGCGCGGCGTGAAGCGCGCGGAGACCAGGCGCCGCTGCTCCGCGTGCGCCGGATCGTCCTTGCTGATCATCGACGTCTCCATCGGCACGTGCACCGCGCGGTAGCCGCGGCTGCTCACGAAGCGCGCGCTGTCGCGCTCGACCGCGCGCAGGTCGTCCATGCGGGCGACGCCCCAGAGCGCGTTCTTCTCGTCGCGATACACGGGCTCGTGCCGGCGCATCCAGCGGTAGGCGGGATGCGGGTCGCCGACGTAGAAGTCGGGATCCAGGAGATCCGCGTCGGGGCGCGCGCTCACCCGGCGTCTCGCGCCAGCGCCGTGCGCATGCCGAGGCGATCGGTGATGACGCGCACGGCGCGCACCTCGCCGCCCTCCACGCGCGCGAGCCCCACGCAGCGAAGCGCCGCCGCCCGGCCGCTCCACGCCGCGTCCGCTCCGCGCAGCCCCCCGCGATAGCGGCCGCGCTGCGTGACGTGGAAGGCCACGCGCGCGCCGGCGGAGAAGAGATCGTTCACCTGGACCGACTCGACCTCGAGCGGCGACGGCTCCTGCGCCGCGTACCACGAGCCGTCGATCACCAGGTCCGCCGCGGCGCGCAGGTCGCCCTTGGCGAGCCACGCGCGCGCGACCGCCTCCGCCGCGGGGCTCGCCGGCTCGGCGCGCGTGCCGAGCCAGGGATCGAGATGCGGGCTCTCGAGCGGCGCCGGCACGCCCGTCGCGAGCTGCTCGTCCTGCGCGAGGAAGTCCTGCTCGACGAAGTTCTCGAGCAGCTGCTTCCCGTTCCAGCGGTAGAGGCCGATGCCGCCCCACGCCGCGAAGCGCCCGCCCGCGTCGGCCGCGGCGCCGTGCTCGCTGAAGCGCATGGCCAGGCGCTCGCCGTTCGTGACGAACTCGTGCACCTGGAGCTGGAGGCCGGGGAAGCGCGCGAACACCCCCGTCACGGCGGGCTTGTAGGCGGCGTCGCGCGGCAGGTCGAAGCCGCTGATGTGCACCACGTACTCGGGCGCCATGATCTCGTCGCAGACGCTTGGATCGTGCGAGTTCGTGTAGTCGATGCAGTAGCGACGCATCAGCGCGACGAAAGGCTCCACCGCCTACTCCTTCTCCACGAACGCGTCGAGCAGCGGCGGGACGCGCAGGTGCGCGGGGATGCGCTGCGCGCCGATGCGGCGATCGAGCTCTTCGTGGACGTAGCGGATGCGCCGCTCCTGGTACTGGAGGCGCAGCCGGTCGAGCGCGCCGCACTGCATCGCCTTCTGCGCCGACGTCTGGCTGGCGAGATCCTCGAGCAGCACGCGCCAGTTCACCTCGATCATGGCGTCGAGGGTCGCCGCGTTGTCCTCGCGGCGCGGCACCGGCGCGAGGAAGTGCGTGACGTAGGTGCAGCGCGAGGCGCCGTCGGGGAACGCGCTGATCAGGAAGCCGAAGCTCGGGCCGCCGATCACGACGCTGAGGTTCGGGAAGACGTGGAAGGAGTAGATGCCGAGCTCGGCCAGCGCCGTGTCGCCCGCGAAGCGCGGCAGCGGAAGCGCGTCGGGCAGCGCGTGCCGGAAGCGGATCAGCATGCGCGAGTGTCCCTGCGGCAGCAGCCACTGGCCGGTGCGCTTCTCGTCGAGGAGCGGCGCCGCGCTCTGACGGTGCACGAACGGGACGTGGTAGGTCTCGATGTTGCCGTCGCCGGTCGCCTTCCAGTTGCAGGCGACGTCGAGCTGCTTCTTGCCGACGAAGTGGATGTCGCCGCCGGCGAGCAGCGGATCGAGCTCGCTGGCGACGGGCTCGAGGTGCGCGCGCAGGCTCGGTCCGCCCGGGGCGAGCTTCACGAACACGAACGGCCCCCAGGTATCGCAGGCGACCTCCGCCAGGCCGGGGCAATCGGACTTCGTGCCGCGCGGGAAGTTCTTCGCCTCCGGGAATCCCTGGAGCCGGCCCTCGAGATCGTAGGTCCACGCGTGGTACTTGCAGACGAGGAACCTGCCGGTCGACCCGCTCGCGGCGTCGACCAGCGGACCGCCGCGATGCCGGCAGGCGTTGTAGAAGGCGCGGATGCGGCCGTCCTCGCCGCGCACGAGAAAGAGCGGGTGACCGATGCGGTCGAGCGCGTCGAGCAGGAGGTAATCGCCGCTGGCGGGCAGCTCGTCCTGGTGCGCGGCGAAGAGCCAGCACTTCTCGAACACGTGCTCGCGCTCGAGCGCGAGGAATCCGGCGTCGCAGTAGCGCGCGGCCGGCACGTCGATCGGCTCCGGGAATCCGCGAGGCCAGTCCTCGCGCGCGCTCTCCTCGTCGGGCCGGCGGACGATGGCGTCGTAGCGGGCGCGCTCCATCGGGACTCCTCGCTGGCCCGATAGTAAACGCTCGGTTACTTAAACGGCAAGATGAAACGCAGCCCGGCTCCCAGGCGGAACCGCGGCAGGCCCCGCGCGCAGGACCGCCCGCCGGGCTGGACGCGCGCGCGCCTCCTCGACGCCGCCGCCGAGGTCTTCTCCGAGCAGAGCTACGCGGGTGCCAGCATCGACGCGATCGCGAGCCGCGCGGGCGTCACGGGCGGCGCGCTCTACAAGCACTTCGCGAGCAAGGCGGAGCTGCTGCTCGCGGTGGTCGAGCAGGCGGTGCACGCCCTGCCCCTCTCGGAGCGCATCGCCGCGTCCGAGGCGCCGGGGCCCGACTTCTTCGCGCAGCTCGTGTCCGTCTACGCGAATCCCGGCATGCGGCGCGTGCGGCGCCTCGCGATCGAGATCCACGCGGCGGCGAGCCGCGACCGCGATGCCGCGCGCCTGCTGCTCGATTTCAACCGCCGCACGCACCGCGCGCTGCGCGAGCGCCTCGACGCCTGTCGCGCGCGCGGCATCCTGCCGGCTGCGCTCGACGCGGAGCACGCGGCGAGCCTGCTGCTCCTGCTCGTGATGGGCATCGCCCATCTCGACACGCTCGAGCCCGGCCTGCTCGGCGACCGCGGCTTCGCGCGCTTCGTCGAGCGCGCGGTCACGACGTGGCTCGGCGCTACTTCGCCGCGCGCTCCTTCTCGAAAGCCGCGATCGTCTGCTCGACGGGGCCGATGAGGCCCGCGGCGCGCGGATAGCCCGCGTACTGCGCGATCTGCATCAGCATCTCGCGCAGCTGCGTCGGCGTCAGCTCGCCGTTCTTCAGCGCGGCCTTCGCCTGGATCTGGAAGGTCATCGCCTCGCCCTTCTCGGCGATGATGCCCATGATGATCAGGCGCCGGTCGCGGACGGGGAGCGCCTCGCGCGTCCACACCTCGGCGAAGAGCTGCTCGAGCATGACGTCGGCGAAGGCCGACGCGCCCTCGGGCGGAACCACCACATCGCCCGCGTAGACCTTCTTCATCATCTCGACGCCGCGGCGCCGGCGCTCGGAATCGGCCATCGCTTCGGACCTCGCTGTGGGAGGGCGCGGATCCTACCACGCTCGACTTGGCCTGCCGGACGGAGTACACCGATCCGCCATGTGGATCCTGCGCGGCCTCGTTCGCTTGCTTCTCCTCCTCCCCATCGGGTGGGCGGCGGGCGCGCTCTGGTTCGACGGCCCCGCGTCGCGTCCGCTCGCGGGCGCGCTCGCGCTCGCCGTCGGACTCGGCGGCGCGCTCGCGCTGCTGGTGCTGCCGTTCGGACGCGCGCTGCTCGTGAGCCTGCTGCTCTTCGCCGGCGTCATCGCCTGGTGGCTCACGATTCCGCCGAGCCAGGATCGCGACTGGATGGCCGACGTCGCGCGCGTGCCGCGCACCACCCGCAACGGCGATCTGATCACCATCGAGAACATCCGCAACTTCCACTACCGCACGGAGACCGACTACGACGAGCGCTGGGAGACGCGCACCTACGACCTCTCGAAGATGAAGGGCGTCGATCTCTTCCTCGTCACGTGGGGGGCGCCCGGCATCGCGCACACCATCGCCTCCTGGGAGTTCGAGGGAGAGCCGCCGCTCGCGATCTCGATCGAGACGCGCAAGCAGAAGGGCGAGAGCTACTCGGCGATCCGCGGCTTCTTCCGCCAGTACGAGCTCTACTACGTCGTCGCCGACGAGCGCGACGTGATCGGCGTGCGCGCCAGCCACCGCGGCGAGCGGCCGTCGCTCTACCGCATCCACATGGAGCCGGAGAACGCGAAGAAGCTGCTGCTCCGCTACCTCGACGAGGTCGACGATCTCGCCGCGAAGCCGCGCTGGTACAACGCGCTGACGCACAACTGCACCACGGAGATCCGCTGGAACCTCCAGGCGATCGGGCTGAAGAACCCGCTCGACTGGCGGATCTTCGCCAACGCGCATCTCCCCGAGCTGATGTACGCGCGCAAGGCGATCGACACGAGTCTGCCGCTCGACGAGCTGGTGAAGATCTCCGACGTCACCGAGAAGGCGAAGGCCGCCGACGGCGCGCCCGACTTCTCGGCGCGGATCCGCGAGGGCTTGCCGGGGATGAACGAAGCCGGCGTCAGCCCGCCCGTCCCGGCAGGCGGATGAAGCGCTCGCGCGAGGTCTCCTCGTCGACGGCGCGCGCGCGCGCCTTCAAGAGATCGCTGCGCGTGATCACGCCGGCCAGCTTTCTCGGCGCCTTGCGCGACACCACGAGCAGACGCCCCACGTGGCTCTGCGCCATGCGCTCGGCGGCGGCGCGGCAGGGCTCGTCCTCGAAGATCGTGATCGGCGGACGGCGGATCAGGTCGAAGGCGATGACGGCCTCGCTCTCGAGCTCGTGACCGGCGTCGCGCGCGGCGATCCACTCGTCGAGCAGGTCCGAGCGCGTGACGATGCCGAGCAGCTCGCCGTTCTCCGCGAGGACCGGGTAGCCCTGGTGCCGGTGCGGCGCGCTGCCGAGGAAGTAGTCGCGCAGGAGATCCTTCACGGGCAGCGACGCCGGCACCGCGATCACGTTGGCAGTCATCACGTCGCGCGTGTTGAGGCGCTCGAGCGGGTCGAGCGCGTACTCGCTGCTGATCGGGTGGCCGCGCCGCGCGACCTTCTCGGTCAGGATCGAGTGGCGCAGGAAGAGCACGTTGAGGCCGTAGGCCACCATCACCGCGATCAGCAGCGGCAGCAGCAGGCGCACGTCGTGCGTCAGCTCGAGCGCGAAGACGACGCCGGTGAGCGGCGCGCGCATCGCGGCGCCCATCACCGCGGCCATGCTGAGCAGCGGCCAGAGCGCGGCATCGCCGCCCGGCAGCAGGCCCGCCTCGAGCCCGCCGAGCGCGGAGCCGATGATGAGCAGCGGCGCCAGCACGCCGCCGGACGTGCCCGAGCCGAGCGCGATCGCCCAGATGCTGGCCTTCACGATCAAGAGGCCGACCAGCGAGCCCGCGGGATGCTGGCCCTGGAGGAGCTGTCCGATCAGGTCGTAGCCGACGCCGAGCGCGCGCGGCTCGAACCAGCCGCCGATGCCGACGGCGACACCGCCGAGCGCCGGCCACCACATCCAGTGGATCGGCAGGCGCCGGAAGAGATCTTCGGTGCCGTAGACCGCGCGCGTCAGCAGCAGCGCCGCGCAGCCCGCGACGATGCCGACGACGACGGCGCCGAGCAGCGCGCTGAGTCCCGGGTCGGCCGTGTGCAGCGCCACCGGGAAGAGCGGCGACACGTCCATGCCGATCCACGGGCGCAGCAGCGCCGCGACGGCGCTCGCCAGCGCGACGGGCACGAGGCTGCGCGGCTTCCACTCGAAGAGCAGCAGCTCGACGGCGAGCAGCACCGCCGCGACCGGCGTGCCGAAGGTCGCAGACATGCCGCCCGCCGCGCCGGCCACCAGCAGGGTCTTGCGCTCGGCCGCGCTCAGATGGATGGCCTGCGCGATCAAGGAGCCGCAGGCGCCGCCCGTCATGATGATCGGGCCCTCGGCGCCGAAGGGACCGCCGGAGCCGATCGAGATCGCCGACGAGAGCGGCTTCAGCACCGCCACGCGAGGCGACATGCGGCTGCGCCCGATCAGGATCGCCTCGATCGCCTCGGGGATACCGTGGCCGCGGATCCGCTCCGAGCCGTAGCGCGCCATCAGCCCGACGAGCAGGCCGCCGAGCGCGGGCACGGCGATCATCCAGGGCCCGAGCGGGCTGCCGGCCGGCGTGAGGATCCCGTCGGGAATCGCGAAGCGCTGGTAGTAGAAGATGTTCGTGAAGAGGCCGATCAGGCGCAGCAGCAGCCACGCCATGCCGGCGCACACCACACCGACCGGGATCGCGAG
>DASUFZ010000039.1:0-2735 GCA_036274295.1 Myxococcota bacterium
TGGCGAGCGCGCGTTGCATCCGTTGCGGGGCCCGGGACCCTTCGACGCGTCCCGGTGTCGGCTCTCACTTGGTGAGGATCAGGCGGTGGTTGCGCGTCAGGCGCAGCGTGTAGAGCTCGCCGTCGAGGTCGATGCGAAGCAGGCCGCTCGGGCCGAGCAGAGAGGTGGCCTCGACGGTGCGGACGGCCGCGGCAGACGAGCGCGCGCGCGGCGGCGCTCCTGCCGCGAGCGTCGCGGCGGCAACCCGGATCCCGGTCCTCTCGGCGTGGTGTGCGTCCATGGCGGGATCATGATGGAATTGACTTTCATTTTCAATATGGCTATTCGACCCGTGCGCGGGCACGCGGTTCGCGGCGCGCATTCGAACGGAAAGGGAGATCCGTGTGACGTCTGCGCAGGAGTCCGGCGACGCCTGGACCCACCGCCGTTTCTTCGCGTTGCTGCGCGAGATGGGGCGTCTGCGCGTGATCCACCGCAGCGGCGCCAGCACGTTCGAGGCGCTCTGCACCATGGGCCCGCACGGCTTCGCCGAGGGCTACATGAACGCCATCACGGACGCGTATCACTGGCACCTGAAGCTCGACGGCTTCGGGTATGTGCGGACGCACGACACGACGCACGCGCGTTCGGGCCGGCGCGTGATGTTCTTCGAGCTCGCTGAGAAGAGGGGCACAGCGCCCTTCGCGATGATCTACCTGCATCGAGAGAAGGGCGAGGAGTTCGGTTCCTCGCGCGAGAAGCGCTTCCTCGAGGCGCATGGCGAGCTCGGCGCAGGCCGGGATCTCGCGACGGAGGAGGCGCGATGAACCGGTTCGGGGGTCGATCCTCGACTGTGTTGACCCTCGCGCTCGCGCTGCTCGGCGCGAGTGCTGCGTTTGCGGACGAGGTGCGCGTCGCGACCTTGCTGCCCTGCGTCGAGGACGCCCTGCGAGGCGTGCCCGGCGTGCGGGTCGTCGCGAGCATCCGCGCCTCGATGCGTGCGCCCGAGCGCACCGACGTCGTCGATCTCGGCAGCCCGCACGCGCCGAACCTCGAGCGGCTCGCCGCGGCGAACGCGAACCTGGTGGTGGCCGACGCCGTCCTCGACGCGCCGCTGAAGGACGAGCTCGCGCGCTCCGGCGCCGAGGTCGTGCTGCTCGACACGTCGTCGGTCGACTCGACCTTCGCGGGCCTCGAGGCGCTCGGGAAGAAGGTCGGCGCGCCGGACGTGCTGGCCGCGCGCGTGCAGGCGTCGCGCGCGAAGCTCGCCGGCGAGGCGCTCGCCACGCCGATCAAGGTGCTCGCGCTCTTCGGCACGCCGGGCTCGTTCCAGGTGGTGACGCAGGGCGCCTGGCTCGGCAGCCTGCTCGAGACGCTCCGCTTCGAGAATCTCGGCGCGGGGCTCACGGGCTCGCAGCGCTTCCCGGGCTTCGCCGAGGTGAGCCACGAGACGCTCGCGACTCTGCACCCGGACCTGGTGCTGCTCGTCGCGCACGGCGATCCCACGCGCATCCGCCAGGAGCTCGACGCCTTGATGGCGGGCTCGGGACCTTGGAGCGGACTCGCGAAGGCGTCGCGCGGCGTGCACGTGCTGCCGCCGGACCTCTTCGTCTCGAATCCCGGGCTCGGGCTGCCGCAGGCGGGCCAGGTGATCGCCGAGCTCGGCGCGAGGACGCCGGCGGTCGGGACCGGCAAGTAGGCATGATCGGCGCGTGGCGGCGCTTCGCACTGCGCCTGCGCCGTCTGCGCGAGCATCCGGCCTTCCTGATGATCGTGCTCGGTGTGGGCTGCGCTGCTGCGGCGGCGTTCGCTCTGTGCGCCGGCGCCGTCGAGGTGCCGCTGCGCGCTCTCGTGCCCGCGCTCTTCGACCCGTCGCACCCGATGCACCAGGTGCTCGTCGACGTGCGCCTGCCGCGCATCGTCGGCGCGGCGCTCGTCGGCGCCTCGCTCGGCTGCGCGGGCACCTTGATGCAGACGGTGGTGCGCAACCCGCTCGCGGACCCGGGTCTCATCGGCGTCAGCACGGGAGCCGGCGCGGCGGCGCTGATCGTGATCGTCGCGCACCCGGAAGTCACCTCGACTCTGCCGTTCTTCGCGTTCCTCGGCGCGGGAATCGCACTCGCGCTGCTGATCGCAAGCGCGTGGACGGGCGCGCGCACGCCGGCTCCCCTGCGCATCATCCTGGCGGGCGTTGCGATGCAGGCGCTCGGCTTCGGCGTGATCGCGATCGTGCAGTTCTTCTTCGCCGACCGCGCGCCGGCCTTCGTCGCGTTCGTGGTGGGATCGCTGAACGGGATGTCGTGGCAGGACGTCCGGGTGGTGGCGCTGCCGACGGCGATTGGCATCGCGCTCGCGCTGCTCGGGGTCCGCACCCTGAACCTGCTGCTCCTCGACGACGCCACCGCCGGCGGCGTCGGACTCGGCGTGCGACGCGCGCGACTCGCGGCGTCGGGGCTCTCGGCCCTGCTCGCGGCGGGCGCGGTCAGCGTCGCGGGCCTCGTCGCCTTCGTCGGTCTGATCGTGCCGAACGGCATCCGCCTGCTCTGCGGACCCGATCACCGCGCGCTGCTCCCGCTGTGTGCGCTCGGCGGCGCGCTGCTCGTGCTCGTCGCCGACACCATCGGCCGTACGGCCGTGGCGCCGCTCGAGCTGCCCGTCGGCGCGCTGCTCTCGCTGATCGGCGGGCCGTACTTCCTGATCCTCCTGCGCAGGAAGCTGACTTGACGGCCGTGCTCGAGGCGCAGCGCATCCACGCC
>DASUFZ010000040.1:0-2132 GCA_036274295.1 Myxococcota bacterium
GGCGCCTGGTACACGCAGCTCGTCGGCGCTACGACGAACAAGGAGAATGCGTTCCCGGAGCCCGGCACCGCTGTCTACACGGTGCTGAGCGGCCGCTTCGACCGCATGCCGTAACCACAGCGATTCGTGCGAGCGCGCCGCTAGACTGGGCCCCATGCGTCGCACGGCTTCGGTACTCCTCGCTTCTCTCCTCCTCGCCTGCGCCTCTCCCCGGCCCGTCCTCTACCCCAACGCGACCTACGAGCGCGTCGGCGCCGAGACCGCGAAAGCCGACGTCGACACCTGCGTGGCGCGCGCGAAGCAGAACGTGCCGTCGCGCGCCGGCGAGGATCTCGCGGCCGACACCGCGGGCAATGCGGCCGCGGGCGGCGCAGCCGGCGCGGTCGGCGGCGCGATCAGCGGCGGCGGCGCCGGCATCGGCGCCGCGATCGGCGCGGCGACCGCGGCGACCTGGGGCTTCGTGAAGGGAATCTTCACGCTCGGGCGCCAGGGTCCCGATGAGGTGCAGCGCCGCTTCGCGGAGCGCTGCCTCGGCGAGATGGGCTACGAGGTGATCGGCTGGCGCTGACGCGAGCGCGCGGCCATCAGGCCGATGCCCGCGCAGAGCAGCAGACCCGTAGCCGGCTCGGGGATGACGGGCTGGGGCGCGTCGCCGGGGATGAAGCCCGGGTCCGGGAAGTCGTCGAAGCGGAAGCCGTTGCCGATCGCGAAGAGCGGCGGGATCACGTCGAAGATCTTCGGATCCCAGAGCGGATTGTCCTGCCGGAGGAACGTCGGCTGGAGCAGATCGTCGAAGAGATCCTGGTCGGCCACCACGTCGACGTCGTCGATCACGATGAGATCGCCCGTCGCGGACGGGAAGCTCTGGAGCTGCGCCAGGCGCTGGCCGAGCTCGGCGCGGTAGCGCGAGCTCTCGAAGAGACCCTCGATGTTCAGGAAGTCGAGCGCGTAGGTCGCGCCGAGGCCGCGCATCACCATGAGCGGCGGGCGGTTCAGGCGCACCGGCCGGAAGACGATCGTGCCGCGGCGCGCAGCGATGGTGCCGGGCTCTTCCTTGTAGTCCACCTCGATGAGGCCGGGCGCGAGCACGCCCGCGAACGCGAGCAGCGGCAGCAGCGAGAGCACCGCTGCCGCGATGCTGTGTCGGATCGGTCGGACTCGCAGCGGCTTCTGACGCTTCGCCATCGGCTTCCTTCGCCGTCGCCGACGCGGAGCTCGCGGCGGGACGCACCGAGACTCCGGACGTATCGGGTGGAAGCGCGCACGCCTTTACGGCGGAGCTGCCGGAGAGCGGAGAACGCGGCGAGGCCGCGGGATTCCGCTGGCACTGGAACGCGTCGCGCTGGGCTGGAAGCCCGGCGCGGCGCGCTCAGGAAGCCCGAACCAGGGTGATTTCCGTGATCTCGGCGGGAGCGAAGAGCCGCATGGGCGGCCCCCAGAAGCCGGTTCCGCGGCTCACGTAGAGCTGCGCGCGGCCGTCGCGGTGGGCGCCCTCCACCCAGGGCACGACCAGCCGCACGGCGTAGCGGAAGGGCCAGATCTGGCCGCCGTGCGTGTGGCCGGAGAGCTGGAGGTCGATGCCCGCGCGGCGCGCGCGCCGGAACGTGGACGGATCGTGCGCGAGCAGGACCGCCGGGCGCCGCGCGTCGCGGCCGGCCAACGCGCGCTCGAGGTCCTCGCGGCCGCCGCCGGCGAGGCTCGCGTGGGCATCGTCCACGCCGACCAGGTCGAAGCTCGCGTCGCCCTCCCCGATCGACACGCGCTCGTTTCGGAGCACGCGCATGCCGAGGCGCGCCGCGAGCGACGACCAGGCGGAAGCGCCGGAGTAGTGATCGTGGTTGCCGGTCACGAAGTAGACGCCGTGGCGCGCGCGCAGATCGGCGAGCGGCGCCACCTCGTGGGCGAGCAGCGCCGCGTCGCCGTCGGCGAGATCGCCCGTGACGGCGACGAGATCGGGCTCGAGCGCGCCGATGCGCGCGACGAGATGCTCCGCGAAGGGGCGCCCGAGGATCGGCCCGAAGTGGACGTCGGAGATCTGCGCGATGCGGAAGCCGTCGAGCGCCTGCGGCCAGTTCTCGATCTCGAAGCGCACGCGCGCGAGACGCGGCGGGCGCAGCGCGGAGAGCATGCCG
>DASUFZ010000041.1:0-22069 GCA_036274295.1 Myxococcota bacterium
GAACCTGCTGACCGTGCGCCAGGCGCGCGTGCGCGTCCTCGGCGCGACGCCCTACGCCACCTACGCCGATCCCGAGGCGCTGCTCGACGAGATCCGGCTCGCGCGCCGCATCTTCCGCGAGCGCGGCTGGCGCGTCATCGACATCAGCGGCCGCGCCGTCGAAGAGAACGCGGCGCGGATCCTCCGGATCGTGGAAGAGGGCGAGGCGTCGTAGCTCCGCGACGCTCACCACTCGGTCGAGCGCTCCGCCTCGTCCGGCGACCGGGCGATTCCAGGCGCGTCGCTCGGCCGCAGGAGCACGCGGCCGGCAACCAGCCCGACGATCCCGGCTCCGAGACTGGCGGCCAGCACGCCGATCTTCGCCGAGGCGAGCAGCTCCGCGTCTGCGAAGGCGAGGTGCGCCACGAACAGGGCCATCGTGAACCCCACGCCGGCGACGAGCCCGAGGACGAGCAGATGTCGGAACGAGAGGCCCGCGGGCAGCGCGCCGAGACCGAGGCGCAGCGCCAGCGCGCTCACGAGGAGGATGCCGACCGGCTTGCCGACGAAGAGTCCGAGTGCGATGCCCGTTGCGACGGTCCAGGCGTCCGCCGCGAGCGGCTCACCGGTGAGCGGGACGCCGGCGTTCGCAAGGGCGAACAGCGGCATGATTCCGAAGGCCACCCACGGGTGCAGGATTCCGATGAGGCCGTCCGCCGGCGACACCGCCTCGCGACGCGCCATCGCGACGATGCGCAGGCTTCGCAGCAGCTCGTCTTGCGAGCGCTCGCTCGCGTGGCTTCGCAGGTGCTCGAGCTCCCGCTCCACGCCGTGCAGGAATCCCTCGCGCCCGAGCCAGGTCCGCACGGGAGTCACCAGACCGATGATCACGCCGGCGATCGTGGGGTGGATGTTCGCGGCATAGATGCCCGCCCACACGAGAGCCGCCGGCAGGACATAGGCGAGCTTCGAGCGAACGCCGATCCCTTGCAGCGCGAACACCGCGACGACGCCTCCGACGGCCACCAGCAGGCCCGCGAGCTTCACGCCGGACGAGTAGAACAAGGCGATGACGGCGATCGCGCCCAGGTCGTCGATGATCGCGAGCGCCAGCAGCAGCACGCGCAGGGCGGCGGGAACGCGCTTGCCGAGCAGTGCGAGGATGCCGACCGCGAACGCGATATCGGTCGCCATGGGAACGCCCCAACCCGACCGCGTCTCCGGCGCCCCTGCGACCCAGAGATAGAGGGCTGCCGGGGCGATCATGCCCCCGACTGCTGCCGCCGCGGGCAACGCCGCGCGGCGCCACTCCGACAGCTCGCCCGCATGGATCTCGCGGCGGATCTCCATCCCGACCACGAAGAAGAACAGCACCATCAGGACGTCGTTGACGAACCACTCCAGGCTCCGCTCGAACGAGAACGGGCCGACGCGCAGCCCGAGCGGCACATGCCAGAGGCGAGCATAGGCATCACCCCACTCGGAGTTGGCCCACGCGAGCGCGACGGCGGCAGCCGCCAGCAGCAGGATCCCGCTCGCCGACTCGATGTGGAGGAAGCGCTCGAGGGGCCTGCCCACGGATCGTGCGAGCCGGACGAACGGCTCCCAGGCTTCCGGCGGCGACGAGTCCGGGCGCGCGTCGATCGACATGACACTCCTACCGGTCCTGAGACCGACTGGAATGGCGGCCCGACCATTCACCTTCCTGCAGCCCCGGCGTGGCGCTGCACCCTTGTTCTGGAGATCTGGTAGCGCGGCGACGGCCGCGACGTCAGCGGTGCGAGGACGTGTGGGGAACGCGGATCCCGAAGCGCTCGCGGATCTCGCAGAGGGGAACCTCGCTGAACCCCTCGAACCCGGTCCACGGCCAGCGCGCGCGCTGGCGGAGACAGCGAAAGATCGTGCGGGGCACGATGAAGACGGCGTGAGCGATGGACCGCAAGGTCGCGCCCAGCGGCAGACGCTCGTAGATCTGCACCGACTCGTGCAAGGCATAGCCCCGCAGCACGCGGATTCCCGCGGTCGTCCCGAAGATGCTGGAGAGCTTGACGACGGCTTCGTCGTCGAGGTCCACGCCGCAGCCGAAGACGACGTGCGCGACGTCGTGGCAGCGGAAGAACGCCTGCGCGTCGGGCGACATGCTGCGCAGTTCCGCGAGGCCGGGGTTCGCGGCGTAGTACTCCTCGACTCCCTGGGCGAGCGTCTGCGAGGAATCCTGGATCTGGTACCCGGCCCTCTCCATGATGAAAATCCTACAACCTCTCGGGACGCCACGATCGTCTAAGGTGGACGGCCAGGTTGGAGCCACCGCTGCCGCCGGACCGCCTTTCGGAGCTGACCGAGGACGTCCTCGCGTTCATCGAATCGCAGATCGATTCGGTGCCGCACATGGAGGCCTTGCTGCTGCTCTGGGAGAGCGCGCCGGAGGGATGGACCGCGGAGCAGGTCGCCGCGCGCATCTACGTGCGCCTCGACGCCGCGAAGCAGATCGTCGCGGATCTGGTGCGCCGGAGGCTCGTCGCCATCGTCTCCGACGACGAAGGCCAGCGCTTCGCGTACGACCCGACCTGGGACGAGCGCAACCTCATGGCGAGAGTGGCCGCGAGCTATCGCGGGAACCTGATCCGCGTCTCCCATGCGATCCACGCGAAAGCGTCGGGGGCGGTGCGGGAGTTCGCGCGCGCGTTCGAGCGCAAGAAGGATGGATGAAGCATGGCGCAGATCGTCTACATCCTCGGCACTCTGGTGACACTGCTGTGCACCGTGATGCTGCTGCGCGCCTATTGGCGCGTGCGGCTGCGCCTGTTGCTGTGGAGCGCGCTCTGCTTCGCCGGACTCACGCTCGGGAACGCGCTGGTCTACGTGGACCTCGTGATCGTCCCGGAGGCGAATCTCTATCTGTGGCGGCTGTCCGTCAGTGCGCTCGCGATGCTCGTGCTCGTCTTCGGTCTCGTGTGGGAGAGCGATCGCTCATGATCGAAGGATTCCTGCTCGGCGTGATCGTCACGGCCTCGCTGACGGCGAGCCTCTACTTCTTCAAGTTCTGGACGCAGACGCGCGACCTGCTCTTCCTGGGCTTCGCGGCGGCCTTCCTGATCGAGGGGATCAACCGGCTCACGCGGCTCTTCGCCGACGACCCGTCGGAAGGCGACCCGCAGACCTACATCGTGCGGGGCCTCGCCTTCCTGACGCTCCTGGCGGCGATCGCCTACAAGAACCGCCGCTGACGCCTCAGCTCTCGTTCGCGTCGCGCAGACCGAGCTTGACCTCCCGCTCCTTCTGGATGCGCAGCGCTTCCTTCTGCTCTTCGGAGAGCAGCGCCGTCGCCACCTTCGGCCGCAGGATCGAGTAGAAGGCCGGCACCACCGTGATGGCGCCGATCATGTTGAGGATCATGAGGATCACGAGCAGGTAGGCCATCTCGGCCTGGAAGCGCAGGTCCGAGAAGATCCACAGGAAGATGCCGCCCGTGATCGTGGTCGCCGTGAAGGAGACCGCCATGCCCGTGGTGCGGACCGCGCGGCGCACGGCCTCATCGATGTCCTGCGTGTCGACGCACTCCTGACGTATGCGGTCGACGATGTAGATCGCGTAGTCGACGCCGATGCCGACGCCGACCGACTGCACCGGCAGGGTGTTGATGTTGAGACCGATGCCGCGAATGGCCATGTAGGCCAGGGAGATCATCGTGGCCGTGGCGATCTGGAGGAAGACGATGCCGCCGGACGACATCGACTGGTACGTGAAGGAGTGCAGCACGAAGATCACCACGAAGATCAGGGTGATGTTCGCGATGTGGCTGCGCTCGACCTCGTCGTTGATGGCGGCGAGGATGCCCATGGATCCGCCCGCCATCACGAACTGCACGCCGCGCGTCCAAGAGCTGGTCGATTGGTAACGCGGCTGCGCATCGACGGCCTTCATGTCCGAGACGATCAGGTTCTTCGTCTGGATCTCGACGGCGCGGACGCCGAACTCCTTGCTCTCCCACCACTGGCCGACGTCGCTGCCGTCCCACTCCTCGAGGCTGCCCGGCCAGGAGAAGAACTCGCCCTCCTCGACCGAATCGCGCTCGTTGACGTAGTCCTCGACCGCGGCGTCGCGGAACTCGTCGAGCCAGTCGGGGAGCCCGGCATCCGACACCTCGTTGACCGGCGCGTTGACGTAGCTGCCATCCTTCTGGCGGATCTGCACCGTCATGGTGTGGTGCCGCGCGGGCAGCAGCGGCCCGAGCATGTAGTACATCAGGTCCAGCAGGCGGCCCTTGCTGAAGAAGCTCGCCTTCGGGTCGCCGCGATCCTCGTCGAGGCGGATGATCACCTCGCCGAGCGGGTTCTTCTTGATGAACTCCTCGGCGAAGTGCGTGGCGTAGATGACCGTGTCGCCCTTGTGGTCCGGGTAGAAGAACTGGATGTTCGCCTTGCGGCCGTCGTCGGTCATGAACGGGCGCATGAAGCCCGGCGCGCCGTTCTGCTGGAGCTGGAAGATCACGGCGCGCACGGTACCCGGGTGGTCGGGCACGAAGTACCACTTCGGGTCGCCGTAGTGGTTCACCTGCCAGAACGTGCGCAGGAACGGCACCACGGAGATCGACGCGCCGAGGTTGGTGTCCGTCTTCAGCGCGCGCTCGAAGCGCTCCATCGCCTTGATCGGGTCGGCGTCGGCGCTGGCGTTCGGGCGGTCGCCGTCCGAGTAGACGACCAGCGAATCCACCCCGCCGAACTTCTCCGCGATCGTCTTGGTCGCGACGTTGAACTCGTGATCCGGCCAGAGCAGCGGCGTGCCCGGGGAGGCCTCGCCGATCTGCGACCAGAAGAGCGAGATGTAGGTGCAGACGACGAAGAGGATGACCGTGGCCGCGCCGATGGCGTACTTCCACTTCGGATGGGTCGTCACCCAGCCGACCCCGCGCATCGCGCGCACCATGAAGCCCGGCAGGAAGTGCTCGTGCTCGGTCGGCGCCGGCATGTAGCAGATGAGAATCGGGTGAAGGATCTCGACGGTGACGATGATGGAGGTCACCCACCAGGCGCCGAAGATCGCGAGATCCCGCATCTGCTGGATCGACGTCACCATGATGACGAGCAGGCCCGCGACGTCCGTCGCGATGCCGAGCGTGCCGGGGACCACGAGCTCGCCCATGGCGATGGTGGCCACCTCGATGCGGGCCACCTTCGGGTCCTTGTACATCGGCAGCATCACTTCGTAATCTTCGAAGAAGCGCTCGGCCATCTGCACCGTGTGCGAGGTGGCGCGCGCCGTGATGATCATCGGGATCACGAGCACGAGTGGGTCGAAGGTGATGCCCACCCATCCGGTGAAGCCGAGGCCCCAGATCGCGGTCATCGTGGCTGCGACCATCGGGATGAAGACGCCGTGCCAGCGCCGGAAGTAGAGCCAGAGCAGGAAGAAGGTCATCGCAACCGTCAACAGCACGAAGGTGAGGATCTGGCCGGCGTAGGTGATGATCCAGCCGACGGCGACCGGCTCGCCGGAGAGGAGCACCTTCAACCCGGGGATCTTCTTCTCCCACCTCTCCTTGATGCCGCGCACGTGGTCGAAGACCGCCATGTAGGTCTCGCGGTTGCTGAGGCGGTCGGTGATGAAGTTCGCGGTGATGAGCGCGCCGTGCTCGTCGCGCGAGACGAGACGGCCGTAGATGACGGGCGGGTTCTGGCGCACGAGCTCGCGCAGCGCCTCCACCTCCTCCGGCGTCTTCGGCAGCTTCTTCACGAGCACGTCCTGCTCGATGGCGCCGTCGGGCTCGATCTGGAAGATGCGCGTCGAGGGGTGCGTCAAGGAGCGCACCTGGTCGTGGTTGACGGGATAGGGCGGATATTGACGGTCGAGGCGGACGCGGATCGACTCGGGGTCGAGCCCCTGCTCCTCGAGCTGGTCGCGCAGCGCGTCGCGCTCGTCGGAGTGGCTCTCGTAGCCGACGCCGTCGAGCTCGCGCGTGATCTCGCGGATCGCCTCGATGACGTCCGCGCGGAAGATCGTCTGGCCTTCCTCCTCCATCACGACCGCGATGGCGACGAGCGACGCGCTGCCGAAGGTCTTCGCGAACTTGTCCGCCGCGTGGATGTACGGGTGGTCGGGGAAGAGCGCCCGCGCGCTGGTGTCGATGCGGACGATCGGGCCGGGCAGCTCGTGCCCCAGGCCCGTCATGATCGTGTTGAAGATCGGGTAGAACCAGAAGAGGGTCGAGACGATGAGGGCCATCGCGACCCAGAAGCGGTTGCGCGTGATGAAGCGCGCGAACTGGAGGGTCTTCGTCTCGCGCCGGTGGTGCACGGGGCCGGAAGCTTCGGACATCGCGCTGTGTACCTCGCTGCACCCGCATCACGGCAAGACACGACACCGACCCGCGGATCGCGAGGAACAGGGCGCGCATCTCGGGGGGCCGGGGGGCGTAGCAGGAGGACAACCGGCACCCGCGGCGTCCAGGGCGACGCCGGGGCCGTACGCTATTTCCGAACCCCCCTGCGGGTCAAGGCTTCACGCCCGGTTCGAGGGAAAAAAGGCCCGCACTTTTTCCGGGGTCCCGATCGCCTCAGGTCCGACAGCGGCGCAAGAACTCGCCGGGACCGATGACGCGCGCGCCGTGATGACGCACGCGCCCCGCGAGCCGGCGATCCGCCGTCACGACGGCCACGCGCTGCGGATGCGCGGCCGCGCGCACGCGCGCGACGAGCCAGGCGTCGGCGGACTCAGCGAAGACCTCCCGCGCGCCGGGACCTTCGGCCTCGGGCGCCGGCTGCGCGCCGTCGAACACGACCTCGACGCAGGCGCCCTTCGCCGAGAGCTGCGCCGCGTGCGCCATCAGCTCCGCGCGCCGCTCGGCGCGCCACCAGGCCTCGCGCTCGCGGCCGGAGAGCAGGGCGACCTGGACCACGTTGAAGCCGTCGACGAGCCAGAGCTCGGGCTCCTCGTTCTGGATCTCTTCCATCCAGCTCGCAGGGTAGAAGGGAGGCGCCGACCCGGCCTGCAGCCCCGCGCGCACGGCGAGGCCTGCCGCGGGGAATACCGCGATCAGGGCCAGCGCCCGGGCCACACCACCTACGAACGACCGGGTCGGCGACATCAGGGGGGTCCTCCCGGTCCCTACTCTGGAAGGCCGGTGTGACAGGGGCGGTCACGACCGGCGCGCGCAGCGAGGGCAGCGGAGCGAAGGTCCCTGACGGGCTCCTCTGGGGCCGTCCGTCTCCGGTGACGAACTCCGCCGAGCGAGCGAAGCGAGCGGATCGCCGCAAGCGGCGGCGGAGACCCGCTCGGTGCCATCACCGAACGCCGCCGCGCGCAGCGAGGCGAAGCCGAGCGGAGTCCAGAGCGGGCTTGCTCGACCCCGTTCCATGACGTACGGATGCGGCCATGGCGGATTCCCGACGTCTCCGGATCGCGCTCGTCCAGATGCAGGTCTCCGAGGACCCGGACGCGAACCTCGAGAAGGCGGTCGCGCGCGTGGACGAGGCCGCGCGCGCCGGCGCGCAGGTCGTCTGCCTGCCCGAGCTCTTCCGCTCCCGCTACTTCTGCCAGGCCGAGGAGCCCGCGCGCTTCGCGCTCGCCGAGTCGATCCCCGGCGCCTCGACCGACGCGCTCGCGAAGGTGGCGTCGGCGCGTCAGGTGACGGTGATCGCGTCGCTCTTCGAGCGCCGCGCCGAGGGCCTCTACCACAACACGGCGGTCGCGATCGGCGAGAACGGACGCATCCTCGGCAGCTACCGCAAGATGCACATCCCGGACGACCCGCTCTACTACGAGAAGTTCTACTTCACGCCCGGCGATCTCGGCTTCCCCGTCTTCTCTTCCCGACACGCGCAGCTCGGCACCTTGGTCTGCTGGGACCAGTGGTTCCCCGAGGCGGCGCGGCTCGCCGCGCTCGGCGGCGCGCAGGTGCTCTTCTACCCGACGGCGATCGGCTGGCAGTTCGACGAGACCGCCGAGGTCGACCGCGCGCAGCACGACGCCTGGGAGACGGTGCAGCGCGGCCATGCGATCGCGAACGGCGTGTTCGTCGCCGCGGTGAATCGCGTCGGGCGCGAGGACGGCATCCGCTTCTGGGGCCAGTCGTTCGTGGCAGATCCCTTCGGCGTCGTGCTCGCGCGTGCGTCGTCGGATCGCGAGGAGATCCTCCAGGTCGAGTGCGACCTCGCGCGCATCGAGGAGGTGCGCCGCCACTGGCCCTTCCTGCGAGACCGCCGCATCGACGCCTACGGCGACATCGCGAAGCGCTTCCGGGACTAGGGGAGATGGCGAAGCAGGAGATGGAGCGCCGCTGGCCGGCGGAGTGGGAGCCGCACGCCGGCACCTGGCTCGCCTGGCCGCACGCGCCGCTGACGTGGCCCGGTCATCTCGAGGATGCGCGTCGCGAGTACGCCGAGATCGTGCGCGCGCTCCAGGATCGCGAGCCGGTGCGGCTGCTCGTCGGCGACGACGCGCTCGAGGACTCCGCGCGCCGCACGCTCGCCGCGCGCGGCGTCGATCCCGAGCGCGGCATCGAGTACCTGCGCATCGCGACCGACGACTCGTGGCTGCGCGACACCGGCCCCATCGTGATCGAGGAGCGCGGCGCCGACGGCACACGCACGCGCCGCGCTGTCGCCTTCGGCTTCAACGCCTGGGGCGGCAAGTACCCGCCCTGGGACCGCGACATCCACGTCGCGTCGAAGGCGGCGCACGCGTCGGGTCTGCCGGTGTCGTCGGCGGGATTCGTGCTCGAGGGCGGCTCCATCGACGGCAACGGCCGCGGCTGCGTGCTCACCACCGAATCGTGTCTGCTGAATCCGAACCGCGAGGCCGGCCGCACGCGCGAGGCCATGGAGACGCGGCTCGCGCGCTGGCTCGGCGCGCGCCAGGTGCTGTGGCTCGGCGACGGCATCGCCGGCGACGACACCGACGGCCACGTCGACGACATCGCGCGCTTCGTCGACGCGGGCACCGTCGTCGCCGCCGTCTGCGACGATCCGTCGGACCCGAACGAGAAGCCGCTCGCCGAGAACCTGGTGCGCCTGCGCCACATGCGCGACCAGGACGGGAAGCCGCTCTCCCTGGCGACCCTGCCGATGCCGCCGACGCACCGCGTCGACGGCCAGGTCTGCCCGGCGAGCTACGCGAACTTCTACCTCGCCAACGGCGTGGCGATCGTGCCCCTCTTCGGCGCGCCCTCCGACACGCGCGCGCTGGCCGTGCTGCGCGAGCTGCTGCCCGGCCGCGAGGTCGTCGGCATCCGCTCGGACCACCTGGTGTTGGGCCTCGGCTCCGTGCACTGCCTCAGCCAGCAAGAACCGGCGTAGAGGCCTTCGCCGGGGTGCCCCGGCCGATTAGATGCGATACCACTTGAGCGCCGCCGGCCTCTCCAACCCGCCGGCCGGCAATCCCCGACAGCCTGCCCGATCCGGCGACCGGTCCTTCGACCGGCCGCTCCCTTCGCCCTTCGCCTACGCGTGAGGTCCCTGCCGATGGACACGACCCGCCACGATCTCGTCATCGTCGGTGGTGGCGGCGCGGGACTGCGCGCCGCCATCGCCGCCGCCGAGCAGGACCCCGAGGCGAGCATCGCGCTCGTCTCGAAGGTCTACCCGATGCGGAGCCACACGGTCTCCGCGGAGGGCGGAGCCGCCGCGGTCGCGCGGGCCGACGACAGCCTCGAGATGCACGCCTACGACACCGTGAAGGGCTCGGACTTCCTCGGCGACCAGGACGTGATCCAGTACTTCGTCGGCGAGGCGCCGAAGGAGCTGACCCTGCTCGAGCACTGGGGTTGCCCCTGGAGCCGCAACGACGACGGCACCGTCGCGACGCGCGCATTCGGCGGCATGAGCACCAAGCGCACGTGGTACGCCGCCGACAAGGTCGGCTTCCACATGCTGCACACGCTCTTCCAGCAGTCGCTGCGCTACCCGAACATCGTCCGCTACGACGAGCAGTTCGTGACCAAGCTGATCGTGGACGGCGGCGCCGTCCACGGCGTCGCCGCGCTCGACATCCGCGAGGGCACGATGCGCCTGATCCTCGGCGGCGCGGTGCTCCTCGCCACCGGCGGCGGCGGCAAGATCTTCCCCTTCACCACGAACGGCAACATCAAGACGGCCGACGGCATGGCGCTCGCGTACCGCGAGGGCGTCGCGCTGAAGGACATGGAGTTCGCGCAGTACCACCCGACGGGCCTGCCCGGCACGGGCATCCTCATCACCGAGGCGGCGCGCGGCGAGGGCGGCCACCTGAAGAACTCCGAGGGCGAGCGCTTCCTGACGACGCGCGACTACGGCGTCGGCACCAAGGCGGAGCTCGGGCCGCGCGACATGATCTCGCGCGCGATCATCCAGGAGATCGAGGCCGGGCGCGGCATCAAGGGCCCGTACGGCGAGTACGTGAACCTCGACCTGACGCACCTCGGTGGCGACGTGATCATGAAGCGCCTGCCGATGGTGCGCGAGCTGGCGATGCTCTACGGCGGCGCCGATCCCATCACGCAGCCGATCCCCGTGCGTCCGGTGCTCCACTACATGATGGGCGGCATCGACGTCGACATCGACGGCGCCTGCGCGCTGGCGGGCCTCTACGCCGCGGGCGAGGTCGCCTGCGTCTCCCTGAACGGCGCCAACCGGCTCGGCTCGAACTCGCTGACCGAGTGCCTCGTCTTCGGCGCGCGCAGCGGACTCGCAGCGCTGCGCTTCGCGAAGGGCACGAGCCGCGCGAACGAGGCGACCTGCGTGCGCCAGGCCGAGGAGGAGGCCGCGCGCGTCGCGGCGCTTCGAGGCAAGCGCGGCGGCGAGCGCATGGCGCAGCTGCGGCGCGAGCTCGGCGTCACCATGGAGCAGGGCTGCGGCGTCTACCGCGAGCAGGCGTCCATGGACGAGACGGTCCACACGGTGGCGGCGCTTCGCGGCCGCTATGACGACCTCGGGCTCCAGGACAAGAGCACCGTCTTCAACACGGAGCTCGTGGCCGCGCTCGAGCTCGGCAACATGATCCACGTCGCCGAGGCGCTGGCGGTCTCGGCCGCGCACCGGAACGAGTCGCGCGGCGCGCACGCGCGGCGCGACGCGAAGAAGCGCGACGACCAGAATTTCCTCTATCACACCCTCGCGTTCGCCGGCTATTCGGGCCCGCGCCTCGCGAAGAAGCCGGTGACGCTCGGCGTCTGGGAGCCGGAGGAGCGGAAGTACTAGTGAGTGAGAAGAAGACCTTCGTCATCACGCGCTTCGACCCGGACAAGGATCAGGCGCCGCGCCAGCAGACGTACGAGGTGCCGGTCCAGCCGGACTGGAAGGTCCTCGACGCGCTCAACTACATCAAGGACGAGATCGACCCGACGCTCTCGCACCGCTGGTCGTGCCGCATGGCGGTGTGCGGGAGCTGCGGGATGATGGTCGACGGCAAGCCGTCGCTCACCTGCAAGGACGCGCTCAGCGACTACGGCGACAAGGTGGAGGTCGCCCCGCTCGCGAACTTCCCGATCGTGCGCGATCTCGTCGTCGAGCTCGAGGGCTTCCTCGAGAAGCTCTCGAGCGTGAAGCCCTACATCCTGCGCGCGAAGGAGCGCGCGCTCGAGGAGGGCACGCACCGCCAGTCGCCCGCGCAGCTCGAGGAGTTCAAGCAGTTCAGCTACTGCATCAACTGCATGCTCTGCTACTCGGCGTGCCCGGTGGTGGCGAACGAGCCGGAGTTCCTCGGCCCGGCCGCCATCGCGCTCGGCCACCGCTACAACATGGACTCGCGCGACGAGGGCCAGCACGAGCGCAACGAGGTCTTCCGCGGCGAGGGCACCGTCTTCTCCTGCTCCTACGCCAACGAGTGCAGCGAGGTGTGTCCGAAGCACGTGGATCCGGCGGCCGCCATCAACCAGGCGAAGTTCAACGCGGTGATCGACTGGCTCACGGGCTTCGTCACGTCGCCGCGAGGAGGCAAGTAGCCATGGCCCGCCCCGTGAACCCGCACGCCATGACGCCGTCGCGCCCGGGCCGCACGCGCACCGCGCCGCCGCAGGCGCCGTCCGGCTGGTACACGCAGCCGCGCATGCTGAGGTACCTGCTCTTCGACGCGACCGGCATCGTCTACCTGCTCGTCGGCTTCGTCGCGCTGCGCGTCGTCTGGGCGCTCGGCTCGGGCGACGCCGCCTGGGCGGAGCTGCAGCGCCAGCTCCAGAACCCGCTCTACATCGCCTTCCACGCGCTGGCGCTCGTCAGTGTCGTCTTCGTGGCCGTGCGCTTCTTCAGACTCTTCCCGAAGTCGCAGCCCGCCCACATCGGACCCGCGAAGCCGCCGCCGCAGCCGCTCATCCTCGCGGGCCTCTACGCTGCCTGGATCGGTGTCACGCTCGTCGTCACGGCCGTGCTGGCCGGCTGGGTGCTGTGATGAAGCATCTCCTGCTCAAGCTCGAGCCCCTGATCTGGCTGCTCTTCGGCCAGGGCATCCTGATCGGCACCATGCTGCTGACCGGCTGGATCCTGGTCGTGGGGCTGCTCGCGCCCCTCGGCATCGTCCCGCCCGACGCGCTCACCTTCGCGCGCGCGCACGACCTCGGGAGCAGCCTGCTCGGCCGGCTCTTCCTGCTGGCGCTGCTCGTGCTGCCGCTCTGGAAGGGCGCGCACCACGTGCGCTCGCTCTCGATCGACTACGGCGGCGTGAACCGCGACGCGGCCGTCGCGACCCTGATGTACGGGGTCGCGGCCGTCGGCAGCCTGCTGGCGATCGTCGCGGTGATCCGGCTCTAGAGCGGCTCCTCCCACACCGGGAAGTGTGAACGCGCTCACAGCGGCGTAGCCCGCGCGGCGCTACTCCGAGGGCGTAGCCGCGCGGCTTCGCGGCGCATGCGCAGCGAACGCGCAGCACACCGGCAGCGTGTTCGAGGGCGCGGCGCGCCGACGTGCGTCCGCGCGCTGCTGCGAGGCGTCGGCCGATCCGGCAACGCCTCTTCTGCGTCGGCCCCCTGCACCGCAACGTGCGCATGCGTGACGGAGTTGCCGTTCCGTTGCCGTACCGGCCGTCACTAATGTGGAGAACCGGCAAGCCGAACGCATGCAAGGAGAAGACTCGGAGTCCCCTTGCCGACAGCCCCCCGTTCGACCCTGCGTTCGAAGCCGTGCTTCCTGCTGGCGCTGCCCGCCTGCCTCTGCCTGCTCGTTGCGGCCGCCGGCTCGGCCGGCGCCGCAGAAGAAGTGGGCAAGGCGCAGATGCAGAGCCTCGACGAGCAGGTCCAGGAGATCAAATCCGACGTGCTCGGCATCGCCGCCGAGCTCGACCAGCTCGAGGAGAAGCTGCTCTACCCCTCGCACACGCAGGTCGCCGTCTTCGTCTCCCTCGCGGAGGGCGAGACCTTCCGGCTCGACTCCGTGCAGATCCACATCGACGGCGAGCCCGTCGCGACCCACATCTACAGCTTCAAGGAGTTGGAGGCGCTGCAGAAGGGAGGCGTGCAGCGCATCTACACCGGGAACATCGCCACGGGCGAGCACCGGATCGACGTCGCGATCGCCGGCAAGCGAGGCGGCTCGGACTTCAGCGGCACACAGCAATGGAGCTTCCGCAAGGACGCGGAGCCGAAGCTCGTTGGCGTCACCCTGGCCGGGGACGGATCCCGGATCGAGCTCGGGAGCTGGTAGCTCCGTGCGAGCGACAGGAGCCACACGGATCGCCGCGGCGCTGGCGGCACTGCTCTCCGCCTCACCTACGGTGGCGCGAGATCTCCGCGACCTCCATTTCGGAGAGGCGCTCTACTACGCCTATCAAGAGGACTACTTCGACTCCCTGGAGCGCCTCGACGCCGAGATCGCCCAGCACTACGCGGTGGACGAGCCGCAGCTCGACTCGCTCCAGCATCACATCGCGAACGCGGAGTTCGACGTCGGCGACTTCGAGCTGCGCTACCGCATGCACCACCGCGCGGGCCGCGCGATCCGCGCCGTGCTCGAGGCCGAAGGCGTCGACGACGCCGTGCGCAACGACGCCGCGTTCCGGCTGGCGCGCATCCACTTCCAGAAGGACCAGCCGCAGGACGCGCTGCACGCGCTCGAGCGCATCCACGGCGAGATTCCCGAGAAGATCCGCGACGACGTCCTGTTCCTGCGCGCGAACGTCTACATGGCGCTCGGCCGCGCCTCGGACGCGGTCGACGTGCTCGAGAAGCTCCAGGGCTCGGACGAGCTCGAGGGCTTCTCGCAGTACAACCTCGGCATCGCGCTGCTCCAGGCCGGCCGCGAGCGCGACGCCTACGCGCAGCTCGACCGCGCCGGGCGCGTCGCGGCGAGCAATCCCGAGACGCTCGCGATCCGCGACAAGTCGAACCTGGTGCTCGGCACCCTCTTCTTCGAATCGTCCGCGTTCGGGCCGTCGCAGAGCGCGCTCGACCGCGTGCGCCTCGACGGCCCCTTCTCCAACCAGGCGCTGCTGCGCGCGGGCTGGGCCGACGCGTCGGCGCAGAACTTCGAGAGGGCGCTCGTGCCGTGGGGAATCCTGGCCTCGCGCGAGCCGACCGACGCCGCGGCGCAGGAAGCGCGCCTCGCCCTGCCCTACGCCTACAGCAAGCTCGAGGTGCACGGCCGCGCCGCGGTGCTCTACGGGCGCGCCGTCGAGTCGTTCGGCGCCGAGCTCGACAAGATCGACGCGTCGCTCCAGAGCATCGACGACGGGAAGTTCCTCGAGGACCTCGTGCGCGAGGAGATCCGTCAGGACAAGGACTGGGTCATCCGCCTGCGCAGCCTGCCGGACGCCCCCGAGACCTTCTACCTGATGAGCCTGATGGCGTCGCACGACTTCCAGACGGCGCTGCAGAACTACCTCGATCTCGAGGACATGCGCAAAAAGCTGGTCGCCTGGCAGCGCAGCTTCGACGCCTTCGACGATCTCGTGCGCCTGCGGCGCGCCTACTACGAGCCGCTGCTGCCCGGCGTCGACGCCGAGTTCCGCAAGCTCGACGCACGCATGCGCCTGAGGCTCGAGCAGCGCAAGAGCGTCGAGCGGCGCCTCCAGCACCTGCTCGTCGCGCCGCGGCCCGAGCTGCTCGCGACGGCCGAGGAGCAGAGCGCGGCAGCGCAGCTCGACCGCATCGAGGAGCGCATCGCGAAGAGCGGCGCGCGCGACGGCGAGACCCTGCAGCGCATCCAGCGCCTGCGCGGCGCGCTCGTCTGGAATCTGGAGACGAACTACCACGAGCGCCTCACCCTGGCGCACCAGCACCTGCGCGAGCTCAGCCAGGACGTCGCCGCGCTGGATGCGCAGTACGCCTCCTTCGTGCGCTCGCGCCAGGCCGCGACCCACAGCTACGCGCATTACAAGGAGCCGATCTCGCGCCTGCGCGCGCGCGTCACGCAGGCGCAGGAGCGCCTCGAGACGACGATGGTGCAGCAGGGCCAGGTGCTGGAAGCCGTCGCGAGGCAGGAGCTGAAGCTCCGCCGCGATCGCCTCGAGGCCTACCAGAACGAGGCGCGCTTCGCGTTCGCCGACAGCTACGACCGCGCCGCCAAGGCGCAGGCAGCGAAGTGAGGACGGGGAGATGCGCAGCGCACACAGAGCGCTCCTCCCGGCCGCCGTCCTCGCCGCGGCGTGCGCCGGCACTTCCGACCGCCACACGTTGGCCTCGCTGCGCGACGCGGAGCCGGACATGACCGAGGTGCGCGTCGAAGGCGGCCTCGAGCAGGCCATGCAGGGCTACCGCCGCTACCTCGACGAGGCGCCCGAGTCGTCGCTGACGCCCGAGGCGATGCGGCGCCTCGCGGATCTCAAGCTCGAGAAGGAGTTCGGGATCCTCGGCGACGGCGAGATCGTCGAGCTGCCGGCGCCCGAGCCCGAGCGCGCGACGTCGCCCGACGCACGCGCAAAGGTGGCGCCTGCCGGCGCGAAGGCGTCCGAGTCCGAGGAGGCGTTCGAGCGGCGGGCGGCCGGCGCGGCGAGCACGCCCGCGGCGAAGGGCGTCGCGCTCGAGCTGCCGGGCACGCAGAAGGCGGCCGCGCCGTCGGGCCCGCAGGAGGCGATCGAGCTCTACGACAAGATCCTCGCGACGTACCCGGACTACCCGCGCAACGACGAGGTCCTCTACCAGAAGTCGCGCGCGTTCGACGAGCTCGGCCGCACCGACGAAGCCATCGCGGTGATGGAGCGGCTGATCGCCGCGTACCCGCGCACGCCCCATCTCGACGAGGTCCAGTTCCGGCGCGGCGAGTACTTCTTCACGCGCAAGAAGTACCTCGACGCGGAGAAGGCCTACTCGGCGATCACCGCGATGGGCCCCGGCGAGTACTACGAGCTCGCGCTCTACAAGCTCGGCTGGACCTTCTACAAGCAGGACATGCACGAGGAGGCGCTGAACGAGTACACGAAGCTGCTCGATTACAAGGTCTCCGTCGGGTACGACTTCGACCAGTCGACCGACGAGGACTCCGAGCGGCGGGTCGCGGACACCTTCCGCGTGATCAGCCTCAGCTTCTCGAGCCTCGGCGGGCCGGAGGTCCTCGAGTCCTACTTCGCCGGCAGCGGTCACCGCAGCTACGAGGACCGCATCTACAGCCACCTCGGCGAGTTCTACCTCGAGAAGCTCCGCTACGCCGACGCCGCCAAGGCCTACAAGGCGTTCGTCGCGCTCAATCCGCTGCACCGCTCCGCGCCGAAGTTCAGCATGCGCGTGGTCGAGATCTACGACGCGGGCGACTTCCCGAAGCTCGTGCTCGAGGCGCGCAAGGAGTTCGCCGCCAATTACGGCCTCCAGGCGGAGTACTGGCGACACTTCGACGTGAAGGATTCGCCGGACGTCCTCGCCTATCTCCGGCAGAACCTCGAGGACCTGGCGAACCACTACCACGCGCTCTACCAGAACGCGGACCTCGCGGACGAGAAGCCGGCGAACTTCGACGAGGCGGCGCGCTGGTATCGCGCGTACCTCGCGTCCTTCCCGAAGGAAGCGGACTCGTCCGCCATCAACTACCGGCTCGCCGACCTGCTGCTCGAGAACCAGGACTTCGCCGACGCGTCGCGCGAGTACGAGCGCACGGCCTACGAGTACCCCGCGCACGAGCGCGCGGCCGCCGCCGGCTACGCGGCCATCTACGCGCACCGCGAGCGGCTGAAGCGGACGCAGGGCGACGACCAGCTCGGCGTGAAGCGCGAGGCGGTGACCAGCACGCTCCGCTTCGTCGACGCCTTCCCGCAGCACGATCGCGCCGCCGCGGTGCTCGGCGCGGCCGTCGACGATCTCTACGAGCTGAAGGACTACGCGCTGGCGATCTCGACCGGCCAGCGGCTGATCAGCGGCTATCCCGGCGCGGAGCCGCCGATCCAGCGCGCGGCCTGGCTGGTCGTCGCGCACGCTTCGTTCGACACCGGCGCCTACCCGCAGGCCGAGCAGGCCTACGGGCGCGTGCTGGAGATGACCGACGCCGGGGACGCATCGCGCCAGGGCGTCGTCGACAACCTCGCCGCCTCCATCTACAAGCAGGGCGAGCAGGCCAGCGCCGCCGCGAACGACCGCGCGGCCGCCGACAACTTCCTGCGCGTAGCAACGGCCGCGCCGGAATCGAAGATCCGCCCGCTCGCCGAGTACGACGCGGCCAACGCGCTGATCCGCCTGAAGGACTGGGCCGGCGCCGCAGAGGTGCTGGAGGCCTTCCGCCAGGCGCACCCGGACCACGCGCTCGTCGGCGACGCCACGCGGCAGCTGGCCTTCGTGCACCGCGAGGCGGGCAAGCTCTCGGAGGCGGCCGCCGAGTACGAGCGCATCGCCGCCGAGTCTCCCGACGCCGAGATGCGTCGCGAGGCGCTCTTGGAAGCCGGTTCCCTCTACGAGAGCGCGCAGCAGATGGAGCGCGCGCGCGCGGCCTACGTCGCGTACGTGCGCCAGTTCCCCGAGCCGCTCGAGCCCGCCGTCGAGACGCGCTCGAAGATCGCCGCGCTGGCGAAGGCCGCGCAGGACGACGCGGGCTATCGCGCAGAGCTCCAGCAGATCGTCGCGCTCGACGCCGCCGCGGGCGGCGCGCGCACCCCGCGCGTCCACTACCTGGCGGCGCAGTCGGCGCAGGTCCTCTCGGAGGACGCCTACCACCGCTTCACCGAGGTGAAGCTGGTCCAGCCCTTCGAGAAGAGCCTGAAGGAGAAGAAGCGGCGCATGGACGCCGCGCTCGACGGCTTCGGCGCGCTCGTCGACTACGAGGTCGGCGACGTCACCGCAGCCGCCACCTTCTACATGGCCGAGGTCTACCTCGAGTTCAGCCGCGCGCTGATGGCGTCGGAGCGGCCCGCGGATCTCCAGCCCGGCGAGGTCCAGGACTACGACATGGCCCTCGAGGAGCAGGCGTTCCCCTTCGAGGAGCGCGCCATCGAGGTGCACGCGAAGAACCTCGAGCTGATGCGCGAAGGCGTCTACAACGCCTGGATCGAGAAGAGTCTCGCGCGCCTCGCGGAGCTCTCGCCCGGCCGCTACGCGAAGCAGGAGGCGAGCAGCGGCTGGCTCACGTCGCTCGATCGCTATGCGTACGAGCCGCCGAAGCCGCCCGCGCCGCCGGTCGCGGAGACGCCGGTCGTGATCGAGACGGCCGCGCCGGCCGAGCCGGCCCCCGCGCCCGCCGAGGCCGTCGCACCGCAGACGGAAGCCGTCGCGCCGCCGGCCGCAGGAGCGGACGAATGACGTCGCGCGTGCACATCCTCCTCGCAGCGCTCGCGCTCTGCGCGTGCGCCACGTCCGGCGATCCGAAGCCCGGCGAGAGCGCCGCTGCGCCCGCCGCCGGCGGCTTCGTCGTCAGCGAGCGCGTGAAGGCGAGCGGCGACGTCCGCGCCGATTTCGAGCAGGCCGTGGGCCTGCTGCAGCAGGAGCAGTACGCGTCCGCGATCGCGCTGCTGACGCAGGTGACCGAGGCCGCGCCGCAGCTGACGGCCGCCTGGATCGATCTCGGCATGGCGCACGCGCGCGTGAACGACCTCGAGCGCGCGCGCACGTGCCTCGAGAAGGCCATCGAGCTGAACCCGCGACATCCGGTCGCGTACAACGAGCTCGGCATGGTGCAGCGCCGCTCCGGCCGCTTCGCAGAGGCGCGCCGGAGCTACGAGAAGGCGCTCGAGCTCCAGCCCGAGTTCCGCTTCGCGCGGCGCAACCTGGCGATCCTCTGCGATCTCTACCTCGCGGACGCCGGCTGCGCGCTCGAGCAGTACGAGCTCTACGTGCAGGCCGCGCCCGACGACGAGACCGCCACGCGCTGGGTCGCCGACCTGCGCGCGCGGGCCGGGAGGTAGGAGACGCCATGCATCGCACACTCGCTTGCATCGCCCTGCTGCTCCTCCTCGCGAGCGCAGCGGCCTCCGCGAACGAGGCCGCGGCGCCGGCCGCCCCGGCGAAGGCCGCGCCGAAGCCCGGCGGCGACCACGACATGGCGGGCATGTCGGTCGTCGGCAACGACGACGCGCCGAAGGCCCTCGTCATCGTGCCCTGGAAGAGCTCGGGCCTCGGCGACGTGCTCGACGTTTCACGCGCTCTCGACGACGGACGCCAGCCGGTGGACCGCGACGTCTTCATGCGAGAGCTCGACTACTACGAGATCCGGGAAGGATCCCGGGCGAACTAGCCAACCCATCAGCGGGAGATTCGAAATGGACATCATGTACTCGGTCGTGCACTTCTTCGCAGGCGGCGGCGCCTTCATGTTCCCGATCCTGGTCGTCGCGGCCTTCGGCGCGGCGATCGGCATCGAGCGCTACGTCACGCTCACGCGCCTCGTCCTCAAGAACAGGAGCGCGTGGAGCCAGCTCGAGCCCGCCGTCACCAGCGGCGATTTCGACAAGGCGCGCGAGCTCACCGCGAGCGACGAGACGACGGCCATCTCGCAGCTCCTCGGCACGGGCCTCGCCCGCCAGGGCGCCGTGAAACGCCGCGAGGACATCGAGAACGCGATGGAAGAGCGGATGATGGAGATCGTCCCGCAGCTCGAGAAGCGCACGCACTACCTCGCCACCTTCGCGAACCTCGCGACCCTGCTCGGCCTGCTCGGCACCGTGAGCGGTCTGATCCACGCCTTCGCCGCGGTCGCGACGGTGAATCCGGCGGAGAAGGCGAACCTGCTCTCGGCCAGCATCTCGGAGGCCATGAACTGCACGGCCTTCGGCCTGATGACGGCCATCCCGATCCTGCTCGCGCACGCGATGCTCCAGACGAAGACCACCGAGCTGATCAACAGCCTCGAGTCGGGCTGCGTCAAGTTCCTGAACGCCCTCTCCGAGCGCCAGCCGACGCGCGCGTCGGCCCGGCTCGCGCTCGCGCAGGCGGGCGGGCAGCGATAGGCGCGCGCATGCGGAAGTTCGCGCACAAGAAGAAGCAGGCCGAGCTCCTGCTCGTGCCGATGATCGACATCTTCACGGTGCTGGTCACGTTCCTGCTGATGACCGCGGTGTTCTCGCGCCTCGCGATCCTCGAGCTGGATCTGCCGAGCGCGGGCGCTCCGCCCGTCGGCGAGCCGGCCTTCCGCCTCGAGGTGATCGTGCGCGAGCAGGGCTTCGAGCTGACGAACGGGAGCTCGCTCATCGCGGTGATCCCGAAGGCGGCCGGCGCGTACGACCTGGCGTCGCTCTCCACCCTGGCGCTCTCGCTGAAGCGGAGCCACCCGGACGCGGACGACGCCTCGGTGCTGCTCGAGCCGCGCATCGAGTACGACAACCTGATCCAGGTGATGGACGCGATCCGCAGCGCGGAGCTGCCGGCGGGCGAGACGCTCGCGGAGCAGCCGGCGCAGCCGGAGACACCCGCGGCGCCCCCCGCCGCAGGCGCGCCGGCGCAGCCGACGCGCGTGGCGCTGTTCACCGACATCGCCGTCGGAGACGCGCCCTAGGCGCGCGCCTCACGGAGAACCCTCATGAGCCTGTCCAAGAAGACCCGGCGCACCACCCACAAGAATCTGCGTCACCGCGAGGACGCCGAGCTCAACCTGATCCCGCTGATCGACATCCTGTCGGTGATGGTGGCGTTCCTGCTCGTCTACTCCGTCGACGTGGAGGTGATCCAGAACGCGAAGGGCGTCGAGATCCCGCAGTCGATCGCGGAGACGCAGCCGAAGCAGTCGGTCGTCGTGATGATCACGAAGGACCAGCTCTTCGTGCAGGGCGAGCCCATTGCGACGCTCGACGAGATCCGCGCCGACAAGTCGCCGCTGATCGAGCCGCTGCGCCAGGTGCTCTCGCGGCCGCTGCTCGCGGGCGACCCCAGCGCGGCCGATCCCACCGCGATGGCGTCGCGCGAGATCACGTTGATGGGCGACAAGAGCCTGCCCTACGACGTCGTGAAGAAGGTGATGGCGACGTGCACCGCCGCCGCGTACGGGAAGATCTCGCTCGCGGTGATGGAGAAGGAGAGGCCGGTCCACGTCGCGGGCGCGAAGGCCGCCTAGCCCCATGGAACTCGAAACCGCACAGGAACAGCAGGCGCTCCAGGGCGAGCTCACGCGCGCCCAGGAGAGGCTCGACGCTCTGGTCGGAGACCTGCGCGCGCTCGACCGCTCGCTGGACGATCTCTCCGTCGAGCGCAGGCAGCACCTGCTGCTGAAGGACGCCTGCGCCGCGCTCGACGAGCTCGCCCGCATCGGCGGCGCCTCGCTCTTCTGGGGCGAGCGCGCCTCGGGCGCCGCCGGCGCGGATCAGATCCGCGTCGCGCTCGGACGCGTCGACGCGTTCGAGAAGCAGGTCGGCGAGATCGAGGACCGCCGCCAGCTCGTCCTCGAGGAGATCGACCGCCAGCAGCTCGAATCCCTCCGCATCGACGCGGATCTCCTCGAGATCGAGGAGGAGCAGGACCGCTACGACCGCGAGTGGATCGTCGAGCGCGAGCTCACGGGCCTCTCGGATCGCGCGCTCGTCATGCCGTGGACGCGCGGAGGCGAAGACGATGTCCGCTACCGCAGGACCCTGCGCCGCGCGCTCCTCGTCAGCCTGCTCTTCGGGCTGATCTCGCCCTGGATCCCGATCCCGGTGCGCCCGCCCGAGGAGGCGGTCGAGGTTCCGGATCGCGTGGTGCGCATGATGATGCAGCCGCGCGAGGTGCCGCCGCCTCCGGCGGTGAAGCCGCCGCCCGAGGCCAAGCCGGTCGAGGAGGTCGCGGAGACGCCCGCAGAGTCGGCGAAGCCGA
>DASUFZ010000042.1:0-6283 GCA_036274295.1 Myxococcota bacterium
GGGACCCTGTCCTCGTGGAGCAGCGCCTTCGCGATCGTGTAGAAGGCCCAGGTGCGGATGATGTCGTGCGCCTGCGGGCGGACGTCGGCCGGGAAGAGCTTCTCGTGTCGCTTCGCGTCGAGCGTCCAGTTGGACGAGATCTGCGGCGTCAGCGACGACGTGAACCAGGTGTCGAAGATGTCGGTCTCGGCGTCGAAGCCGCCGGGCACGCCTCGCTGCGCCGCGGTGTAGCCGGGCGGCACGTCGGTCGTCGGATCGACCGGGAGCTGCGCCTCGTCCGGGAAGATCGGCTTCTCGTAGACGCGGTTGCCGTCGGCGTCGAGCGGGAACCACACCGGGATCGGCACGCCAAAGTAGCGCTGCCGGCTGACGCACCAGTCCTGGTTCAGGTTGCGCGTCCAGTCCTCGTAGCGGTGCTGCATGTAGCCGGGATGCCAGTCGATGCGCGCGCCCTGCTCGAGCAGCGCGTCCTTGAAGGGCAGCAGGCGCACGAACCACTGGCGCGTCGGCACGAGCTCGAGCGGGCGGTCGCCCTTCTCGTAGTACTTGATCACGTGCTGGATCGGGCGCGGCTCGCCCTGGAGCGGCGCGCCCTGCCCCGTCGCGCTGGCGGTTGCATCGCGCAGCAGCTCGACCACGCGCTTGCGCGCCTGGTTCAGGTTCTTGCCCGCGAGCTCCGCGTAGGCGCGGTTGGCGGCGTCGGCGTCGCGGCTCTCCCAGCCCTCGCTGCCGAACGACACGGGCGCGAGCCGGCCGTCGCGCTGCACGATCTGGCGCAGCGGCAGACCCTGCTCGCGCCACCACTCGACGTCGGTGGCGTCGCCGAAGGTGCAGACCATCAGGATGCCGGTGCCCTTCTCGGGATCGACCTTCTCGGAAGGGAAGATCGGCACCGCCACGCGGAAGAGCGGCGTCAGCGCGCGCTTGCCGAAGAGCGCGCGGTAGCGCGCATCGTCCGGGTGCGCGGTAACGCCGACGCACGCCGCGAGCAGCTCGGGGCGCGTCGTCGAGATGGTGAAGCGGCCGCCGCCCTCGACCCCGAACTCGAGATCGTGATAGGCGCCCGGCATGTTGCGGTCCTCGAGCTCCGCCTGCGCGATCGCGCACTGGAAGTCGATGTCCCACAGGGTCGGCGCGTAGCGGCTCTCGACGTGACCCTTGCGCCACAGGTCGAGGAACGAGAACTGCGCGATGCGCCGGCAGCGCGCGTCGATCGTCTGGTACTCCTCGCGCCAGTCGAAGGAGAGGCCCATGCGCGTCCACAGGTCCTTGAAGGCCTGCTCGTCCTGGCGCGTGACCCGCTCGCAGGCCGCGATGAAGTTCGGGCGCGAGACCTTGCGCGGCGGCTCCTTCTTGCGCTGCGCGTCGCTCACCTCCGCGAGCGCGAGGTCCGGGTCGTAGGGCACGGACGGATCGCAGCGGATGTGGAAGTAGTTCTGGACGCGCCGCTCCGTCGGCAGGCCGTTGTCGTCCCAGCCGATCGGGTAGAAGACGTTGCGCCCCGTCATGCGCACGTAGCGGGCCAGGATGTCGGTGTGGGTGTAGGAGAAGACGTGGCCCGGGTGGAGCGAGCCCGACGCCGTCGGCGGGGGCGTGTCGATGACGAAGGTCTCGGCGCGCGGGCGCGCGGGGTCGTAGGCGTAGATCCCCTGGCGGGCCCATTCCTCTCCCCAGCGCCGCTCGGCGGCGGCGGCGTCGTAGTGCTTCGGCAGGGACGCCGGGTCGATGGCGTCGAAGCGCCCCGAAGGCAGGGTCATGCGCGGGTCCTCGGACGGAGAAGGGCCGCAGCATAAGGGGTTGCGGCCTCAGGGGCACACGGATAGCCTCCCCGCCCTTCCGGAGGCTCCATGGCCAAGACTTCCCAGGTGCTGCGCGACAAGCGGCGCATCAAGCTGATCAAGAAGTACGCAGAGCGCCGCGCAGCCCTGCGCAAGAAGCTGAACGACGCGAACGCGTCGATCGACGAGAAGCTCGAGGCCCAGAAGAAGTTCGCGAAGCTTCCGCGCAACTCCTGCCCGACGCGCCTCAAGCGCCGCTGCGCGATCACGGGCCGCTCGCGCGCCTACTACCGGAAGTTCGGCATCTCGCGCATCGCGCTGCGCGATCTCGGGCTGAAGGGCCAGCTGCCCGGCGTCCGCAAGTCGAGCTGGTAGTCATGCGCGACGGCATCCACCCCGACTACCACAAGGTCGTCTTCGTCGACACGGCGACGGGCACGGAGTGGATCTCGCGCTCGACGATGACGTCGAACCAGAAGCGCGAGATCGACGGCGAGCAGGTGCCGGTCATCCAGCTCGACATCTCCTCCGCCAGCCATCCCTTCTGGACGGGCACCATGCGGGAGCTCGACTCCGACGGGAAGATCGACCGCTTCCGGCGCCGCTACGCGCGCAAGAAGTAGATAGGGACGCCATGCCGCGCCGCTGCGAGCTGACGGGCACCACGCCCCAGACGGGCCACAACGTCTCGCACTCGAACCGCCATACGAAGCGCACGTTCGACGTGAACCTCCAGAACGCGACGTTCTACAGCGACGCGTTGAAGCGCCCCGTGGCGCTGCGCGTGACGACCCGCGCGATCCGCACGGTCCAGAAGGTCGGCGGCCTCGACGCCTTCCTGGTGAAGACCGACGACGCGAAGCTTCCGCCCGAGGGCCTGAAGCTGAAGCACCGCGTCAAGAAGGCGATGCGCGGCAAGCCGAAGAGCGCGACCGCCTAGCCACACCGGTCATGACCGATTCTTCATCGGTCGCGGAGCTCGCGCGCGCCTAGCCTCGACGCGCGATGAACAAGGTCGCGCGCGTCGACTTCGCCTTCTGGGTGATGAAGGTCTGCGCCACCACGCTCGGCGAGACCGCGGGCGATCTCGTCTCGATGACCCTCGGCGTCGGCTACGCACTCGGCTCGACTCTGCTGCTCGGCGTGTTCCTCGTCTCGCTGCTCGCGCAGCTCCGCGCGCGCGCGTTCCGTCCCGCGCTCTACTGGAGCGTGATCCTGACGACGAGCACCGCCGGCACGACGATGTCGGACTTCATCGATCGCAGCCTGGGGCTCGGCTACGCGAAGGGCTCGCTGATCCTCGTCTCGGGCCTCGCGACGGTGCTGATCGCGTGGCGCTTCTTCGAGGGCTCGCTCTCCGTGACGCACATCGAGGGCCGCACCGAGATCTTCTACTGGATCGCCATCCTCTTCTCGAACACGCTCGGCACGGCGCTCGGCGACTTCCTGGCCGACGACTCCGGCCTCGGCTTCCTCGGCAGCGCCGCGCTGATCGGCAGCGCGATCGCGCTCACCGCGCTGGCCGCCTTCTGGACCCGCATCGACCGGGTCGTGCTCTTCTGGATTGCCTTCGTGCTGACCCGCCCCTTCGGCGCGACCTTCGGCGACCTGCTGACCAAGCCCGCGGAGAAGGGCGGGCTCGACTTCGGCACCGTCGGCGCCTCGCTGCTCCTGGCGTCGCTGCTCCTGATCGCCGGGGTCGCCACCTCGAGAGCGTCCCGCTTGCCTGGTGAATCCAGATTCACTACCAAGTGAATCCGAATTCACAACGCGCGCCGGAGGCTCGTCGCATGGCGGAGAAGGTCATCACGGAGGACCGCGGCGCGGTCCGCATCCTGCGCATCAACCGGCCCGAGCAGCGCAACTGCGTCGACGGCGAGACCGCCGTCGGCCTCGGCCGCGCGATCGACGCCTTCGCCGCCGACGCGAGCGCGCGCGTGCTCGTGCTGACGGGCGCGGGCGATCTCGCCTTCTGCGCCGGCGCCGATCTGAAGCACGGCGCCAGCCTCTTCGGCCACGCCTACACGGACAAGGCCGGGCCGATGGGCTTCGCGCGCCTCGACCCCGGCAAGCCCACGATCGCGGCGGTCAACGGCTTCTGCTTCGCCGGCGGCGGCGAGCTCGCGGCCTGGTGCGACATCCGCATCGGCGCCGCCAACGCCGAGTTCGGCTGCCTCTCGCGTCGCTGGGGCGTGCCCTACACCGACGGCGGCACGCAGCGCTTCCCGCGCATCCTCGGCACCGGCAACGCGCTCTACTTCCTGATGACCGGCGCGCGCATCGACGCCTGGCGCGCCTACGAGATGGGCTTCCTCCAGGAGGTGGTGCCGCAGGGCAAGGCGCTCGAGCGCGCGCTCGAGCTTGCGCAGGCGATCGCCGCGTACCCGAACTTCGCGGGCATCTGCGCCGACCGCCGCGCGCTGCTCGACGGCCTCTCGCAGGATCTCGACGAGGGACTCCTCACCGAGGCGCGGGTCGTGCGGCCCGAGTGCTTCTCGGAGGAGCTGCTCGCAGGGCTCGCCCGCTTCGCGCAGGGCGCGCGCGACGCCTCGCCGCGCACGCCCGCGCTGCCGCCCCGCTAGACGGATAGACGGAGGAACGAAGGTGGCCACGACGACACCGCTCTTCGCCGATTCCGAGGTCGTGACGCGGATCCTCGACCACATCGACCAGAAGACCACCGACTACGCGCCGGAGACCTGGCGCGAGCCGGTCGCGAACTACCGCTCGGAGCCGCGCTTCCGCGAGGAGGTCGCGCTGCTGCGCAGCTATCCCTCCGCGTTCTGCCCGTCGGCAGCGCTGGCGAAGCCCGGCGCGTACGTCGCGCGCAGCGCCGCCGGCACGCCGATCCTCGCGGTGCGCGGCAACGACGGCCGCGTGCGCGCGTTCCGCAACGCGTGTCGCCACCGCGGCTCGGAGCTCGTGCAGGGCTCCGGCTGCCAGCTCGCCTTCACCTGCCGCTACCACGGCTGGACCTACGCGCTCGATGGGCGGCTCCGCCACGTGCCGCACGAGCACGGCTTCCCGGGCCTCGACAAGGAGGCGCGCGGTCTCGTCGAGGTGGATGCCTTCGAGACGCAGGGCCTCGTCTTCGTGACCCAGCAGACACCGGCGCGCGACGCGGAGCGGCCCACGCTGCCGCCGCTGATCGGCGCGGACTTCCGCCTGCTCGGCGCCAACGAGAGCGAGCTGCCCGTCAACTGGAAGATCTTCGTCGAGGGATTCCTCGAGGGCTATCACATCCGCTCGACCCACCCGAAGACGTTCTATCCGATCCAGTACGACAACCTGAACGTCGTCGAGCGCTTCGGCGACCACAACCGCATCGCCTTCCCGTACCAGGCGATCGAGCGACAACGCGCGGTGGCGCCCGAGAAGCGCAGCGCCGGCATGCTGACCTACGTCTACCACCTCTTCCCGAACGCCGTGGTCGCGACCTTCCCGGGCCGCATCGTGATGGCGGTGCTCGAGCCGGTCGCGCTCGACCGCACGCGCCTCGTCAACTACCTGCTGACGAACCAGGACGCGAACGACGGCGCGGCGCAGTCGGCGCTCGAGAAGGGCCGCGATCTCGTGAACGCCGGCGCGAACGAGGACCAGGAGGTCGCGGTCGCGATCCAGCGGAGCCTCGCCTCCGAGGCGAACGAGTTCTTCGAGTTCGGCCTCTTCGAGGGCGCGATCGTGCACTTCCACCGCACGTTGCACGCCAAGCTCGCGTCGCGCGCGAAGGCGGTCTGACGTGGCCGCGCGGAGGAAGAAGACGGCGCGCGGGTCGGCCGAGGGCACCACGCGCGAGCGGCTCGTCGAGTCCGCGCGAACGCTCCTCGAGGAGGGCGGCTACACGGCGGCGTCGGTGCAGGCGGTCGCCGAGCGCGCCGGCGTCTCGGCCGGAGCGCTGTATCGCCACTTCGCCTCGAAGGCCGAGCTCTTCGTCGAGGTCTTCCGCGACGCCGCGAAGCGCGACCTCGCCGCCGTCGACGACGCGGCCGCCGCGGGCAGCTGCGTCGAGCGCCTCGAGGCCGCCGTCGCGGCGCATGCAAAGCGCGCGCTGCGACACCGCCGCCTTGCCTGGGCGCTCGTCTACGAGCCCGTCGACCCGCTCGTCGACGCCGAGCGCCTCGTCTACCGCCGCAAGTACTGCCGCCACATGGCGGGTCTGCTGCGGCAGGCGATCGCGGCGAAGGAGATCCCCGAGCAGGACGTCGAGATCGGCGCGGCCTGTCTCGTCGGCGCGATCGCCGAATCCCTGGTCGGGCCGCTCTCGCCCGTCGCGGGGCGGGTCGTCACGGAGAACGACATCGTCGCCACCCTGGTGCGCTTCTGCCGCCGCAGCGTCGGCGCGCCGGACCGCGCGTCGCTGCGAGAAGTCGCACCGGCGCGTTAGGCGAGGTCACGCCGCAAGGAGGCCGACTCACAGGAGTCGGCCGACGCGCAGCGAGGCGCAGCCGAGCGAAGGCCGGAATGCCCGAGCGCGAGCGATCAGCGAGCGCGAAGGCCCGGCAAAG
>DASUFZ010000043.1:0-68362 GCA_036274295.1 Myxococcota bacterium
GAAGACGCCTCGCACGACGGCGCCGGCCGGCGCCGAGTGGACGCGCGAGGCGCTGCGCGCCCTCTTCCCGGGCATCGCGCGCCGCATGAACGACGAGCTCCGCAGCGGGCGCGCGCTGCTCGGCGCCGGCGAGCTCGGCGAGGCGCAGCGCGCGTTCGAGGCGGCGTCCGCGACCGATCCCGGCGATCCCGAGGTGCAGGCGCTCCTCGCCGACACCGCGCTGACCCTCGCGATGGCGCGCGAGCTCGCCGAGCGCTCCGGCGACGCCGTCTCCGCCGAGCGGCTCGAGCCGCGCCTGCCGGAGGCGCGCCGCCAGGCAGCCGAGCGCGCGCTCGAGGAGGAGCGGCGCCGGCGCGACGAGCTGCTGGCCGCGCTCGCCGTGCTCGACGAGGACCTGAGGCCGCCGCCCGACGCGACCCTCGCGGCGCTGCGCATCGCGGAGGTCGACGATCCGGAGGACTTCGGCCCGCGCCTCGCGCGCGAGCGCGCGGGCGGCGACGTCGTCGCGCGCATCGCCTACGCGCCCGACGGCTCGGAGCTCGCGCGCTACTACGTGCCGCGCGGCGGCGGCCCGCCGGTGCTGCGCGAGGAGGACACCGACCAGAACGGCGAGCCGGACCGCTGGATCGCGTACCGCGGCGCCGCGCGCAGCGAGATCTACGAGGCGGCGGCGGGCGCCACGCCCGCGCTCCACTTCGTCTTCGCAGACGGCGGCGAGCCGCTGCTGCGCGTCGAGATGGACACGCGCGGCGACGGCCAGCCCGAGCGCGTCTTCCGCTACGAGAGCGGCCGGCTCCAGGTCGAGGAGCTCGACACGGACGGCGACGGCCGCCGCGACCGCGTCGACCACTTCGACGCCGCGGGGCGCGTGGCCCTGCGCGAGGAGGATCTCGACGGCGACGGCGCCGTCGACGTGCGCAGCCTCTACGAGGGCGGCCGCCTCGTGCGGCGCGAGTTCAGCGACCCGCGGCTGGTGCCGGAATCCTGATCACTCGGCGGTGACGTACGCGGCCGTGATGCCGCCGTCGACCATGAAGGTCGAGCCGTTCACGTAGGCGGACTCGTCGGACGCGAGGAAGAGCGCCGCCTGCGCGACTTCGCGCGCCTGCGCCAGCCGTCCCATCGGCACGTGCACGAGACGGCGCGCGCGCGCCTTGGGCTCTGCGAGGAGCTGCGCGAGCAGCGGCGTGTCGACCGGCCCTGGGCAGAGCGCGTTCGCGCGGATGCCCTTGCGCGCGTACTCGACCGCGATCTCACGGGTCATCGCGAGGACGCCGCCCTTGCTCGCCGTGTAGGCGATCTGCGAGGTCGCCGCGCCCATCACCGCGACGAAGGACGCCGTGTTGACGATCGAGCCGCCGCCCGCCCGCAGCAGCGCCGGGATCCCGTGCTTGCAGCCGAGGAACACCGACTTCAGGTTGACGGTCATCACCTCGTCCCACACCGATTCCGGCGTGTCGACCGGCGAGCCGTCCTGCGCGGGGAAGATGCCCGCGTTGTTGAAGAGAACGTGGAGGCCGCCGAATGCGCGCTCGGCCTCCGCCACGGCGCGCTCGACGTCCGCGGAGCGCGAGACGTCTGCCGGCGCGAAGTGCGCGCGCCCGCCGGCCCTGGCGATCGCGTCGGCCGTGGCGCGGCCCGCGGCGGGATCGCGGTCGGCCACCAGCACCGCTGCGCCCTCGGCGGCGAAGAGCAGCGCGCTCTCGCGTCCGATGCCGCTGCCGGCGCCGGTGATCAGCGCGGTGCGTCCCGCGAGGCGTCCTGTCGGCACGGCGGCGCAGCGTAGCCGCGCCGCGCGCGTCGCGTCAGGTGGAGAGATCGACGAGCCCCGCGTCGCGCAGGTTCTGGAGGGCGCGGAAGATCTCCGGATCCGGCTCCGGGATCACGTCGAGCATGCGCTGCACCGTGAAGCCTGCGCGCGCGAGGTCGAGGATCGCGGCCTCCACCTTGGAAGGCGAGTCGTAGCCTTCGAGGTCGGCGTCCGCGACGAGGGTCACGTGCGCGCCCAGCGGGAAGCGCGCGCCTTCGTCCATCTGCCGCGCGGCGTCGAGCAGCGCGGCCTCGAGCGGCAGCGGGGCACCCTTCATCTCGACGTCCTCGAGGCGGGCGTGGAACTCGAAGCTGCCGTCGCGCCAGGCGAACATGTGCACCAGCGCCTTCACGCCGGTCTGGTTGCCGACCTTGGCGAGGCGCAGCAGGCCGCGCTGGAAGCAGACCATGCCCTCCTCCTCCCCGTGGCGGAGCCAGAGCGTCCCCTCCTGCGCCGAGTTGGCGAACATCTGCACCACGTTCTGCGGCCCGAGCTCCGCGATCGGCCCGGAGATGCCGCCGAGACGCCGCGTGTGCTCGACCCCCTGCAACTCTCCCACGAAGCGCTCGAACTCGTCCTTCTCGTCGGCGCGCGGCGAGAACTGCACCGCGACGGCCGAGACCTCGCCGCCGCTCGCGACCTGGCGCACCACGCGTCCATCGACCGAGTGCTCCACCCCGGTCTTCGGATTCGAGAGCGTGAAGCGCACGGCCTCGCCGACCGGAATCGTCCCGCCTCTCACCGCGACCAGCACGCCGCTGCGGGAGAGGTTGCGGGTCTGGCCGTCCACGGTCTCGTTCGTGCCCGCGATGCGGGCCGCCACACGAACGGGTGTGCGGGGAGCGCTACGCACGCCCTTGTCGGCGGCGGTCTGGTGCGAGTCGCCGACCGGGAGCCCCAGGTCGCGCATCTTCTGCCGCACGGCGCCGGCGGAGTCGGTGAACTGGAGCGCGACGCCCGGCATGCCGCCCATGCCGGCCATCTCGGGCGGGACGATGTGCACGACCTCGCCCGGGAGCTGGAGCGCCTTCTTCATCCAGACGAACTCGAGGCGCACCTGCACACTCTCGCGTAGGGCGAAGTCCTCGCGGGTGCGCAGGAACACGCCTCCGTTCACGAGATTGCTCGCGTACTCACGCTCGAACGTGTCGAGGTCGGCGAATGCGACCTTGGCAACGCGCTCGCTCTGCGCGCGACCTTTCTTCGCCAGGGGTCCGGGCCCTCCCGCGCGGACTTATCGGCCGAACGGCGGCTGGGGCTTGCCTGCTTTTCCCGGGGGGCACGGAGCCGGCGCCACAGCCGGGGTCGGACCTTCCGGCGCCAGCGGGAACGAGACCACCTCGCGGGCGTCGCGCACCACCCCCCAGAAGGTTCCGGTCGCGAGGTCCCAGGCGATGCCCTGCCCCTCGATCGGCGCCGGCCGGGTCGCGAGCCAGCGCAGCACGTGAGCGGCGTCGTCCACGCAGGCGACGTAGAGCTCGGGGGCGTCGTGACCGGTGAGGTAGAGCCAGCCGTCCGCTCCGAAGACGCCGCCCGAGTTGCTGCGGCCGGCGAAGCGCGCGACGAGCTCCGGCGGGTAGGCGTAGCTCGCGAGCGAGCGGAAATCGGCGTCGAGCTTCACCAGGCGCGCGTGCTCGGGCCCCTTGCCGGGCTCGCCGCCGCGACCCGCGTAGTGCGCGAACGCCACCCACCAGCTTCCGCCCGCCTGCACGACCCAGGTCGCCGAGCCGGGCGCGTCGGCGAGCGGCTGCGAGCCTACGTGCGCGAGCGTGCGCGCGTCGAAGCGCTCGATCGAGCTGCGCATCGGCACGTGGGGATAGTTCGAGTGCGCGCAGGAGAGGACGTCGCCCTGCACGCTGCAGCCGTTCAGGTGCACGATCGCGGCGTCGTCGCCGGCGTCGTAGCGCGCGAGCCGCGCGCCGCTCTCTCGGTCGTACTTCTCGATCACGCGGTCGTCGATCGCGTAGAAGGCAGGGCCCGCGACGGCGACGCCCTGGCGCGCGGCCGGCGCGGCGTAGTGCCGCACGCCCTCCGGCGTCTGCGCGGCGGCGGCGAGCGCCAGCATCGGCGCGACGATGAAGAGCGCGGAGCGCATCGGCGCGACAGGCTACCGCGCGCCTTGCGATCGCCTGCCTCAAGCGGCGCGCACGGCGTGCCGAGTTCCACCGAGGTGGACCCGAAGGCCGAACCGAAGGCAGGCGCCGCGAGCGGCGGAACCGGACAGCCGATCGAGGCCTTCCGCGACGACGCGAAGCGCCTCTCGGCCGAGGAGTTCGAGCGGCGCCACGGCAGCGCCTTCCTGCTCCTCACGGCCGTGCGGCCGCGCACGGCGCAGGACACCTACTCGACCCACCTGGCGCTCCTCGACGAGGAGGACGGGCACACGGGCGCGCTCGCGACCTGGGTGTACGCGCTGCGCTCGTCGGTCCACATCGTGACCCTCGGGCGCGCGCGCGAGAGCGACGTCGTGATCCCCGACCGCAGCATCTCGCGCCGACACGCGCTGCTCAAGCGCGACGGCGACCGCTATCTCGTGCTCGACGCCGACTCCTCGAACGGGACGAGCATCAACGGCCGCAACGTGCTGACCCGCTTCGCGGGTCCGCCGACGCCGCTCGGCCCGGGCGACACCTTGCGCGTCGGCTCGCTCGAGTTCACGTTCGCGCCCGTGGCCGCGCTGCGCGAGATGGCGGCGAAGCTCCGCTAGACGCGCTCGAAGTAGCGCGCGCGCTCGACGTCGGAGACGCGCATCGCGATCGCGCGCTCCTCCGTGCGGGCGAAGTGGAGGTAGTGCTCCACGACGTCCGCGCCGAGCGCCTTCCTTGCGAACTCGCTCTTCTCGAGCTCGGCGGCCGCCTCGGCGAGGCTGTGCGGCACCTGCGGCAGATCCTTCGACGCATACGCGTCGCCCGAGAAGCCGCGCCCCGGCTCGAGCTTCCGCTCGATCCCGTCGAGCCCCGCGGCGAGCAGCGCCGCGTAGGCGAGGTACGGGTTCGCGTCGGCGCCGGGGATCCTGCACTCGACGCGCAGCGACGGTCCGCCGCCGACGATGCGGAAGCCCGCCGTGCGGTTGTCGTAGCTCCAGGCGATGCCGGTCGGCGCGAACGTGCCGGGCCGGTAGCGCTTGTAGGAGTTCGGGTTCGGCGCGAGGAAGAGCGCGATCTCGCGCACGTGCGCGAGCAGGCCGCCGAGGAAGCCCCGGAAGACCGGCGACACGCGCACGGGCGAGCCCGGCAGCGCGTCGTCGCCGGCGAACACCGGCTCGCTCTTCGCGTTCCAGAGCGAGAGGTGGATGTGGCACGAGCTGCCCGCGAGCTGCTCGTCGAACTTCGCCATGAAGGTGAGCGAGGTGCCGGCGGCGGCGGCGATCTCCTTGGCGGCCTGCTTGTAGATGACGTGGCGGTCGGCCATCTCGAGCGCCCGCGCGTAGCGCAGGTTGATCTCGTGCTGGCCCGGACCCCACTCGCCCTTCGAGAACTCGACGGGGATGCCCGAGCCGTCGACACCGCGGCGGATCGCGCCGATCACGGGCTCGGCGAACGTGCCCGAGAGCACGTGGTAGTCCTCGACGTAGCGCCCGAAGTGCGAGAGCCGGCGGAAGCCCTTCTGCTGCGCGGCCTCGTAGTCGTCGCGCAGCAGGAAGAACTCGAGCTCCGAGCCCGTGCACAGGTCGAAGCCCAGCGCGGCGGCGCGCTCGAGCTGACGGCGCAGGATCTGGCGCGGCGCCACGGCGACCGGCTCCTCGCCGCGAAAGGCGTCGCACAACACCAGCGCGCTGCGGTCGAGCCAGGCAGCGCGCCGCAGGCTGGAGACGTCGGGCACGAGGTGGAGATCGCCATAGCCCTGGTCCCAGCTCGCGAAGCGGTAGCCGGGCGTCGGGTCCATCTCCATGTCGCTCGCGAGCAGGTAGTCGCACACGTGCATGCCGTGCGCGGCGACCTCCTGCTGGTAGAAGCTCGCGGTGATGCGCTTGCCGACCAGCCGGCCGAAGAGATCCGGCATCGCCGTGATCACGGTCTCGATGCGGCCCGCCTCGACTTCTCGCGCCAGCTCGGCCGGGGTGAGCATCCCGACCGGGCGTTCAGGCTTCGTCATCTTCCACGCTGCGGAAGAGCGAGAGCTGCGGCGAGTTGGACGGGTCCTCCACGGCCACCGGGTACTGGTCCGAGAAGCAGGCGTCGCAGAAGCCGTGCTTCAGCGACGCGCTGACGGTGCGCAGCGAGTCCAGCGAGAGATAGGCGAGCGAGTCGGCGCCCATGAGACGCCGGATCTCGTCGACCGAGTAGCGGTGCGCGATCAGCTCGTCGCGGTTCGGCGTGTCGATGCCGTAGTGGCACGGCCCGATGATCGGCGGCGACGAGATGCGCAGGTGCACCTCGCGCGCGCCGGCGTTGCGGATCATCGTGACGATCTTGGTGAGCGTCGTGCCGCGCACGATCGAGTCGTCGACCAGCACGACGCGGCGCCCCGCCAGGGTTCCGCGCACCGCGTTGTGCTTCACCTTCACGCCGAAGTGGCGGATCGACTGCGCGGGCTCGATGAAGGTGCGCCGCACGTAGTGGTTGCGGATCAGCGCCTGCTCGTAGGGAATGCCCGCTTCCTCGGAGTAGCCGAGCGCCGCCGTGTTGCCCGAATCGAGGATCGGCACGATCACGTCGGCGTCGACGCCGTGCTCGCGCGCCAGCGCGCGGCCGAGCTCCTTGCGGAAGGCGTAGACGTTCTGACCCTGGAGCTGCGAGTCCGGCCGCGCGAAGTAGATCTGCTCGAAGATGCAGAAGTGCATCGGCTCGCGGCGGAAGGGCCGCAGGCTGCGCAGGCGCCCGCGCCGGATCACCACCACCTCGCCCGGCTCGACGTCGCGCTCGAAGGTCGCGCCGATCAGATCGAGCGCGCAGGTCTCGCTGGCGACGACCCAGGCACCGTCGAGCCGGCCGAGCGAGAGCGGGCGGAAGCCGTGCGGATCGCGCGCGGCGATCAGCGCGTCGCCCGCCAGCACCGCCAGGCTGAAGGCGCCCTTCACGCGCGAGAGCGAGTCGATCAGGCGCTCCTCCTGGCTGTGCTCGCGCGAGCGCGCCAGCAGCTGCACGATGACCTCGCTGTCGGCCGTGGTGCTGAAGATCGCGCCGCGGCCCTCGAGCTCGCGCCGGATCGCGACGGCGTTGACCAGGTTGCCGTTGTGCGCGATCGCGACCGGTCCGCCGTCGGTGGTGGCGCAGAACGGCTGCGCGTTGGCGAGCAGGCTGCCGCCGGCGGTCGAGTAGCGCACGTGTCCGATCGCATGGCGGCCCGGCAGCTTCGCGAGGATCGACTCGCTGAAGACGTCGGCGACGAGACCCATGCCGCGATAGACGCAGGGATCGCTTCCCGGCGCGCCCGACGATGCGATGCCGCAGCTCTCCTGTCCGCGGTGCTGGAGCGCGTAGAGGCCGAGGTAGGTGAGATGCGCGGCCTCGGAGTGCCCGTGCACGCCGAAGACGCCGCACTCGTCGTGGAAGCGGTCGGCGAGGTGCGCCTCGACGAGATCGGCAGCGAGCTCGTCCTGTTCGCGGTCCCGGATCACGGCTCCTCCAGTCGGCGCGGAATGGCCCGCGCCCAGATCTCGCGCAGCGACGCGACCGGTGCGTCGATCCAGGGCGAGCCTTCGCGCGGCGCGATGCGAAGAGCCGCGCCGCCGGTCGTGCCGATGCGGCGCGCCGGCACGCCGTGCCGCGCCGCCAGCCCGAGCAGCTTCTCCGCGTCGGCGCTCGCGCACACGACGCGTCCGGTCGTCTCGCCGAAGAGCAGCGCGTCGGCGCGGATCGCGTCGGCGAGCTCGATCAGGGCGCCGATCGGCGCGGGCCCCGTGAAGCAGCACTCCGCCAGTGCGACGGCCAGGCCGCCGTCGGAGACGTCGTGCGCGGACTCGATGCAGCCGGCGGCGACGCCCTCGGCGAGCAGCGCCGCGAGTCGGCGCTCGTGCGCCAGATCCACCGCGGGCGGCCGGCCCGCTTCGAGGCCGTGCCGCTCGGCCAGCCAGGTGCTGCCGCCGAGCTCTTCGCGGTTCTCGCCGAGGAGCACCACCTCGCGCCCCGCCGCGCGGAAGTGCGAGACCGCGTGACGGGTGTAGTCCTCGAGGAGACCCACCGCCGCGATCGTCGGCGTCGGGTAGATCGCGCGCCCGCTCGTCTCGTTGTAGAGCGAGACGTTCCCCGAGACGACCGGCGTGCCGAGCTCGCTGGCGGCGTCGCCGAGCCCGCGCGTCGCCTCCGCGAACTCCCACATGATCTCCGGCCGCTCCGGATTGCCGAAGTTGAGGCAGTTGGTCAGCGCCAGCGGACGCGCGCCCGTGCACGCGACGTTGCGCACCGCCTCCGCGACGGCGGCGAGCGTGCCCGCGTACGGATCGAGCCAGCACCAGCGCGGGTTGCAGTCCACCGCGAGCGCGACCGCCTTGCGCGTCGCCGTGCCGTCCATGCGCTTGATGCGCACGAGCGCGGCGTCGCCGCCCGGACCGATCAGGGTGTCGCCCTGCACGAGCTGGTCGTACTGGCGGTAGAGCCATGCCTTCGAGCCGAGGTTCGGCGAGTCGAGCAGGCGCTCCAGCGCGGCGTTCCAGTCGCTCTCGGGCGCGAGCGCGGAGGGATCGAGCTTCTGGCGCTCGAGCCAGTCGGCCGGCTCGCGCGTCGGGCGGTCGAGCTCGGGCGAGAGACGCGCCACCGGATCGACCGGGATGTCGACGACCTTCTCGCCGTGCCAGCGCACGCGCATGCGGCCGTCGTCGGTCACGCGGCCGACGACCACCGCCTCGAGCCCCCAGCGCCGGTAGATCGAGAGGACCTCTTCCTCGCGGCCGGCCTGCGCGACGAGCAGCATGCGCTCCTGGCTCTCGGAGAGCAGCAGCTCGTAGGGCGTCATGTTCGCCTCGCGCCGCGGGACGAGATCGAGATCGAGCTCGATGCCGGTGCCGGCGTGGCTCGCCATCTCGAACGACGAGCAGGTGAGGCCGGCCGCGCCCATGTCCTGGATACCGACCACGGCGTCGCCCGACATCACCTCGAGACACGCCTCGATCAGGCACTTCTCGGTGAAGGGATCGCCGACCTGCACGGTCGGGCGCTTGGCGGAGCTTTCCGCGTCGAACTCGGCCGACGCCAGCAGGCTCGCGCCGTGGATGCCGTCGCGGCCGGTGCGCGAGCCCGCGTAGATGACCGGATTGCCGAGGCCCGTCGCGCGCGCCTTGAAGATGCGGTCCTGCTCGACGACGCCGAGGTTGAACGCGTTGACGAGGATGTTGCCGCGGTAGCACTCGTGGAACGTGGTCTCGCCGCCGACCGTCGCGACGCCGACGGCGTTGCCGTAGCCGCCGACGCCCTGCACCACGCCGCGCAGCAGGTGGCGGTGCTTGACGTCCTCGAGCGGGCCGAAGCGCAGCGAGTCGAGCGAAGCGACGGGCCGCGCGCCCATGGTGAAGATGTCGCGCAGGATGCCGCCGACGCCGGTCGCCGCGCCCTGCACGGGCTCGATGAACGACGGGTGGTTGTGGCTCTCGATCTTGAAGACGACGGCGAGGCCGTCGCCGATCGAGACGGCGCCGGCGTTCTCGCCCGGTCCCTGGAGCACCTGCGGCCCCTGCGTCGGCAAGCGCTTCAGATACTTCTTGCTCGACTTGTAGGAGCAGTGCTCGGACCACATCACCGAGAAGATCCCGAGCTCGGAGAAGGAAGGCGTGCGCCCGAGGATCGCCAGGATCTCCGCGTATTCGCCGTCGGAGAGCCCGTGCTCGCGCGCGAGCGCGAGATCGACCTGCGGTTCCCGGCGCTGGCTCATCGCGTGCCCTTGCCCACGGCGTCGACCAGCGAGCCGAGGATCGCGCGGCCGTCCTCGCCGCCGAAGAGCGCGTCGACGGCGTGCTCGGGGTGCGGCATCAGTCCGAAGACGTTGCCGCGTTCGTTGCAGACGCCGGCGATGTTCGCGAGCGCGCCGTTCGGATTCGCGTCCGCAGTCACCTCGCCGCGCGCGTCGCAGTAGCGCAGCAGCACGCGCCCCTCACGCTCGAGCCGGGCCAGCTCGTCCGGACGCGCGAAGTAGGCGCCCTCGCCGTGCTTGATCGGCAGGCGCAGGACCTCGCCGGCGCGCGCGCGCGACGTGAAAGGCGAAGCACTCCGCTCGACCCGCACGTGCACGAAGTCGCAGATGAAGTGCAGGCCCTGGTTGCGCACCAGCGCGCCCGGGAGGAGCCCCGTCTCGCAGAGCACCTGGAAGCCGTTGCAGATGCCGAGCACGGGCCCGCCGGCGTCGGCAAAACGGCGTACCGCGGCCATCACCGGGGCGTATGCGGCCATGGCGCCCGCGCGCAGGTAGTCGCCGTACGAGAAGCCGCCGGGGATCAGCACGGCGCGCGTGTCCGACGGCAGCGAAGCCTGCTCGTGCCACACGAGCTCGGCCGGAGCGCCGAGCACGCTCTTCAGAGCGAAACACAAATCGCGATCGTCGTTCGATCCCGGGAGCTGGATGACCGAGAACACGGGGGACCTCGGGTGCAGCGCGGAGAGACGAGGCGGGAGGGGGGCGCCGCAGCGCAGCGGCGGTTCGGGGACCGGCGGAGTCTACCGGCCGCTCTCCGAGCGAACAACTGGGAGTGACGAGGGAAACTGGCCGTAGACCCGCGCCGACGGCGTCGTCTAGATTACGCACTTCCCCCGAGGCCAGGCCGCGTCGACGAGCGCCGACGGCGCTGCGAGGAATGAAATGGGAACCGATCCGCGTCTGCTGCGCGAGCAGTGCGAGCGCACGCTCACCGCGACCTCTCTGCCGGCGCTCGGCACGAAGATCGAGGGCAAGGTGCGCGACAACTACGTCGCAGGCGACCGCCGCACGATCGTCGTGACCGATCGCGTGAGCTGCTTCGACCGCGTCGTCGGCACCCTGCCCTTCAAGGGCCAGGTGCTGAACCAGGTCGCCGCCTTCTGGTTCGAGAAGACGGCGCATCTCGCCGAGAACCACCTGCTCGCGGTCCCCGACCCGAACGTGTCCGTCGTGCGCGAGTGCCGCCCGCTGCCGATCGAGTTCGTGGTGCGCGGCTATCTCACCGGCTCCACCTCCACCTCGATCTGGACGGCCTACGCGAAGGGCGAGCGCACCTACTGCGGTCACCCGCTGCCGGATGGCCTGCGCCGGCACGAGCGCCTGCCGCGCCCGCTGCTCACGCCGACGACGAAGGCCGAGCAGGGCGCGCACGACGAGCTGACGTCGCGCGCGGAGATCCTCGCGCGCCGCACCGTGCCGGAAGAGCTCTACGACCAGGCGGAGCGCGTGGCGATGACGCTCTTCGCCGAGGGCTCGCGCCACGCCGAGTCGCGCGGGCTGATCCTGGTCGACACGAAGTACGAGCTCGCGCAGGACGCGCGGGGCCGGCTCGTCGTGATCGACGAGATCCACACGCCGGACTCGTCCCGCTACTGGTACAAGGAAGCCTACGTGCGCGCGATGTCCGAGGGCCGCGATCCCGAGGCGCTCGACAAGGAGTACGTGCGGCGCTGGCTCGGCGAGCGCGGCTACAAGGGGGAGGGGCCGATCCCCGAGATCCCGGTCGACGTCCGCTGCGAGGCAGCGCGCCGCTACATCGAAGCCTTCGAGCAGATCACCGGACGGGACTTCCAGCCCGACACCGACGACCCGCTGCCCCGCATCCGGCGCAATCTCGGTCTCGAGTAGTGCCGGATACCCGTGCGGGACTGCGCGCGAGCGCCGTCTCGGGCGGTCTGGTCTGCGCGCTGGTCCTCGCGCTCGCGTGGGCGGGTCTGCTCGAGCCGCTCGAGCTCACGCTCTACGACCACTACCTGCGGCGCTTCGCGGCGCCGCCGGCGGAGCCGTCGGCGTTGCTGCTCGTCGAGATCGGCGAGCAGGACATCCGCGAGCAGGGCCACTGGCCGATCAGCGATCGCAGCCTGGCGGACGCGTTGCGCGCGCTGCTCGACGCCGGCGCCGGCGCCATCGGCCTCGATCTCTACCGCGATCTGCCCGTCGCCCCGGGCGTCGACAGCTTCGACCGGCTGCTGCGCGAGGAGCCGCGCGTCGTGGCCGTGCACAAGTTCGGCGCGCTCGACGCCGAGGGCATCGCGGGCCCGGTCGCGCTCGAGGGCAGCGACCGCATCGGCTTCAACGACCTGCTGCTCGACGCCGACGGCGTCGTGCGGCGCGCCCTGCTCTACCAGGACGACGGCTCGGGCGAGGTCGAGCCGTCCTTCGCCCTCGTGCTCGCCTTGCACGCGCTCGCCGAGCGCGGCGTGGTCGCGACGCCGGATCCGCAGCGGCCGGAGTGGCTGCGTCTCGGAGCCACCACCCTGCGTCCCTTCGAGGCGTACGACGGCGGCTACGCGGCCGCCGACGACTCCGGCTACCAGATGCTGCTCGATCACGCGCGCGGCACGCGCGGCTTCGAGACGGTGACGCTCGGCGCGCTGCTGCGCGGCGAGGTCGCGCCGGAGCGCGTGCAGGGCCGCATCGTCGTGGTCGGCTCGAACGCGAAGAGCCTGCCGGACAGCTTCCGCGTGCCGGGCGGCACGCGCGTGCCGGGGCTCGAGCTCCACGCCGACACCGTCGACCAGCTGCTGCGCCTCGCCGCCGGCACGTCGCAGCCGCGCCGCATCCTGCCGGGCGCGCTCGAGGCCGCGCTGGTGCTGGCGCTCTCGCTCGCGGGCTGCTGGCTCGGGCTCGGCGTCCCGGGGCGTCCCGTGCTCGGCACCGGCGCGCTGGTCGCCGCCGTCGCGCTCGGCACCGGCGCGCTCTGGCTCGGCGGCGGGCTCGCCTTCCGCGCCGGACTCTGGATCCCGATGGCCGCGCCGATGCTGGCCTGGGTCGGCTCGGCCGGCATCGTGACGAGCTGGGTCGCGCGCCGCGAGCAGCGCGAGCGACAGCAGGTGATGCGGCTCTTCTCCCGGCACGTCTCGGCCGCGGTCGCCGACGAGATCTGGCGCCGCCGCGACGAGTTCCTGGCGGCCGGGCGGCCGCGCCCGCAGCGCCTGGTGGCGACGGTGCTCTTCGTCGACCTGCGCGGCTACACCGCCCACGCGGAGAAGATGGAGCCCGAGCGGCTGATGGCGTGGTCCAACGAGTTCATGGACCGCATGGCGCGCAGCGTCGACCACCACGGCGGCATCGTCGACGACTACTTCGGCGACGGCATCAAGGCCTGCTTCGGCGTGCCGATCGCGCGCAGCAGCGAGGCGGAGATCGCGGCCGATGCGAAGAGCGCGGCCGCCTGCGCGCTGGCGATGGCGCGCGAGCTGCCGCGCCTCTCGGAGGAGCTGCAGCGGCGGGGGCTCCCGCCCTGCGCCGCCAAGATCGGCCTGCACACGGGGCCGGCGGTGGCCGGCAGCGTCGGCGAGGCCGATCGCATGAAGTACACCGTGGTCGGCGACGTCGCGGTGACCGCGCAGCGCCTCGAGAGCACCCGCGACGTCGCGCACGACTACGACGCCGCGCCGTGCCGGATCCTCCTCTCCGAGGCCACGCGGGTGCTGATCGCGGCGGCGTACCGCACCGAGCCGGTGGGCGACGTGGCGCTCGAGGGACGCGCGGAACCCGTGGCCGCGCATCGGCTTCTGGGCCCGCGCGAAGGGGTGTGAATCAGTTCACAGCGCGCCCGCGGCGCCCTGCCGAACATGAGGTCCATGATGCGTGCCACCTCGGGATCCACCTCGCGCCGCGCCGTGCTCGGCGCCCTGCTCGTCCTGCTCCTCGCGTCCCCGGGCGCGGCGCAGCGCGAGGATGCGGTGCCCGCAGACGCCGAGCTGCGCGCGCCGAGCGGCAATCAGCCGCAGCAGGAAGCGGCGCAGCGCTCGCGCGAGGAGCGCGCGCGGCCGGTCGTCTACAAGCCGCCGCGCCGCGGCTCGCCGAAGGACGGACGCGTGGCCGGCGCGTCGCGCGGCAACACCGCGCTGCCGCATCTGCTGGCGCTCGCGCCGGACCACGTCGGCTGGACGCAGAGCGCGTCGCCGTCGCTCTTCTGGCACCTCGACGGCGTCCCGCCGGAGACGGCCCGCATCGTCTTCACCCTCGCGCTCGCCGACGGCGTCGAGCCGCTGGTCGAGCGCGCGCTGCCGCTTCCCGCGGCAGCCGGCATCCAGCGCATCCGCCTCGCGGACTTCGGCGTGATGCTCTCCCCCGACGTCGACTACGCCTGGTCGGTGTCGCTGCTCGCCGGCGACGATCGCGCGGCCGACCTCGTCTCCGAGGGCAGCCTCCGCCTCGTCGGCGGCGACGTGCTCGGCGGGCGACCCGCCAGCGCGCGCGTCTTCGCGGCGCAGGGGCTCTGGTACGACGCGCTCGAGGCGCTCTCGGACGCCCTCGACGACACGCCGTCGGATCTCGAGCTGCGCGCGCAGCGCGACTCCTTGCTGCGCCAGGCCGGCCTCGAGCCGGCGCTCTCGCAGCGCCCGCAGGCCTCGCACTAGCAAGGAGGCCGACTCCCAAGAGTCGGCCGACGCGCAGCGAGGCGCAGCCGAGCGAAGTGGCCGGCGGCCCGAGCGCGAGCGGTTAGCGAGCGCGAAGGTCCGGCCTAAGGTCAGGCCAGATCGGTCTCGCCGAGCCCGCCGAAGCTGCGCAGCCGCAGCGCGCGCCGCACCAGAAACGCCCCGAGCCCGAGCGGCCCGAGCAGCAGGGTGAAGAGCAGGAACGGGCGCGGCTCGACCTCGAGCCGCTGCGACTCGCGCACGATCCAGGCGCCGACGAAGAGATCGAAGGCGAGGTAGTGCGTCCAGCCGGCCAGGAAGCCGAGCGGCGTCGCGAGCCCGGCGCGCAGGCTCGCGGCGTCGGAGCCGCCGAAGCCGCCCTTCGCCAGCACGAGGCCGACGAGCAGCGCGTAGCAGAGCGAGAGCGCGACGAAGACCGCCGAGTGCGAGGCCGCGCGCAGCGCGAGGCGCGAGCGCGGCGCGGCCAGCCAGCAGAGCCACCACGGCAGCACCGCCAGGTTCAGCGCCGTGAATGCCGTGTCGGTCGTCACGCGGAGCTACGGATCGATGCGGACGATCTGGTAGTCCTCGATCACGGGATTCGCGAGCAGCTTGTCGCAGAGCTCGGCGACGAGCGCGCGCGGATCGGAGCCGGGCGAAGGCGTCAGCCGGATCTCGAAGAGCTTGCCCTGCCGGACCTCCTCGATGCCGGTGTAGCCGAGCGACGCGCAGGCGTTGCGGATGGCCTTGCCCTGCGGATCGAGCACGTCCGCCTTCAGGGTCACGTGGATAAGGGCCTTCACGAATCCTCTCCCTCCAACGCGAGCGTGCGCTCGAAGATGGCGTCGACGTGGCGCAGCGCCTCGTCGAGGCTGAACGCGCGCTCGATCTCCTCCTTCGACAGCACCGCCGTGATGCCCGGCTCCGCGAGGATGCGCTCGCGGAAGTCGCCGCCGCGGTCCCACGTCTCCATCGCGTGGCGCTGCACCAGCGCGTAGGCGTCCTCGCGCGTGCCGCCCTTCTCGGCGAGGCGCAGCAGCAGGGTGCCGCTGAAGGCGAGCCCGCGCGTCAGCTCGAGGTTCTCGCGCATGCGCTCCGGGAAGACGACGAGGGTGTCGACCAGGTTCGCCGTGCGCTCGAGCATGAAGTCGAGCGTGGTGCAGGCGTCCGGGAAGACCACGCGCTCGACCGACGAGTTGCTGATGTCGCGCTCGTGCCAGAGCGCCTGGTTCTCCATCGCCGCCGCGGCGTAGCCGCGCATCACGCGCGCGAGGCCCGACACGTTCTCGAGGCGCCACGGGTTGCGCTTGTGCGGCATCGCCGACGAGCCCTTCTGCCCGCTGCCGAACTCCTCCTGCACCTCGCGCACCTCGGTGCGCGCGAGGTGGCGCAGCTCGACGGCGATCTTGTCGAGGCTCGACGCGCAGAGCGCGAGCGCGCTGATGAACGCGGCGTGGCGGTCGCGCTGCACGACCTGCGTGGCGGCCGGTTCGAAGCCGATGCCGAGGCGCGCGCACACGCGCTCCTCGAGATCGGGCGGCAGGTGCGCGAAGGTGCCGACGGCGCCGGAGATCTTGCCGACGGCGGCCTCCTCCAGGGCGCGCGCGAGGCGCACGCGCTGGCGCCGCATCTCCTCGCAGAAGACGAGCAGCTTGAGGCCGAACGTGGTCGGCTCCGCGTGGACGCCGTGCGTGCGCCCGATGCAGGGCGTGTGGCGGAACTCGAGCGCGCGGCGCCGCAGCGACGCGTGGACGCGCTCGACGCCGGCGAGCAGGAGCTTGCCCGCGTCGCGGATCTGGAGCGCCATCGCCGTGTCGATCACGTCGGAGGACGTCATCCCGTAGTGGATGAAGCGCGACGACGGGCCCACGCGCGAGGCGACGTCGGTGAGGAAGGCGATCACGTCGTGGCGCACGCGCGCCTCGATCTCGTTGACGTTTGCTACGTCGAAGGACGCCTTCGCGCGGATCTCGGCCAGCGCGTCCGGCGGGATGAGTCCGCGCTCGGCCTGCACTTCGCAGACGGCGAGCTCCACCTCGAGCCAGCGCGCCAGGCGACCCTCGTCGGTCCAGATCGCCTTCATCGAGGCCCTGGCATAGCGGTCGATCACGAGGTCCTCACCTGCAGCCAGACGTGGAAGAGCATCAAGTAGTACATCACCGGGACGCCGAGCAGGATCGAGTCGAGGCGATCGAGGAAGCCGCCCATGCCGGGCAGCATGGCGCCGGCGTCCTTGACCTGCGCGTCGCGCTTGAGCAGCGACTCGACGAGATCGCCCACCATGCCCGCGGCGGCGACGAGCGGGCCGACCGTGAAGACGAGCCCCCAGCCGAGCACCGTCGACAGGCCGGGCCAGAGGACGTCGAAGAGCACCTTCATGGCGGCGCCGCCGAAGGTGCCGAGCAGCATGCCGCCGATCGCGCCCTCGACCGTCTTGCTCGGGCTGATGCTCGGCGCGAGCTTGTGGCGCCCGTAGGCGCGTCCCGCGAAGTAGGCGCCGGCGTCGCAGAGCACGACGACGGTGAGGCAGTAGACGAGCAGGAAGGCGCCGCTCTCCGGCACGAGCCCGAGGCGCGCCGCGATCTCAGCGCCCTCGTCGGCCACGATGCGCTCGGTGAAGAAGCGCAGCGGGATGACGTGCGAGAGCAGCCAGCCGACGTAGAAGACGCCGAAGAACGTGCCGGAGATGCTGGCCATCGCCTCGGTCACCTGGCGCCGGCGCAGCTGCGCGATCATCACCGCGATGAGCGTCATCGTCATCAGCACGGTCGCGTGATACTCGTTGCCGATGTAGGCGACGACGGGCAGCGCGGCGCCCGCGGCCAGGCCGAAGCCGACGACCGGGCGCGCGCCCTTGTCCTCGAGCAGCCCGTAGAGCTCGCGCTGCGTCAGCAGCACCACGACCACCACCGTGAAGAGCACCCACAGCCCGCCCTGCGCGGTCGCGAAGAGCACGAAGGGGATCAGGATCGACGCCGTGACGAGCCGGGCGGCGAGGTCGCTCTTGCCCTTCTTCGCGGCCGCCCCGGCCGCCGTCGGCGGCCGCGGGTGGACGGGATCGCGCGAGCTGCGCAGCGGCTCGCTCATGCGTCGCCCCCGATCGTCCTCATGCGTCCCCCGAGCCTCCGCGCACGCCGCTGTGGCCGAAGCCGCCGGCGCCGCGCGCGGTGTCGTCGAGCTCTTCGACCTCCGACCACTCGGCGCGCACGACGGGCGCGATCACGAGCTGCGCGATGCGGTCGCCGCGCCGCACCGTGAAGGCCTCCCTCCCTGCGTTCAGCAGGATCACCTGGATCTCCCCGCGGTAGTCCGAGTCGATGGTGCCGGGCGCGTTCGGCAACACGATGCCGTGACGCAGCGCGAGGCCGCTGCGCGGCCTCACCTGCGCCTCGCAGCCGGGCGGCACCGCGATGCGCAGGCCCGTCGGGACCAGCGCGCGTGCGCCCGGCTCGATGTGGAGCTCCGAGCGCACGGCGGCATGCAGATCGAACCCCGACGAGCCGGAAGTCGCCCGCGACGGTAGCGGAAGATCCTCGGCGCCGTGCAAACGGGCGATGCGCACGCGCACGCTCGCATCGCCCGTCATCGCGCGGTTACGCGCTCTCGGATACGGCGTCGGCCAGCGCCTCCTTGCGCGAGAGCCGGATCTTGCCGGAGGGATCGATGTCGATGCACTTCGCGAGCACCTCGTCGCCCTCCGAGACCACGTCGGTGACCTTCTCCACGCGCCCCTCGGCGAGGTGCGAGATGTGGATCAGGCCGTCGGTGCCGGGGAAGATCTCGACGAAGGCGCCGAAGTCGGTGATGCGCTTCACCTTGCCGAGGTAGACGCGGTCGAGCTCGGCCTCCTGCGTCAGCTCGCGCACCATCGCCTCCGCGCGCTCGAGCGCCGCGGTGTCGGGCGAGAAGATCGTGACGAGGCCCGTGTCCTCGATGTCGATCTTCGTGCTGGTGGCCTCCTGGATGCCGCGGATGACCTTGCCGCCGGGCCCGATGACGTCGCGGATCCGGTCCGGCTTGATCTGGATCACCTTCACGCGCGGCGCGTAGCGCGAGAGCTCCGCGCGCGGCTTGAAGTCGGCGAAGTCCTGGGCCGTCTCCTTCGCCATGCAGTCGAGGATGTGCAGCCGCCCCTGGCGCGCCTGCTCGAGCGCGCGCTCCATGACGGCCCAGTCCACGCTGCGGATCTTGATGTCCATCTGCACGGCGGTGACGCCGCGGTGTGTCCCGGTGACCTTGAAGTCCATGTCGCCGAGATGGTCCTCGTCGCCGAGGATGTCCGAGAGGACCGCCGTGCGCGTGCCCTCCTGGATGAGGCCCATGGCGATGCCGGCCACCGGCGCCTTCAGCGGCACGCCGGCGTCCATCAGCGAGAGCGTTCCGCCGCAGACGGAGGCCATCGAGGACGAGCCGTTGCTCTCGAGCGTCTCCGACACGACGCGGATCGTGTAGGGGAAGTCCTCGACGTCCGGCAGCACCGCCGCCAGCGCCCGCTCGGCGAGATTCCCGTGGCCGACCTCGCGCCGGCCCGGGCCGCGCTGCATGCGCGCCTCGCCGACGGAGAAGGGCGGGAAGTTGTAGTGCAGGTAGAAGCGCTTGCTCGTGCGCGACGTCAGCGCGTCGATCGTCTGCTCGTCGGCGCCGCCGCCGAGCGTGGTGAAGACGAGCGCCTGCGTCTCGCCGCGCGTGAAGAGCGCGACGCCGTGGGGGCGCGGCACCGGCCGCACCTCGCAGGCGATCGGCCGGATGTCGGTCGTGCCGCGGCCGTCGATGCGCTCGCCCGCGTCGAGGATGCGCCCGCGCATCAGCTCGGAGCGCAGGTCGTGCAGCGCGTGCTTCACCGTCTCGGAGAGCTCGCGAAGCCCCTTCTCGCGCTCCTGCACCGCGACCAGGCTGTCGAGCGACACCTTCGCCTCGCGGTACGGCTTCACGAACTGGTCGACGACCGCCTTGTCGGCGGCCGCGAGCGCCGCGTAGCGCTCGTGCTTCGTGCGGATCTGGAGCGCCGCCTCGAGCGCCGGCTTCGCCGCCGCGCGCACCTGCGCGACGAGCGCCGAGTGGTCCGCCGGCGCCGGCACCGCGAGCTTCGCGACGCCGACCCGCTTGCGCAGATCCTCCTGCGCGTCGATCGAGCGGATCACCTCCGCATGCGCGAGCTTCAGCGCCGCCAGGAGATCTGCCTCGGGCAGCTCCTTGGCACCGCCCTCGACCATCACGAGCGCGCCGCGGCTGCCCGCGACGACGAGATCGAGATCGCTCTCGGCGAGCTGCTCGGGGGTCGGGTTGATCGCGAACTGGCCGTCGATGCGGCCGACGCGGACCGCGCCGATCGGGCCGAGGAACGGGATCTCCGAGATGGAGAGCGCGGCCGAGGCGCCGATGAAGGCCGGGATGTCCGGCGTGTTCTGCGCGTCGGCCGAGAGCACCGTCGCGATGATCTGCGTCTCGTCGCGGTAGCCGTCCTCGAAGAGCGGGCGGATCGAGCGATCGATGAAGCGCGAGACCAGCACCTCGCGATCCGAGAGGCGCCCCTCGCGCTTGAAGAAGCCGCCGGGGATCTTGCCCGCCGCCGACGTCTTCTCGACGAAGTCGACGGTGAGCGGGAAGAAGTCGATGCCCGGGCGCGGGTCGGCCCGCGTCGCGGTCACGAGCACCACGGTCTCGCCGTAGGTCACGAGCGCGGCGCCGTGGGCCTGCTTGGCCATGCGCCCGGTCTCGATCGTCATGGTGCGGCCGCCGAGCTCGAAGGCGACCGTCTCTGCTTTGAACCAGTATGAAGCCATCGCGATTGTGTCTCCGCTCCGCGCGCGCTGCGCGCGGAGCCGTGGGAGCGGCCGGGTGGGGGAGACGCGATGGAATGCGGAATCTGTGATGGGCGAAGTGCCGGGCTTCGCGCATGACGGACTTCCGCATCCCACGACGGCGTGCCCCGTGCCGCTCGGTGGTGGGGGACGTGCGTCCCCCGGATGGTCGAAGGGCCGCTCCCTCGAGCGGCCCCGCGCTTGCGCCGTCTAGCGGCGCAGCCCCAGGCGATCGATCAACGCCTGGTAGCGATCAGGTCCTGTTCTCCTCAGGTACTCGAGCAGCCGGCGCCGCTGGCTCACCAGCCGGAGCAGCCCGCGCCGCGAGTGATGGTCCTTCCCGTGCGTCTTGAAGTGCTCCGAGAGCCCGTTGATGCGATCCGTCAGCAGCGCGACCTGGACCTCCGGCGAGCCGGTGTCGGTCTCGTGACGTCGGTAGGTCTCCTGGGTCGTCGCGGTCTGCGGCAAGTCTTCCTCACGGGGTTCGGCCGCTTCGATCGGCCAGCCGGGCTCTCGGGTCGAGCACGCATCGCAGAGGATCTCGTCGCGATGGGCGCGACGGGCGAATGCGAGGGCGGCAGTCTGACAGAGCTACCTCGCGCCCGCAAACCACTCGACGACGCGCAGGGCCTTGAGGCGCCGCCCGGGCCGCAGCTCCAGGATGGCGACCACCTCGCCGGCGCCGTCGTGGGCCGCCATGCGGGTGCCGGGCGCCTGCGGCGGCCCGCTCGCCTCGATCTCGATGCCGGCCCGCACCTCGCGGACTTCCTCGTCGGAGAGCCGCAGCGCCGGCAGCCCGAGCACCCCGAGGGCCGGGATCAGCCGGCGCGCGATCGTGCCGGCGGCCGCCTCGCGCTCGAGGCTCTCCGGCGTGGCGGCCTCCTCGATGCGGAACGGTCCGCTGCGCGTGCGCCGCAGATCCGCCAGGTGCGCGCCGCAGCCGAGCACGCGCCCGACCTCGGAGGCGAGCACGCGCACGTAGGTGCCGCCCGAGCAGTCGACCGCGATCTCGACGCGCGGCGGGTCGTACTTCAAGAGCTCGAGGCGGTCGATGCGCACGCGCTTCGGCGCGCGCTCCACCTCCTGACCCTCGCGGGCCAGCTTATGTAGGGGAACGCCCCCCTTCTTGACCGCGCTGAACATCGGCGGGATCTGCTCGATCTCGCCCATGAAGGTCGCGAGCGCGTCGCGCACCGCGCGCTCGTCCGGCCACGCGCCCTCGTAACGCCGTTGCACGCGGCCCTCGGCGTCGAGCGTGTCGGTCTCGACGCCGAGCTGGATGGCGCCCGCGTACGACTTGTCGTGGTTCGTCACGAACGGCACGAGCTTCGTCACGGCGCGCACGGCGAGCGGCAGCACGCCGGTGGCGAGCGGGTCGAGCGTGCCGAGGTGTCCGACGCGGCGCGTGCCGAGCCAGCGGCGCGCGGCGTCGACGACGTCGTGCGAGGTCCAGCCGCCCGGCTTGTCCACGACCAGGAAGCCCTGGGGCCCGGGGGCCTCTCGCTCTCGGCGCCGTCTGCTCATCGCGAGGCCTCGTCGTCGTCCGGCTGTTCGGACTCGCGCGAACCTTCGTTGTCCGACTCGCGCTGTCCCTCGAGCGTGCGCAGCAGGTCGAGGGTCTGCTGTCCCTGCGCGAGCGACGGATCGTAGCGGAAGCGGAACTCGGGCATGCGCTTCAGCGAGAGCCCCTGCGCGGCGCGCCGACGCAGGAAGGCGGCGGCGCTCTCGAGACCCTCCTGGCTCTCCTGCGTCGCGTTCTCGCCGTGCGCGCCGAGCGCGCTCCAGAAGACGATCGCGTGCGAGAGGTCGGGCGCGACGTCGACGCGCGTGATCGTGACGAGCCCGATGCGCGGGTCCGTCACCTCTTCGCGCAGCAGGCGCGCGAGCGACGCGCGCAGCTCCGAGGCCACGCGCTCGGTCCTGCGCGTCACGCGTCCTCCGGATCGTCGGGGCCGTCGGGATCCCAGAGGCCCTCGGCGTGCGGCAGCTCCATCACCTCGACGTCGACGTTGCGCACCTCGGCGAGGTGCAGCTCCTCGATGAAGGCGGCGGCGCGGTCGAGCACGCGGCGCACCGTCACCGCGTCGCTGCCCGCGGCGGCGAGCCCGATCACGGCGCGCTGCCAGGTGTCCTGTCCACCCACCTCCGAGACCGCGAGGTTGAAGCGGTTCCGCACGCGCTGCGCCACCGAGCGCACGACCCCTCGCTTCGCCTTCAGCGAGGAGCAGCCCTCGATGTGGAGCTCGACGACCGAGGCTCCGACGATCATCGGATCATTCGAGCGAGGCGCGCTCTTCCTTCAGCGCGTAGGTCTCGATCACGTCGCCGACCTTGACGTCGTTGTAGCCGTCGATGCCGATGCCGCACTCGAAGCCGGAGGCGACCTCGCGCACGTCGTCCTTGAAGCGCTTGAGCGAGCCGACCTTGCCGTCGTAGATCTGCACACCGTCGCGGATCAGCCGGCACTGGCTGCCGCGCCGGATGTTGCCCTCGGTGACGTACGAGCCCGCGATGGTGCCGATGCGCGGGACGCTGAAGGTCTGCCGCACCTCGGCGCGGCCGCCGAAGGTCTCGCTGATCGTCGGAGGCAGCAGGCCCTCCATCGCCTTCTTGATGTCGTCGGTGACCTCGTAGATGATCTGATACGTGCGCACGTCGACGCCCTGCCCCTCGGCAGCGCGCCGCGCCGTGGGGTCCGGGCGCACGTGGAAGGCGACGATCACGGCGCCGCTGGCCTTCGCCAGCATCACGTCGGACTCGGTCACCGCGCCGACACCGGCGAGGAGCACGTCGACCTTCACCTCGTCGCGCGAGAGCTTCAGCAGCGCGTCGCGCAGCGCCTCGACGGAGCCGCGCGTGTCGGCCTTGAGCACGACCGCGAGCTCCTTGACGCCGCCGCCCTCCGCGGCCGCAAAGATCTCCTCGAGGCTGCGCTTCGGCTTCGCGGCGTCGGCGCCGGTGTCGCGCCGCTGCGACTCGCGATGCGAGATGATCTCCTTGGCGACGCGCTCGCTCTCGACGACGTGGGCGAGCTCGCCCGCCTCGGGCACCGAGTTGAGGCCCTGCACCTGCACAGGCACCGACGGGCCCGCGCTCGAGAGCCGCCGGCCGCGCTCGTCCTCCATGGCGCGCACGCGCCCGAAGGCGGTGCCCGCCACCAGCATGTCGCCGGGGGAGAGCGTGCCCTGCTGCACGAGCAGGGTCGCGACGGGGCCGCGGCCCTTGTCGAGCTGCGCCTCGAGCACGACGCCGGAGGCGCGCCGCGACGGATCCGCGCGCAGCTCGAGCACCTCGGCCTGCAGCTGGATCATCTCCAGCAGCTTCGGGATGCCCGTGCCCTTCGTCGCCGAGACGTCGACGCAGATGACGTCGCCGCCGAAGTCCTCGGGCACGAGGTTGTGCTCCATCAGGCGCTGGCGCGTCTGCGCGGAGTTCGCGCCCGGCAGGTCGATCTTGTTGATCGCGACGACGATCGGCACCTCGGCGGCCTTCGCGTGCTCGATGGCCTCGACCGTCTGGGGCATGATGCCCTCGGTCGCTGCGACGACGAGCACCACGATGTCGGTCACGCGCGCGCCGCGCGCGCGCATCTCCGTGAAGGCCGCGTGGCCGGGCGTGTCGATGAACGTGACGACGTGGTCGCCGACGCGCGCCTGGTAGGCGCCGATGTGCTGCGTGATGCCGCCCGCCTCGCCCTCGACGACGTTGGCGTTGCGGATCGCGTCGAGCAGCGACGTCTTGCCGTGGTCGACGTGACCCATCACGGTGACGACCGGCGGGCGCGACACGAGCCCCTCGGTCTGCTCGGGCGCGGCCTCGTCGAAGTACGCCTCTTCCTTGAAGCCGACGTCCTGCACCTCGGCGTCGTACTGGAGCGCGACCTTGCGCGCGGTCTCGATGTCGATCGACTGGTTGATCGAGACCATCGTGCCGAGCGACATCAGGGTGCGCTGGACGTCGGGCGCCTTGGCGCCGAGCAGGCGCGCGAGCTCGCCGACCGCGATCGCGCCCTCGATGCGGAGCGTGCGCCGCGAAGCTTCCTTCGCCGCGCTCGCCGGCACGGGCGCGCTGCGCGCCGCGGTGTCGCGGCGACGCCGGCGCGGCGAGGTCGCCGTGCGCGGGTCGATGCCGGTCGGGCGGCGCACGACGGTGCGGCCGGTCGCCTGGCGCGCGAGGCGCTCCTGCTCGCGCAGGTTCACGACCTCGCGCACGAGCTTGCGCTGGCTGCGGCCCGGGCGCGCGGGCCCCGCCGGTCCGCGGTCGGACTGCGCGCCGAGCTCCTGCGCCATGTCGCGGCTGCGCGGCCCGGCCGACGAGGTCGCCGGGGCGGCGGCCTCCTGCGTCGTCTGCTGCGCGCGCGCCGCGATTGCGGGCTGCTCCGGCTCCGCGCTCTCGACCTCTTCGACGACCGGCTCGGGCGCCGGCTCGCTCTCGATCGGCTCCGGCTCGTACGCCGGCGCGACCGCGACGGACTCCGGCTCGGGCGCCGGAGCGGCCGCCTCCTCCGCCTTCTTGCGCCGCCGGATGACGGCGGCGCCGCCGGCCGCGCCGGTCTCGACCCGCCGCTCCGTGACGGAGCCGCTGCGCTTGCGAGCGCCGAGCTTCTCGCGGAGCTCGTTCGCGACCGCGTCGTCGAGAGGCGCCATCGCGCTCTTCAGCACGTGGCCGAGCGCGGCCGCCTTCTCGACGAACTCCGTCCGGTCGAGACCGAGCTCTTCCGCCAGCTTGTAGGCCCTGATGGTTGCCATGCGCTCCCGTCGCGTGCGGTCGCCCGCTCGCTAGTTCCTCGGTCCGCGCGGCTCGCGCCCGCCCTCGCCGGGGCCCGCCGCCTCCGCCGCGCGCGCGTTCGCCTCGTCGCTGCGCCGCTTCTCCACGGCCAGCTCACCCGCGCGCTTCTGGATCGCGCGCGCGCTCGCCTCGTCGACGCCCGGCAGCGACGTCAGCAGCTCCAGCTCGGCACGCGAGAGATCCTCGAGCGAGGTGATGCCCTGCTGCATCAGCAGCTCGCCCTCGGGCTCGCCGCAGCCGGCCGCGACCGACATCGCCTCGCCGAGCCAGCGCGCGAGCTCGCGCATCTTCGACTCGCTCTTGATGTCGATCTTCCAGCCGGTCAGCTGCACCGCCAGGCGCACGTTCTGGCCCTTGCGTCCGATCGCCAGCGAGAGCTGGTCGTCGGGCACGATCACGTCCATCGACTTGTCGCCGTCGTCGATGATGACCCGCGAGACCTGCGCGGGAGACAGCGCCGAGCAGACGTAGCGCGCCGGATCCGCGCTCCACGGCACGATGTCGATGCGCTCGCCGCGCAGCTCCTGCACGACGGCCTGGACGCGGCTGCCCTTCATGCCGACGCACGCGCCAACCGGATCGACGTCGCCATCGCGCGACGCGACGGCGATCTTCGAGCGCCCGCCCGGCTCGCGCGCGGCCGACTTGATCGTGACGATGCCCTCGTAGATCTCCGGCACTTCCTGCTCGAAGAGCTTCGTCAGCATCTCCATGCAGGCGCGCGAGAGCACGATCTGCGAGCCCTTGACGTTCTTGTTCACCTCGAGGACGTAGGCGCGCACGCGGTCGTTCGGCCGGTAGTTCTCGCGCGGCACCTGCTCCTTCGGCGGCAGCACCGCCTCGGCGCGGCCCAGGTCGACGATGATCGCGCCCTTCTCGAAGCGGCGGACGATGCCGTTCACGATCTCGCCCTGGCGGTCCTTGTACTCCTCGTAGACCGTGTCGCGCTCCGCCTCGCGGATGCGCTGGATGATCACCTGTTTGGCGGTCTGGGCGAGGATCCGCCCGAAGCTCGCCGTGTCGATCTTCACGCCGATCTCGTCGCCGAGCTCCGCGCCGGGATCGAAGGCGGACGCGTCGGCCATCGCGATCTGGCGCGTCTTGTCGGTGACCGTCTCGACGACCTCGCGGAACTCGAAGATCTCGACCTCGCCGAGCTCCTCGTTGAAGCGCGCCTCGATCTCGGTCCCCTCGCCGCGCTCGCGCCGCGCCGCCTGCTTCATGGCCTCTTCCAGCGCCGAGATGATCTCGCGCGGGTCGATGCCCTTGTCCTTCGCGACCTGATCGATCTCCCTCTTCAGTCCCAGCATGGCCACCTGTCTTACCTCCCCCGGCGCTCTGCAGCGCCCTGGCGAGTGCCCCGGCCTTCGGCGAAGTCGGCGGGTGTGAACTGGTAGATGGATTTCGCCTTCGCCACCTCTGCGAAGGGAACCTGGAAGTCGCTGCCGTCGACGCGGATGCGCGCGACGTCCGCCTCGAACGCGACGAGCGTGCCGCGGAAGCGACGGCGCCCGTCGAGCGGATGTCGCGTCTCGACCGAGACCTCCGAGCCGCACGCGCGCGCGAAGTCGACCTCGCGCGCGAGCACGCGGTCGAGCCCCGGCGACGACACCTCGAGGCGGTAGGCGCACGGCGCCCAGTCGTTCGCGTCGAGCTGCGTGCCGATCTCGCGCGAGACCTCCGCACAGCGCTCCACCGAGACGCGTCCGTCGCCCTGCGGCGTATCGAGCGTGATGCGGAGCTGCCACGGCGACCGGCCGCGGTGTAGCGCGACGTCGACGAGCTCGAACCCGAAGTCCTGGACGATCGGTTCGATCAAGGAACGCAGCTCCTCGGGAATGTCCCGGTACACGATTCGAACAACCTGGAAGCAAAAAAAAGAGCGGTCGAGCCGCCCACTGCAGGAGAACACAGAGCCTCGAACCCGAATGCGGCTCGACGCGTAAGGCCGCGTAACTTATCAAAATTGACGCATGGCGCCAACGAGTTCCGCGGGGGACGCAAGGAGGCCGACTCACCGGAGTCGGCCGACGCGCAGCGAGGCGCAGCCGAGCGAAGGGCCGGAATGCCCGAGCGCGAGCGATCAGCGAGCGCGAAGGCCCGGCCAAAGCTACGGGCGTTTCGTCTCCAGCGCGCCGACCAGGTCCGCGACCCGCCGGACCCCGTGACGGGCGCAGTAGGCGCGGATCCCGTCGACGACCGCGCCGGCGGCGGAGGGTTCCAGGTAATTCTGCGTGCCGACCTGCACGGCGGTCGCGCCGCAGAGCAGGAACTTGATGGCGTCCTCCGCGCTGGCGATTCCCCCCATGCCGCAGATCGGGAGCTTCACGGCGCTGCGCGCCTGCCAGACCATGCGCAGCGCGATCGGGCGGATCGCCGGGCCGGAGAGACCGCCGAGCACGTTCGACAGCACGGGGCGCCGGCGCTCGACGTCGACCTCGAGGGCCTGCACCGAGTTGATCAGCGAGAGGCCGTCCGCGCCCTCGCCCTCGCAGACGCGCGCCATCTCGCGGATGTCCGTCACGTTGGGGGAGAGCTTCACCAGCAGCGGCGCCGTGGTCGCGCGCCGCACCGCCCGCACGAGCGTGGCCAGCACGGCGGGGTTCTGGCCGAACTCGATCCCGCCGCTCTTCACGTGCGGACACGAGGCGTTGAGCTCGAGCCCTGCGACCCGCGAGACCCCCGAGAGCCGCTTCGCGACCTCGGCGTAGCGGTCGATCTCGGTCTCGAAGATGCTCGCGATCACCACGACGCCCTCGGGCAACGCGGGCAGCTTCTCGCGCACGAAGGCGTCGACGCCGACGTTCTCGAGGCTGATGGCGTTCAGCATGCCCGACGGCGCCTCGGCGATGCGCGGCGGCGGATTCCCGCGGCGCGGCTCGAGGGTCAGGCTCTTGGCGACGAAGCCGCCGATGCGGCGCAGGTCGAGGAAGGGCGCGAACTCGGTCCCGTAGCCGAACGTGCCGGACGCGGTGAGCACGGGGTTCCGCAGCGGGATGCCCGCGAGCTCGACCTGCAGGTCGACGTCGGCGCAGATCTCGCCGCCGCGCGCATTCGTCGCGCTCACGGCAGGCCCTCCCACGCGACGGCGCGCGCGTCGAAGACCGGTCCGTCGCGACACACCAGTGCGAAGCCGCCCGCGCGCAGCGGCGCCGCGCAGCCGAGGCAGACGCCGAAGCCGCACGCCATCGGGTTCTCGAGCGACGCGCTGCAGGCGGCGCCGCGCGCCTCCGCGATCTCGGCGCAGCGCCGCATCATCGCCGTCGGGCCGCAGGCGAATACGGCTGCCTCCGCGTCGCGCGCGAGCGCGACCTCGAGGAGCGCGGTCACGAGGCCCTTCGTTCCCAGGCTGCCGTCCTCGGTGGCGATCTCGAGGGGCGCGCCGAGCGTCTCGAAGTCCGCCACCCCCATCAGGTCGCCGGCGCTGCGCGCGCCGAGCAGCACGCGCGCCGAGCCGGGCGCGCGGGCGTGGAGCCGCGCGGCGAGCTCGTAGACCGACGCGATGCCCGTGCCGCCCGCGACGAGCAGCGCGCGGCCCGCCGGCAGCTCGAAGCCGCGTCCGAGCGGCCCGACCACGGCGACGCGGTCGCCCGGAGAGCACGCGGCCAGCAGCGCGGTGCCGCGCCCGTGCCGCTTGAAGAGGATCTCGATCTCGGCCGCGCCCTTCGCGCGCTGCTCGCGGTACACCGCCATCGGACGCGGCAGCAGCGGGTCGCTGCGCGGCGCCGCGCCCTGCGGACCCGGCGAGAGCATCGCGAACTGGCCCGGCTCGAAGCCCGGCCAGCCGTCGATGCGCAGGGTGAGGCGGTAGCTCGACGCGCCCTCGGCGGAGAGCGCGACGACCTCGGCGAGCGTGCGGATCGGGATCACTTCGACGGCGCCTGCTCGATCTTGTACGTCTTGATCTTCCGCGAGAGGCTCTCGCGCGCGATGCCGATCGACTCGGCCGTGCGCGAGATGTTCCAGCCGTGCTCGTCGAGCCGCGCGCGCAGGAACTCGCGCTCGAACTCGCGGCGCGCCTGCTCGAGCGACGAGGCGGAGCGCCCGTTCCCCGGCGCGGCAACGCCGAGCGTCGCGGGCAGGTCGGCGGCGTCGATGTGCGGGCCCGGCGTCAGGATCACGACGCGCTCCATCAGGTTGCGCAGCTCGCGCACGTTGCCGGGCCAGGCGTGACGGCGCAAGCGCTCGAGCGCGGCGTCGGAGAGATCCTTGCGGCGCGTCCCCGACTCCGCGCAGAACTCGTCGACGAACGAGCGCGCGAGCGTGGCGATGTCCTCGCTGCGCTCGCGCAGCGGCGGCACGTGGAACGGGATCACGTTGAGGCGGTAGTAGAGGTCCTCGCGGAAGCGTCCCTCGGCGATCTCCTGCTCGAGGTTCTTGTTGGTGGCCGCGATGACGCGCACGTCGGACTCGAGCGTCTCGGTGCCGCCGACCCGCTCGAAGGTCCGCTCCTGCAGGACGCGCAGCACCTTGGCCTGGGTCATCAGGCTCATGTCGGCGATCTCGTCGAGGAAGAGCGTGCCGCCGTGCGCGAGCTCGAAGCGCCCGCGCTTCGTCGCGACCGCGCCGGTGAAGGCGCCCTTCTCGTGGCCGAAGAGCTCCGACTCGATCAGCTCCTCGGGGATCGCCGCGCAGTTGACCTCGACGAAGGGCCCGTTCGCCCGCCGGCTCTGGCAGTGGATCTGGCGCGCGACGAGCTCCTTGCCGGTGCCGTTCTCGCCGTGGATCAGCACCCAGCCGTTCGTCGGCGCCGCGACCGCGATCTGCTCCTTCAGCTTCCGCACGGCCTGCGAATCGCCGAGGATCTCGTGGGCGCGCAGCGCCTGCGAGCGCAGATTCCGGTTCTCGCGCTCGAGGCGCACCTGCTCGAGCGCGTGCTGGATGGTGAGCAGCACCTTGTCGAGCGAGAGCGGCTTCTCGATGAAGTCGTAGGCGCCGTGCCGCGTGGTGCGCACCGCCGCCTCGACGGTGCCGTGGCCGCTCATCATCACCACCGGCAGGCCCGGCCAGCGCCGCGTGATCTCGACCAGGATCTCGACGCCGTCGCGGCCCGGCATGGCGATGTCGAGCAGCACGAGGTCCGGCGCGCCGTCCGTCTCGATCGAGCGAATCGCGCTCTCGCCGTCGGAGACGGCGCTCGGCTCGAAGCCCTCGTCGGAGAGGATGCCCGCGAGCGAGCGGCGGATGCCGGCCTCGTCGTCGACGATCAGGATCCGGCTCAACGCCCGGCCTCCGCGCGCACGGGAGTGGCGAGCGCGCGCGGCGCGTCGGCGCGCGAGACCGGCAGCTCGATCACGAAGCGCGTGCCACGCGGCGGGTTGTCCTGCACGCGCACGTAGCCGTGGTGGTCGGCGACGATGCGCGAGACGATCGCCAGGCCGAGGCCGGTGCCGTTCTCGCTGCGCGAGAAGTACGGCTCGAAGACGCGGCGGCGGTCCTGCGCGGGGATGCCGATGCCGTCGTCCGACACGATCAGACGCGCGCTCTGGAGCGCCGGATCGAACTGCGTGACGAGGCGGACGCGCGCGCCGCCGCCCTGCCGGATGGCCGCGATGGCGTTGTCGATCAGGTTCGTCAGCGCGCGGCGGATCTGCTCGCGGTCGAGCTCGACGGGCGGCAGGCCCGGATCGAGCTCGGTCTCGAGCGACACGCCCTCGGTGCCGGCGTAGCTCGCCACCGCGTCCGACACGATGCGGTTCAGGTCGTCCGGCTTCGGGTTCGCGGCCGGCAGGCGCGCGAAGTTCGAGAACTCGTCGACCAGCAGCTTCAGGGTGTCGACCTGCGTGGTGATCGCCTCCACGCACTCGTCGAGGATGCGCGCGGAGGCGGCGTCGGCGCCGAAGCGGCCGCCGAAGCGCCGGCGCAGGCGCTGCGCGGAGAGCTGGATCGGCGTGAGGGGATTCTTGATCTCGTGCGCGATGCGGCGCGCGACCTCGCGCCACGCCGCCATGCGCTGGACCTTCACGAGCTGCGTGTAGTCGTCGAACACGACGACGCTGCCGAGCGACTGGCCGGCCTCGTCGTGCATGACGGTCAAGGTCACGAAGAGCGTGGCGACGTCGTCGCCGAGCGGAATCTGCACCTGGCGGCGCACGCTCTCGCGCACGCCGGGGCGCAGCGCCGCCGTCATCTCGTCGATCACCTCGAGGAGCGACGTCTGGCTGGCGACGTCCTCGAGGCGCTGGCCGAGCAGCCCCGTGCCGGCGGGGATGCCGAGATAGCGCTGCGCGGACGGGTTGATGGCGGAGATGCGGCCGTCGGGGCCGACGGAGACGACGCCGGCGCCGACGTTGCCGAGCACGATCTCCATGTAGCGGCGCCGGCGATCGAGCTCGGTCGTCTTCCGCTCGTTGTCGTTCCGCGCCTCGCGCAGGTCGCGGATCATCTGGTTGAAGGAGTCGACGAGCAGCCCCACCTCGTCGTCGGTGTCGACCTCCACCTGCACGTCGAGGTTGCCGCGCGCGACGTCGCCCGTGCCCTCGGCGAGCGCGCGCAGCGGACCCGTCACGCCGCGCGCCAGCCGGAAGCCCATCCACAGCGCGAGCATCAGCACCATGGTGAAGGCGAGCAGCAGCTCGAGCAGATACGAGCCGCGCACGCTTCCCGCCGTCGGCTGGAGCTGGCGGTAGGCGTCGAGCGTCGAGCGGATGCTCGCCACCTTGCGCGCCTGCGAGAACGGGATCAGCACGTTGACGACGACCGCGCCGACGACCTCGCCGGGGCGCATCGCCGACTCGATCGGCACCGCCCCGCGAATCGCGTCGCCGCTGCCGATCTCGTCGACGTGCCAGCCGGGCTCGCGCCCGACGATCGCCTCGCGCACGATCTCGCTGTCGGGCCGCGAGAAGTTCGCCGCCGGGATCTCCGGATTGATCGCGGTGACGAGCTCGTCGCCGTTCGCGCTGAACACCTCGACGACGCCGAGGTTGTAGTCGCGCTGCTTCTCCTGGACGAGGGCCTCGAGCCGGGCGCGGTCGTCCTTCTCGATCAGGCGCTCGGCGCGGATGCGCTCGGCGATGCGCCCGCCGTAGAAGAGCGCGTTGTTGGCGACCATCTCGTAGTGGCTGTTCGCCACCTCGCCGCTCTCCTCGAGCGCGCGGTCGACCTGCACGCTGAACCAGGTGTCGATCGAGTTCGTGATGAAGAACGCCGACACCGCGAAGAGTCCCGTCGTCGTCACCAGCGCGATCAGCACGAAGGCGGCCACGAACTTGAGGTTCAGGTGCGAGCCGAGGATCCCGCGGCGGCGCTCGCCCACCAGCTTCCAGAAGTTGCGCGCGACGATGAAGGCGAAGATCAGGATCAGGATGACGGTGATGGCGTTGAGGAAGAGGAAGAGGCTCGAATCGCCGACGCCCTTCGTCAGGCCGGCGATGGGCGGCACGAGCAGCAGGCCGCCCATCGCGGCGACCAGCACGACGCCGATCCAGAACTCGCGAATGCGCCGCCGCCGCTCCGCGGCGGGCAGTGCGGCGGGGCGGTTCGAGGTGGACGCGGTCGGATTCGCCTCTTGCTCTTCGTGCATGGGGCCGTTCGGCGCGGGAAGGTAGTCGACGTCGCCGCGGCGCCCGCAGCCGCCCGAGCGCATTCCCCGCGGGGCCCCCGGGTCTTCCAGAAGAGGGTCTCTAGAAGAGAATGGGACCCTGGCGTGCGGCCGAAAACCTCCGCTGCGCGCCTCGATGGGCGCGCGCGTTGCCGCATCAAGCCGGGTCCGGCTCCGGTCGATGAGGGCGTGAGAGGGATCACCGGGCCCGGAGGCGGGGCAGTGGCGAGCGTGGGGGAGCGGCCGGGTCCGCGCGACCGGGCCATCCAGGCGCGCGAACGCGAGCGGCGTGGCGAGCATGCGGAGGCGGCTGCCCTGTGGGCGCAGCTCGCGTCCCAGCGCGCCGTGGGAGCGAGACGCGCGGAGGCGCTCGCCGAGCAGGCGCGCCTGCTCGCGGGTCCGCTCGCGCGTCCGGACGAGGCGTTCGACGCCTGGCGCCGCGCCTTCGCCAACGACCCGAGCCGGCCCGACGTGCTCGAGGCGCTCGACACCGAAGCGCGCCGGCGCGGCGAATGGCTGCTGCTCGCCGCCGTGCTCCGTCGGCGTCTGGCGGCGACATCCGATCCGGCGCGCCGCGCCGAGCTCGCCTGCGCGCTCGGCCGCCTGGAGCTCGAGCAGCTGATGGCGCCCGGCGCCGCGCGCCGCTGGCTCGAGGCCGGTCTCGCGCTGGCGCCCTCCCACCTGCCGCTGGCCGAGGCGCTCGGAGAGCTCGAACGGCGCCAGGGCAACGGCGCCATCCACCTCGACCTGCGCGAGCGCGTGCTCGAGCTGCGCGGTCCCGATGCGCCGCCGCGCGAGCTGCTCGAGGCCGCGACCCTGCGCTTCCAGCGCGGCGAGCCCGCACGCGCCCTCGTGCACCTCCAGCGCGCCGTCGAGCGCGCGCCCGACGACGGCGCCGTGCTCGAGCTGCTCGTCGAGGTCCTCGAACACCTCGACCGTCCGGCCGAGCAGGCCGACACGCTCGCGCGTCTGGCCGCGCTGGCGTCGCAGCCCCCGCGGCGCGCGGCATGGCTGACCCGCCTCGGCGCGCTGTGCGAGGAGCGCCTCTTCGACGTCGATGCCGCGCTCGACGCCTACCGCAGCGCGCTCGACGCCGATCCCGCGGCGCCGGGCGTCGCGGAGTGCGTGAGCCGCCTGCTCGCGAAGCGCGAGACTGCGCCCGCTGCCCCCTCGCCGGCGCCGGCCGCGGAGACGCCCGCTCCCACCCGCTCTCCGCTCGAGCAGCTCGAGCGCGAGGCGCGCACGACCAGCGACCGCAACCGCCTCGGCCTGCTGGTGCGCGAGATCGAGACCGCCTACGCGCAGCGCGGCGCGCCCGACGGCGCGCTGCCCTGGGTCCAGCGCTGGGTGATGCTCGCGCCGGAGGAGCCGGAGGCGCTGCGCGCGCTCTCGCGCGTGCACGAGGCGCTCGGCCGCGAGGCCGAGCTCTGCGCGACGCTCGAGATGCTCGACCCGCTGCTCGGACCCGCCGAGCAGGCCGCGAACCGCCGCCGCATCGCCGCCATCTACCTGCGGCGCGAGCGACGCGACGACGCGCTGCGCGCCTACGAGCGCGCACTCGCGCTCGATCCGCGCGACCTCGAATCGCTCGAGGCGCTGGCCGGGCTCCAGCGCGCGCGCGGCCCGTCGCCGGAGCTCGTGCGCACGCTCTGGCGCATCGCCGAGCTCCAGGATCCGCAGCGGCGCGGCCTCTGCGTCGTCGAGATCGCGTCCGTGCAGCAGGAGATCGGCGACCTCGGCGCCGCGATCGACACGCTCCAGCGTCTGGAGCGCGACGAGGCCGCGCCCGAGGAGGTGCCCGACCGCATCGAGGCGCTGCTCGAGCGCACCGGCCGTCACGAGGAGCTGGAGACGCGCCTGCGCGCGCGCGCCGCGAAGTACGAGCCGGACAGCGCGGAGTCGGTGGCGCTGGAGCTGCGCCGCGCGCGCCTGCTGCTCGATTCGCTCGGCCGCAGCGAGGATGCCGCCGAGGCCTATCGCGCCGTGCTGCGGCACGCGCCCGAGGCGCCCGACGCGAAGTCCGGTCTCGAGCGCGCGCTGCGCGCCGGCTTCGACGCCGCGGGGCTGGCCGACTTCCTCGCCGAGCAGGCGCGCACGGCCGAGGACCCGGCGCAGGGCGAGCGCAGCGCGCTCGAGCGCGCGGTGCTGCTCGACGAGGTGCTGGAGCGCGCCGAGGAAGCGCGCGACGTCTACAAGTCGCTGGCCGCCAACGCGCGCGATCGCGAGATCCGCGAGGAGGCCGGCGAGCGCTACGAGCGCATGCTGGAGGCGTCGAGCGAGTGGGAGACCCTGCGCGAGTTCATGGAGGCGCGGCTCTCGCGCGCCGAGGGCGCCGCGGCGGCGCAGCTGCACGAGCGGCTCGCGCGCCTGTGCGGCGAGCGGCTGCGCGATCGCGCGGCCGAGCTCTTCCACTGGGAGCAGATCACGGCGCGCGACCCCGGCCGCGGCGACGTCTGGCACCGGCTCGCCGAGCGCTACGAGCAGGAGGACCGGCTCGAGGACGCCGTGCGCGCCATGGAGTCCGAGCTCGCCAGCGGCCCCGAGCCCGCGCGCGCCCAGACCCTGCACGGGCGTCTGGCGGAGCTCGCGCTGCACGCGCAGGGCGACGAGGAGCGCGCGGCGCGCCACTACGAGCAGCTCTTCGAGCTGAACCCGGCGCACCCGACGGCGGCCAGCTTCCTGATCGAGCGTCACAAGCGCGCCGCGCGTCCCGAGGACGTGCTGCGCGTGCTCGAGTCGCGCCTCGCGACCTTGGAGTCGCGGCGCGGCGACGGCCTCTCGCCGGAGTCGCTGCGCAGCCACCGCACCGCGCTGCGCGTGCACATCGCGCGCGTGCGCGAGGAGCAGGGCGACGCCGAGGGCGCCATCTCGGCGCTCGAGGTCGCGCTCGGCGAGGAAGGTCCGCTCCCGCAGATCGCCGAGCCGCTGGCCGACACCTATCTGCGTGCGGGCTACAGCCTCGACCTGATCGAGCTGTGCCGCGCGGCCGCGGCCGCCTGCGACGAGGCGTCCGAACGCGCCGCCTGGTTCGTGCGCCTCGGCGACGCCTACCTCTCGCGCGAGCGCCCGCGCGAGGCGGCCGACGCCTACCGACAGGCGCTCGCGGAGCGCCCCGAGGACCGCGCGCTGCAGGCCTGCCTGCGCCAGCTCTACCGCAAGCTCGGCGATGCGGAGCCGCTCGCGCGCCTGCTCGACGCCGAGCTCGCGCATCTCGGCGGACCCGACGAGATCCCCGTGCGCGTCGAGCTGACGGAGCTGCTCGCGGGTCCGCTCGACCGCCCCGACAGCGCGCTGCTGCACGCGCGCCGCGTGCTCCAGCTCGCGCCGCACCACCCGCAGGCCTTCGAGAGCGCGCTCGCGATCGCGGCGCGCCTCGAGCGTCCGGACGTCGCGCTCGAGGTCCTCGACGCGCGGCTCGCCGACGCGCGCGGCGACGTCGAGCGCGCGGAGATCTGCGCGCGGCGCGCGCGCCTGCTGGCCGGCATGCCCGCTCGCGCCGAGGAGGCGCTCGACGCCTATCACGCGGCGCTGCGCTTCGCGCCCTTCTCGCGCGAGCTCCAGGTCGAGCTCGTCGCGCAGCTCGAGAAGCTGGAGCACTGGGACGAGGTGCTGTCGTGGCTCGGCCGCTTCGCGCGCGAGACCTCGGGCGCCGATCGCGCCGCGCAGCTCGAGCGCGCGCTGCACATCGCCTGGGACCGCCAGGGCCCCGACGCCGCCCTGCCCTGGCTCGAGCGCCTGCGGCTCGAACGGCCGCGCGACGTGCGCATCGTCGCGCGCATCGCCGACGTCCACCGGCGCGCGGGCCGGCGCGAGGCGCTGCTCGTCGCGCTCGAAGCGGAGGCCGCGCTCTCGGCCGAGCCGGCGCGCCGCCGCGATCTCCACCTCGAGCGCGCGCGCCTGCTCGAGCGCCCGCATCCCGCGCGCGCGCTCGCGGCCGTCCAGGCGGCGCGCGCCGCGACGCCGGAAGACCCCGCCGTGCTCGCGCGGGTCGAGGATCTCGAGCGCCGCCTGGGACTCCACACGCAGCGCGCCGCCACGCTCGAGGCGCTGCTCGTCGCGCCCGGCACCGATCGCATCGAGCTGCATTGCCGGCTCGCCGCGCTCTACGACGGCCCGCTCGGCGACGCCACGGGCGCCGCGCGTCACTGGCGCGCCGCGCTGGCGCTGGCGGCGCCGGGCGCCGCGGCACGCGCCGAGATCCTGCGCTGTCTGGCCGAGACGCAGCGCCGCATGGGGGATCGCGAGGGCTGGGCCGAGGCGGCCGAGGCCGAGCTCGCCGCGCTCCGGCCCGAGCCGGTCTTCGACGACCGCCGGCGCGAGCTGCGCCAGCAGCTGGCGGTGGTCTGGTTCACCGAGCTCGGGCGCCCCGACGCTTCGCTGCGTCATCTGCGCGCGCTGCTCGATTCCGGCGAGGACGATCTCCTCGGGCGCGAGACCGTCGCGCGCCTCGAGCGCATCGCGCTGCGCGCGCTGCGCGCCGCGGATCTACCCGTCGAGCTGGAGGCGCGCATGGCGCGTCACCTGGCGCGCTGCCCCGACGACGTCGCGCTCTGGCTGGAGCTGGCGGCGCTGCGCGAGGACCGCCTGCAGGCGCCGTCCGCCGCGCTCGAGGCCTACCGGCGCGCGCACGCGCTCGATCCGGGCAGCCTCGCCGCGATCCACGGCCTGCGCCGCGTGGCCGAACGCCTGGAGCGCTGGCAGGACGTGGCGGACTCGCTCGAGCGCGAGCTGACCCACCCCGACACCGAGCGCGCGCGCGACCGCAGCGCGCTGCTGCGCCGGCTCGGCGACATCTGCTGGCACCGCCTCGCGTCGACCACGCGCGCGTCGCGCTGCTACGCGGCCGCGATCGAGGCGAACCCGCACGACCTCGCCGCACTGCGCGCCCTCGAGCGCCTGCTCGAGGCGATGGAGGACTGGCGCGGCGCGCTCGACCTGTACGAGAGCGAGATCGAGGTGCTGGGGCCGAGCGATGCCAAGCGCCGGCGCGCCCTGTGGCTGCGCGTGGCAGAGCTCGCGCGCGTGCGCACCGACGAGATCGAGCGCGCGCGGCGCGCCTATGCGCATGCCGCCGCCGAGGGCGAGCTCGAGCCGCCGGCACAGCGCGAGTGGGCCGAGCTGCATGCGCGCGCGGGCGACACCGAGGCCTTCGCGGAGGCCTTCCGCGCCTGGTGCGACACGGCCGGCGCCGGCGCGACGCCGGCCGATCAGCTGCGCCTGGCGCGCTGCCTGGCCGAGCTCGGCCGCCGCGAGGACGCGCTCGCGCGCGTCTCGCTGGTGCTGGCGGCGGAGCCGGGCCTGCCCGGCGCCTGGGATCTCGCGGCGGGGCTTCGCGAGTCGCTCGGCGACGCCTCGGGCGCCGCCGCCGCGCTCTTCGAGGCTGCCGCCGCGCAGGTCGAGGATCGGCAGGCCGGCCCGCGGCTGCTGCGCGGCGCCTCGCTCCTGATGGAGCGCGATCCGGAGCGCGCGCTCGCCGCGCTGCGCGACGCCGCCGCCCGCACGCCCGCGTCGCGCGACGCGCACGCGGGACGCGCGCGCGTGGCCGCGGCGCTCGGACGACACCAGGAGGCGTACGAGGCGGCCTCGCGGGCGCTCGATCTGGACGCCGCCGCGCGCGTCGCGCCCGCGGACGCCGGCGCGCTGGCGCTGCTGGCCGGCGACTCCGCGCGCGCCGCCTCGCGTCTCGACGCGGCGGTCGGCTTCTACGAGCGCGCCCGCGCGCTCCAGCCCGAGGACCCGCACGCGCTCTCCCGCCTCGGCGAGGCGCTGGTCGCTCTCGGCGATTTCGGCACCGCGCGCGAGGTGCTCGGCGCGCGCATCGAGCGCGGCGACGCCTATCCCGAGCGGCCGCGACACCGCGTGCTGCTCGGCCGCTGCCTCGAGCAGCTCGACGCGCTGGAAGAGGCGCTCGGCGTCTACGAGGCCGCGCTGGCCGAGGATCCGCAGCTGCCCGAGGCGCTCGACGCGCTCGTCTCCGTGCACGACGCGCTCGGTCACGTCGACGAGGGCGTGGCGGCGCTCGAGCGGCGCGCCCGCGGCGAGCGCGACCCCGCCGCGCGCGCGCGCCACTGGCTGCGCGCCGCGGAGTGGGAGCTGCGCTGCACGGGGCGCGAGGCGTCTGCCGAGCGACACCTGCGCGAGGCCGTCGCCGCCGATCCTCACCAGGCCGCGGCGTGGCGGATCCTGGTCGCGCAGCTGCTGCACGCGGGCCGGCTCGAGGATGCGATCGCCGCGGCGGACCGCGCCGCCGCCGCGCTCGAGAGCGGGGCGGATCTCGGCGCCATCGCGCTGCTCCAGGCGCGCGCCTACGAGGAGCGCGGCGCGCGCCCCGAGGCCGCCGAGGTGTACGGGATCGCGGCGGAGATCGACCCGCGCTGCATCGAGGCGGCGCTGGCGCAGGCGCGCCTGCTGCGCGGCTTCGGCGACTGGCGCGCCGCGGCCGAGGCGCTGCGCGTCTTCCTCACGCGGCATCCGCAGCCGGAGGAGCGCGGGCTCGCGGAGGTGCACGAGCAGCACGCGCGCCTGCTCGCGGGTCCGCTCGAGGACGTCGAGGCCGCCGTGGTCGCCTACCGCCGCGCGATCGCGCTGGTCCCGGAAGGCCTGTCGGCGCGCTCGTCGCTGGCCGAGCTGCTCTCGCACCGTTCCGGCGACGCCGCCGAGGCGCTCGCGCATCTGCGCCCGCTGCTGGAGGCGAACCCGATCGACGCGACCTGCCTGCGCGTCGCGCTGCGCATCGCGCGGGCGCGCGGCGCCGATGCGCGCGCGGGGATCGCGGTGCTGCGCGCCCTCGGCATCGCCACGACCTACGAGGTCGACGAGGCCGGCGCCGCCGCGGACTGGCGTCCCGCCGCGGAGACCGGACTCGCGGACCCCCACTTCGAAACCCTGCGCCAGCTCGCGCTCGAGGGCGCGGCTGCGCTCGCCGCCGCGCGAGGTGAGTCGGGCGAGCCGGCGCCGCGCGCCGGCGCCGCGGGGTCGCAGGGCCGCCTCGAGGAGTTCCGCGACGCGCTGCACCGCGCCGAGCGCGAGCTCTGCGCGCCCGCCCTGCTCGGCCGTCCGGCCGACGAGGTCGGCGCGCTGCAGCGCCTGCTCGCCAGCGTCCTGCTCGATCCCGACGCGGTCCACGGCGACGGCCGCCGCGTGAACGCTCTTGCGTCTGCGCTGACCCGACGCATGCGCAAGCGCCTGAAGAAGCTGCTCGACGGCACGACCCTGCGCGGCGTCGCCGATACCGACTTCGCGGCCTGGCAGCTCGACGTGCGCGCCTTCGCCGCGTCGAGCGTGCTCGCGCGCGGCGTCGCGGATCTGCGCACCGCGCTCTGCGCGCTGGTGTGCGAGGACGGCGCGGGCCCGCAGCTCGAGGCGCGCGATGGCGACGACATCAGCGCGCGGGTCGCGGCATCGCCGCTCGCGCTGGCGCTCGTGCGCCGCATCGTGCGCGGCTGGCTGACCCGCCTGTGCGAGACGCGGTGAGCACGCGCGCGAGGCGCCGCTATCGCCGCATGACGGTCCGCATCCGCGCGGTCTACGAGTACGCCGGGACGTCGCGCGAGGCGACGGCCACCACGCTCGGCGCCGGCGGCCTCTTCGTCGCCACCGACGACGCGCCGCCGGCGGGCAGCATCCTGCGCATCCGCTTCCGCGTGCCGGACGGCAGCCGCGAGCATGCCGTCGTCGCGCGCGTCGTGTGGGCGCACCGCCCGGGCGACCCCGGCGCGCAGACGCCCGGCATGGGGATCTCGTTCACGAGCCCCGCGGACGTCGCGGCGATCGCGGCCGAGCTGGAAGCAAGCGCGGAGCTGGCGGAGGAGCGCTAGACGCGCGCCGCGGCGGCGACGCGCGGGAGGCTGATGCCGCGCGCGTGCGGGCGATCCGGATCGTCGATCACCCAGCACTCCGGGCGCTCGAGGATCGCGGCGACCAGCCGCTGGTGCAGCGCGTGGCCCCCGCGCTCGACCTTGACGTGGCCGACGAGCGGCACGCCGAGCAGCGCGAGATCGCCGCACAGGTCGAGGATCTTGTGGCGCACGAACTCGTCGGACCAGCGCAGGCCCGACGGATTCACCACGCGCGTGTCGTCGAGCAGGACGGCGTTGTCGAGCGAGCCGCCGCGCGCGAGACCGGCGTTCCAGAGCGCGCGCACGTCGCGCAGGAAGCCGAAGGTGCGGGCCGCGGAGAGCTCGCGGTCGAAGCGGTCGGCGTCGAGCGGCGCCAGGCTCAGCTCCTGGCGGCCGATCGCGGGATGCTCGAAATCGACGGCGTAGTGGACGCGGAAGTCGCGCGCGGGCTCGACCGAGATGCGGCGGTCGCCGTCGCGGATCTCGATCGGGCGGCGGATGCGCAGGGTGCGCCGGCGCTCGCGCTGCCGGAACACGCCGGCCGAGCGGATCAGGTAGACGAAGGGCGCGGAGCTGCCGTCCATGACGGGCAGCTCGGGGCCGTCGACCTCGACGCGGACGTTGTCGATGCCCATCCCGAAGAGTGCCGCGAGCAAGTGCTCGACGGTGCGGATGCTGGCCTCGCCGCGTCCGAGCGTGGTCGCGAGATAGGTCGACGAGATCTCGCGCGAGCGCGCGGGGATCTCGATGGGCGTCTTGCAGTCGGTCCGGACGAAGGTGATGCCTTCGTCCGCTCGAGCTGGATGCAGAACCAGCTGCGTCGGTGCGCCGCTGTGGAGACCGATCCCCGTACAGGAGACCTTCTCGGCGATCGTCTGCTGGTACACCCGTCCCCCTCCCCCAACGTTTCGACGCGGATCCAGGCGGATCCGATACCCAGGCATCCCCGAACGCGCGGACTCAGAGCAAGCGACGTGCCCACTCGATGCCGGCGGCGCCTCGGAGGAATTCTCTTTTAGTTTCGGTGAGTTGTATTGGTCGGTCGGAGCGAGCCGCCGGAGCCGGCAGCCTCCGTCTCGTGACGCTCCCGTCACGCGCGTGACGAGAACGTCACAGGCATCGAATCGGCTACGCGATCGGCGCGGCTCGCAGCTCGGCCAGGATCTCGCGCGCGTTCTGGTAGCGCTCTTCGGGATCCTTGCGCATGCAGCGCTCGATGATCTGCGCGAGCACCTGCGGGAGATCCGGCACCACCTCGAGCGGATCGGGCGGCGGCGTGTGCACGTGGTGGTACGGCAGGTTGCCCTCGGTGAAGGGCAGCCCGCCCGTGGCCATCTCGAACACCGAGACGCCGAGCGAGTAGATGTCGGTGCGGTGGTCGACGTTCTTCCCGAGCGTCTGCTCCGGGCTCATGTAGTAGGGCGTCCCCGAGACCACCGTCGTGTGGTTGCGGACCTCCTCGATCACCTTGGCGAGCCCGAAGTCCATGATCTTGGCCTTGCGGTCGACGGTCCACATGGCGTTCGCCGTCTTGATGTCGCGGTGCACGATCTTCTTGTCGTGGGCGTACGCGAGCGCCTCGGCCATCTGCGAGACCACGTGCGCCACGCCCTTCGGCGCGATGCGCCCGCGCCGCTTGATGATCTCCTTGAGCGTGTGGCCGTCGACGTACTCCATGGCGATGTAGAAGACGCCGTCCTGCTCGCCGGCGTCGTAGACCATCACGATGTTCGGGTGGTTCAGCTGCGCCGCGCTCTTCGCCTCGCGCAGAAAGTTCTTCAGCGCCTGCGGGTTCTCGCGCAGCGCGTCGGGCAGCACCTTGAAGGCGACCGTGCGGTCGAGGACGGTGTCGTCGGCCTTGTAGACGACGCCCATGCCGCCGCGGCCGAGCGTGCCGCGGATGACGTAGCGGCCCGACTTGCTCTGCGGCGCGCCGCTCCCCGCGCCCTCGGCAGGCGCCGCCTTGGCGAGCGCGTCGCGGCACTGCTGCAGGCGCGCGTGGACGTCCTCGTAGCGGACGTCGAAGGCCAGCAGCTTCTCGTAGAGCGCGACCGCCGCGGCGAAGTCGCCGCTCGCCTCGTAGACGGTGGCGAGGCAGTAGAAGACGCGATGGTTGCTGCGGTCGAGCTCGCCCTCGCCGATGGCGTCGCGCAGCTTCGCGATCGCGACGGGATACATCTGGCGGTCGCGGAAGATCTCGCCGAGCAGCGCCGAGGCGCCGGCGAAGTCCTTGTGACCGGGCGGAACGCTCTGGAGCGCGGCGATGGCGGCGTCGTCGCGGCCCTTCTCGCGGTGGACCTGGCCGGCGCGCAGATTCGCGCCGGCCTTCTCGAGCAGCTCGGCCTCGCGCACGTCGTCGCCGTCGAGCGCGTAGCACTCGGCGGCCTCGGCGAACTTCCCGGCGCGCTCGAAGCAGCGAGCGGCATTCGCACGATCGGAGGCGGCCACGAACATCTCGGCGGCCTGCGCGGGCGCGCCGGCGCGGTCGTAGCAGGCGGCGGATTCCGCGTAACGCTCGAGCAGGCGATAGAGATCGGCCGCCTCGAGCTGCTCGCCGGCCTTCTCGAACTGCGCGGCCGCGTCGGCGTGCTCGCCCCGATCGCGGTGGTACTCGGCCAGGATGCGCGCCGCGCCCGTCGGGTTCGTCTTCTCGAGCGCCTTCGCCGCGCGCGGCGCCTGGCGCGCCTTGGTGAAGAGCTCCACCGCGCGCGCCGCGTCGCCGCGCTTCTCGGCGAGCTCCGCGGCCTGCTCCCACAGACTGCCCTTGATGAGGACGTTCTCGGCCTTCTCGAGCTCGCCGCCGCGCTGGTAGAGCTGCGCGGCCATGCGCACGAGCTTCCCGTAGTCCTCGCGCGCGCGGTCGTCGCGGTTCGCGGCGCCCCCCGCCTCGACGAGCTCCTGGTCCAGGCACTTCGCAGCGCGCAGCCACTGCTGGCACTTGCCCCAGCAGCGCGCGGCGTCGCGCGGGAAATCGGTCTTCTCGTAGCACTCGGCGGCGCGCTTGAAGTCGCCCGCCTTCTCGAACATCTCGGCGGCCTGGCTGAGGTTGCCGCCCGCGAGGTTCGACTCGGCCGCGCGCCCGAACTCGTTCTGCTGCGCGAAGATCACCGCGGCGGCGGAGTGCTTGCCCGCCTTGGCGTAGAGCTCGGCGGACTCGAGGAAACGGTTCTGGTCGTGGCGGATCTCCGCGGCGCGCGTCAGCTCGCCACCCTCGAGGAAGTAGTCGGCCGCCTCGTCGAGCAGGCCCGCGGTGAAGCAGAGCTCCGCGGCCTCGACGTGCTCGCCCTTGCGCGCGAGCGACGCGGCGTCCTTCTTCGCCTTGCGCGCGAGCTTGCCGCCGACGGCCGCGCGTCCCATCTCTGCGTCGGCCGCCTCGTCCTTGGCCTTGCCCTTGGCGGGCTTGGCGCCGCCGCTGCTCCCGCCGTCCGCCGGCCGCAGCGCGAGGCCGACGAGCAGCAGGCCGACCGGCGCGAGCGCGAAGCGGAGCGGCACCTCGGCGACCTTGTCGAGGATCTGCGGCGCGAGCTCCTCGTCCGTGCCGGGCACGTGGACCAGCGCGGAGCGCAGCAGGCCGTCCGCCGAATCACGCGCCTTCTCGACCGCGTCGGAATCGCCTGCGTACGCCTGGGCGAGGCCGAGTCCGCCGAGCGCCAGGGCCAGCGCGCCGGCGATCCCCATCAGCAATCGGACGATTGCTCCCAACTCCCGCCCCCAAGTCCGGTCCCCTGGACCAAGCGGGCGTATCGGCCGGCCGCTAGAGGAGCTTTCGCTGCTGCTGGATGACCGCCGGCTCCGTCTCGGGCGGCAGGCCGAAGTGCTCGCGGGCTCGCCGCGTGGCGACGCGGCCGCGCGGCGTGCGCGCCAGGAAGCCCTGGTGGATGAGGTAGGGCTCGACCACATCCTCGAGCGTGCCCTCGTCCTCGCCCACGGCCGCTGCGAGGGTCGCGAGCCCGACCGGGCCGCCCTCGAACTTGTCGAGCAGCGCGCCGAGCACCTGGCGGTCGAGGCGGTCGAAGCCCACGGCGTCGACGTCGAGGCGCTCGAGCGCGAAGCGCGCGCGCTGGCGCGTGACGGCGGCGCCGTGCCCCTCCCCGACCGCCGCAAAATCGCGCACGCGCCGCAGCAGCCGGTTGCCGACGCGCGGCGTGCCGCGCGAGCGGCGCGCGATCTCCGCCAGCGCAGGCTTCTCGATCTCCACGCGCAGCACGCGCGCCGAGCGCGCGAGGATCTTCTCTAGGTCCGCGTCCGGGTAGTACTCGAGGCGCGCTGACCAGCCGAAACGGTCGCGCAGCGGCGAGGTCAGCATGCCGGCGCGCGTGGTGGCGCCGATCAGGGTGAAGCGCGGGAGATCGAGGCGCATCGAGCGCGCGCCGGGCCCCTGTCCGATCAGGATGTCGAGCTGGAAGTCCTCCATCGCCGGGTAGAGGATCTCCTCCACCACGGGCGGCAAGCGGTGGATCTCGTCGATGAAGAGCACGTCGCCCGCCTCGAGGTTCGAGAGCAGCGCGGCGAGATCGCCGGGGCGCTCGATCGCGGGGCCGCTGGTGGAGCGCAGCGCGGCGCCCATCTCGTGCGCGACGATGCCGCCGAGCGACGTCTTGCCGAGGCCGGGCGGGCCATGCAGGAGCAGGTGATCGAGCGGCTCCCCGCGCTGCTTCGCGGCCTGGATGAAGACCGCGAGGTTCTCGCGCACGCGATCCTGCCCGACCATCTCGTCGAGCGTGCGCGGGCGCAGCGCCTCCTCCCACGCCGCGTCGCCCGGCAGCGCGCGCCGCGTCAGCGCACCGCGTTCCTCGTCGATCATCGCGCGAGCCTCCGGAGCGCGGCGCGCACGCACGTCTCGATGCTCGCGTCGTCCCCGAGCTCGGCGGAGACGTCGGCGAGCACGCGCTCGGACTCGCCGCGCGTGTAGCCGAGGTTCTGGAGCGCCGAGATCGCGTCCTCGCGGGCGCCGCGCGCTGTCACGTCGCCGGGACCGGGGGGCGCGTCGAGCGCGAGCGCCAGCTCGTCGGCGCGATCCTTCAGCTCGACCAGGATGCGCTCGGCGAGCTTCGCGCCGACGCCGCTGACGCGCTTGAGCGGCCCGGTGTCGCGCTCGCGGATCGCGCGCAGCAGCTCCGTCGGCCGGATGCCCGAGAGGACGGTCTGCGCGAGCTTCGGACCGACGCGGCTCGTGTGCAGCAGCAGCTCGAACGCGGCCTGCTCGGGCGCGCTGAGGAAGCCGTAGAGCTGGAGCGCGCCTTCGCGCGCGTGGGTGTGGATGCGCAGCGCCACCGTCTTGCCATCGTCGGGCAGGCGCTCGTAGGTCGACAGCGGGACGAATACCTCGTAGCCGACGCCGTGGACGTCGAGCACGACGCGCGACGGCGTCCGCTCGAAGAGCACGCCCTCGAGGCGCGCGATCACGAGACGCGCCTCACGCGCACGACCGGTCCGCGCGATCGTTGCCGGCGCGCGCGCGGGCGCTGCGCCAGCAGCTCGAGGCGCCCGGCCATGGCGTGGCAGAGCGCCGCGGCGAGCGCGTCGGCGGCGTCGGCCGCCGGCCAGCTCGAGAGGTCGAGCACGCGCGCGACCACGCGCTGGATCTGGTCCTTGCCGGCGCGACCGCTGCCGGCGACGGAGAGCTTGATGTGCGCCGGCGCGTACTCGACGACCGCCACGCCCGCGCCGCCGAGCGCGGCCAGCGCCGCGCCGCGCGCCTGCCCGAGCACGAGAGCCGAGCGCGGGCTCACGGCCACGAAGCACTGCTCGATGCTGGCGACGTCCGGCCGGTAGCGCTGCGCCAGCTCGGCGACCTCGCGATGCAGGCGCGCGAGGCGCGAGGTCAGCGAGCCGGTGCGCGGGAGGCGGATCGTGCCGTGCGCGACGTGGACGACACGAGCGCCGCTCCGCTCCACCAACCCGAAGCCCGTCGTCGCGCTGCCCGGGTCGATGCCGAGCACGCGCTGCGCGGCGGCGCTCCGCGCCGGCTCGCGCCCCTCGTGGTGGTTCGATTCCAACGAGCCCCCGATGACACGGGAGGATGGATCCGTCGTCGTCCGCGCGGGGGGGAGGAACGCGCGCGGCCAGCTTAGCTCGCGATCCGACTCATCTCCTCCTCGGAGATGTCGAAGTTCGCGTGGACGTTCTGGACGTCGTCGAGATCCTCGAGGCCGTCGGCGAGCCGCAGCATGCTTTCCGCGTCCTTGCCCTCGAGCTGGACCGTGGTCGACGGGATCATCGTCAGCTCGGCCGACGCGGGCGTGAAGCCCTTCGCCGCCAGCGCGCTCTTCACGGCGTCGAACTCGGCGGGGGCGGTCGTCACGTCGGCGCCGGAGTCCGACTCCTGGACGTCCTCCGCGCCGGCATCGAGGGCGGCCTCGAGGAGCGCGTCCACGTCCAGGCCGGCGCGCTCGAAGCTCAGCACGCCCTTCTTCGAGAAGAGGTAGGCCACGCAGCCGCTCGAGCCGAGGTTGCCGCCGAACTTGGTGAGGACGTGGCGCAGCTCGCCCACCGTGCGGTTCTTGTTGTCGGTCAGCACCTCGACGTAGATGGCGGTGCCCCCGGGGCCGTAGCCCTCGTACACCACCTCCTCGTACGACTCGGTGGCGCCCTCGCCCGTGCCCTTCTTGATGGCCCGCTCGATGTTGTCCTTGGGCATGTTGGCGCCGCGCGCCTTGTCCATCGCGAGGCGGAGCCGCGGATTGGCGCCGGGATCGCCGCCGCCGATCCGGGCCGCCGTGGCGATCTCGCGGATCAGCTTCGTGAAGATCTTCCCGCGCTTGGCGTCGACGGCGCCCTTCTTGCGCTTGATCGTCGCCCACTTGGAGTGACCGGACATCCCCAAACCCCTGGAAAACGCTCGGGGTTTAGCACGCCCTCCGCGCCGCACCAAGACGGCCCGCCCGCAAGCGAGACGGCTCCAGCGCAACCGGCAGCTTGCCGATATGCGGGGGGCGGAAGAGGGGTTGCATGGCGCAGATCGCCATCGGAATCGACCTGGGCACCAGCAATTCGTGCGTGGCGGTGTCGCGCCATGGCCGGGTCGACGTGCTGCCGAACGCGTTCGGCGAGAGCACCACCGCCAGCGTGGTGAACATCGCCGCGGACGGCTCGATCACCGTCGGCAACGCGGCGAAGGCCAACATCATCCACGATCCGAAGCACACCATCTCGTCCGCCAAGCGCCTGATCGGCCGCTACTTCTTCTCCGAGGAGGTGAAGAAGGCGCGCGCGATCTGCTCCTACGACATCGTGGAAGGCGACAACCACAGCGTGCGCATCAAGGTACGCGAGGAAGTGTTCAGCCTCCCCGAGATCTCCGCGATGGTGCTGCGCGAGATGAAGTCGATCGCGGAGGCGCGCCTCGGGCAGCCGGTCGCGAAGGCCGTGGTCACGGTGCCGGCCTTCTTCAACGACAATCAGCGCCAGGCCACCAAGGACGCCGCGCGCATCGCCGGGCTCGAGGTGCTGCGCATCCTCAACGAGCCGACGGCCGCGGCGCTCGCCTACGGCTTCGGCCGCGGGCTGAACCAGCGCGTCGCGGTGTACGACCTCGGCGGCGGCACCTTCGACATCTCGATCCTCGAGATCGGCGACGACGTCTTCGAGGTGCTCGCCACCTCGGGCGACACCTTCCTCGGCGGCGACGACTTCGACGACCGCGTGATCGACCTGCTCGCCGAGCAGTTCATGGCGAAGCACAAGATCAACCTGCGCAACGACCGCTTCGCGCTGGAGAAGCTGAAGGTCGCGGCGGAGGAAGCCAAGAAGACGCTCTCCATCGAGCCGACGGCGGAGATCCGCATCCCCGACGTCGCGACGACGCCGTCCGGCGACACCCTCTCGCTCGAGTACACGCTCTCGGAGCGCGAGTTCAACGGCCTCGTCGCCGACCTGATGCAGCGCACCTTCAAGGTGTGCGACGAGGCCCTCCAGCAGGCCGGCATGGTCGCGCGCGACCTCGACGGCGTGATCCTGGTCGGCGGCCCGACCCGGCTGGCGCTCGTGCGCAACAGCGTGCGCGAGTACTTCCAGATGGAGCCGCGCACCGACGTCGACCCCGACGAGGTGGTCGCGATGGGCGCGGCGATCCACGCGGCGTCGTTGCTCGACCAGGGCAGCGAGGCCTTCCTGCTCGACGTCACCCCGCTCTCGCTGCAGATCGGCGTCGCGGGCGGGCTCACCGAGCCGGTGATCGAGCGCAACACGCCCGTGCCGATCGAGCAGACGCGCACCTTCACCACCTTCAACGACTTCCAGGAGAGCGTCTCGATCCGCGTCTACCAGGGCGAATCGCGCGAGTCGAGCGAGAACGAGATGCTCGGACACTTCGAGTTCGGCGGCTTCCAGAAGGGCCGCCGCGGCGAGGTCGAGATCGACGTCACCTTCGAGATCAACACGGACGGCATCGTGAACGTGACGGCGCGCGACCGCGCCACCGGCGAGGCCGCCTCGACGCGCATCACGCTCTCGTCCGGCCTGTCGGAGTCGGAGATCTCGGACATCATGGATCGCGGCGTCGCCGACCGCGTCGCCACCGCGACGCTCGAGAGCGTCGGCGCCGCCGAGCCGCAGGACGAGCTGATCCCGGTGGCGCAGCCGACGGTTCCCGCGCGCAAGATGCCCGCGCAGGAGAAGGCAGCGGCGCCGCGACCGGCGCCGGCGCCCGCTCCGAAGCCGGCGGCGCCCGCGCGCCCCGCTCCGGCCCCCGCGCCCGCGCCGAAGCCCGTCGCCGCGCCGAAGCCCGCCCCGGCTCCCGCGCCGAAGCCCGTCGCTGCGCCGGCGCCCGTGCCCGCGCCGATCGCCGAGGACGACGAGCTCGTGATCACGGCGGTCGAGCTCGGCGAGGCCCCGCTGATCGGGTCCGACGGCGGCGAGCTCACGGACGAGCTCGAGCTCGCGGATCTCGAAGGCATCGAGATCGAGGGGCAGTCGGACGAGGACTCGCTCTTCGACACAGCCGGCACGGATCTCGCCGACGACGACGAGAGCTGAGCCGTGCCGGAGCAGCTGGCGCCCACCGAGATCCGGGCACTCGCGCGGCTGCTCGGCGAGCTCGACTACTACCAGCTCCTGCACCTGCGCCGCGACGCGGGCAGCGCGGACGTGAAGCGCGCGTATCACGCCACCACGCGCGTCTTCCATCCGGACGCCAATCGCAGCCTCGAGCCGGAGCTCCAGGAGGCGGTGCGCCAGATCGCCATGCGCGTCTCGGAGGCGTACTCCGTGCTGCGCGACCCGCGCCGGCGGCGCGCCTACGACATGCGCCTCTCCGAGGACGGCCGCATCCGCATCCAGCTCTCCGAGGCGAGGGACGAGGCCGAGAAGCGCGACGCCAGCGAGCGCGGCGGGCGCACCCGCGAGGGACAGCGCTTCTACAAGATGGCGATGGCCGACCTCAAGCGGCGCGACTTCGGCGCCGCCGCGCGCAATCTCCAGACGGCGCTGACCTTCGAGCCCGACAACGCGCACTTCAAGGAGCAGCTCGCCGCGGCGCGCTCCAAAGTCGTATAGCCCCGATACGGGCGAGTCCGTTTGACAGCGCCGCGCAGGCGCTGGCATGCTGCGGCGCCGCGCGCCGTCCGTCGGCATCTGCCGCCGACGGAGTCTCCGCGCGCATCCCCGCGAAAGGACCCCCCGACCATGGCCGAAGCCGCGCTCCGTCCCGTCGTCCCCTTCCTGAAGAACCCGGCGGGCGCCGACCCGTATCTCGAGGGCAATCAGTGCGGCGCCTGCGGCGCCATCTTCCTCGACGAGCGCGACACCTGCTCGAAGTGCGGCAAGCACGGCGCCATCCAGAAGAAGAAGCTCTCGAACCGCGGCGAGCTCTACGTCTACTCGATCGTGCACCGCTCCTTCCCCGGGATCGAGGTGCCCTACGTCTCGGCGATCGTCGATCTCGAGGGCGGCGGCACGGTCAAGGGGAACCTGATCAACATCCCGCCCGACCCGGCCAGGATCAAGATGGGGATGCCGGTCGAGGTGATCTACAAGGTCGCGCCGCGCAAGGATCGCGACGGCAACGAGTACCTCACCTACTACTTCCAGCCCCGGGCCTAGCCGGAAAAGGAGCTCTCCATGAGCGACGTCTTCATCGTCGGCATCGACATGACCAAGTTCCAGAAGGCGGGCACGGGCCCGGCCGTGGACGTGCTCGGCGCGCAGGCCGCGCGCATGGCGCTCGACGACTGCGGTCTGAAGATCCAGGACATGCAGGCGCTCTACTGCGGCAACCTCGGCCAGGCCAACGCGATGGTCGGCCAGCGCGTGCTGCAGCAGATCGGCCAGACCGGCATCCCCGTGGTGAACTGCGCGAACGCCTGCGCGACCGGCGCGACCGCGTTCCGCGAGGCGTGGATGGCGATCAAGGCCGGCGTCTACGACCTGGTGCTCGCGGTCGGCGTCGAGAAGATGGGCAGCGGCCTGCTCGGCGGCGGCGGGGGCGGCGGCGGCATCCCCAAGGAGGGCCTGCTCGGCTCGGGCACGATGCCGGCCGTGTTCGCCGAGGCGGGCATGGAGCACGCGCGCAAGTACGGCACGACCTTCGAGCAGTTCGCGAAGGTGTCGGTGAAGAACCATCACCACTCGACGATGAACCCGAAGTCGATGTACCGGATCGAGACGCCGCTCGAGATGGTGATGAACGCGGAGATGATCGCGTACCCCAACACCAAGCTGATGTGCTCGGTGAACGTCGACGGCTCCGCGGCGGCGGTGCTCGCGAGCGAGAAGAAGGCCCGCGAGCTGGGCCTGATGAAGCGCGCGGTGCGCGTGAAGGCGTCGGTGTTGACGAGCGATCCGTGGCAGGAGCGCGACCTCGTGATGCCCGACGTCAACACCTGCACGCGCCTGGCCGCCAGGCGCGCCTACGAGATGGCGGGCGTATCGGCGAGCGACATCGACCTCGTCGAGCTCCACGACTGCTTCGCGACCGCGGAGATCCTGCACTACGAGAACCTCGGACTCTGCGGCGACGGCGAAGCCGGCAAGCTCATCGACGCCGGCGAGACGGCGCACGGCGGCCGCGTCCCGGTCAACATGTCGGGCGGTCTGCTCTCGAAGGGCCATCCGCTCGGCGCGACCGGCATCGCGAACGTCTACGAAATCGCGACGCACCTGCGCGGCGAGGCGGGCGAGCGCCAGGTGGCGGGCGCGCGCATCGGACTGACGCACGTGATCGGACTCGGCAGCGCCTGCGCGATCCACATTCTCGAGAAGAACGCCTAGGCGACTTCGGCACTCGGGCGGCTATCCTGCGCGCCGTGTCGAGCGGCCCCGGGAGCCTCCGTGCGCACGCGACGCGCGCCCTCCTGTGCGCCGTCGTCGCGGCCGCGTGCTGGGCGTGCGGTGACGAGGTCGCGACGCAGCCCGCGAAGGCCGACGCGCAGGTCGAGTCCGCCGGGCCGGCCGAGGTCGAGAAGGCGGCCGCGCCCGCGCGCGCCGAGCGGAAGGAGCGTCCCCTGCCCGCCTTCGGCGGCTGGACGCTCGAGGGCAAGCGCCTCGAGATCTCGGAGCTGCTCGGCAAACGCGCGGTGATCTTCTTCTTCAACCCGGAGATGACGTCGACCGTGCCGATCGCGCAGGCGGTCGCCGAGATCGCGAAGGTGCGCGGGCAGAACAACTTCGAAATCGTCGGCATCGCCGTCGGCTCGAGCGCGGACGCGGCTCGCGCGTTCGTCGCGCACCAGGGCTTCACGTTCCCGGTGATCGACGACTCGTCCGCGAAGATCTCGCGCATGTTCGGGCTGCGCGGCCCGATGGCGATCCTCGGCGTCGACGCCGAGGGCTACGTGACGTTCGGGATGGCGCAGTTCCCGACCGATCCCGAGGCGCGCTCCTCGGTCGAGCAGCAGCTGCGCGAGTCGCTGCGCCTGCCCGAGCCCGGCGCCGACGTCGTGGGCAAGCCGGAGGCGCCGCTCTTCGAGGCCGACGTGATCGACGGGAAGTCCACCTTCGATCTCGCCGCGCAGCGCGGCCGCCCGGTCCTGCTGCTCTTCTTCCTGCACACCTGCCCGCACTGCCACGAGTTCCTCGAGTTCATCAAGAAGGAGCTCGCTACCTACGACGACGCGAAGCGGCCCGTGCTCGTCGGCGTCGAGCTGACCGGCAAGACCTTCGCGGTGCGCGACCAGATGAAGAAGGACGGGCTCGACTTCTTTCCGGTGGTCTTCGACGAGAGCGGCAAGATCCGCGAGAGCTACGGCGTCTTCGGCGCCGTGCCCGACGTCGTGCTGATCGACGCGCAGGGCCGCATCTCGGCGCGCCGCCAGGGCTTCGCGCCGGAGACCGACGCGCCGCTGCTGCGCATGCGCCTGGCGAAGCTGGCGGGCACGCCCGTGCCGATGCTGCTGCGCAAGACCGGCTTCAGCGGCAACGAGGCATGCGGCGTGTGCCACGAGGCGCAGCACGAGACCTGGATGCTGACGTCGCACGCGGGCGCCTTCGACACGCTCGTGAAGCACGGCGCCGACACCAACGCGGAGTGCGTCGCCTGCCACGTGGTCGGCTTCGGGAAGGAGGGCGGCTACCAGATCGGCAAGTACGCGCCGGAGCTGGAAGACGTCGGCTGCGAGGACTGCCACGGACGCGGCGGCCCGCACCTCTCGCCCGCCACGGTCGTCGGCGGCGACTACTCGAAGCAGTGCCTGCAGTGCCACGACGAGAAGCACTCGCTCGGATTCGACTACGCGAGCTTCGTGCCGCGCATCTCGCACGCAGCCAATGCCCACCTGCTCGCGCTTCCCGCCAAGGAGCGCGAGAAGATCCTGGCCGAGCGCGGCGCCGTGCGCGCGAGCCTGCTCCCGACGAGCGCGGCCTACGTCGGCTCCGATACTTGCAAGAGCTGCCACCCGGCCGAGCACGCGACCTGGCTGTCGAGCCCGCACGCGTCGTCCTTCGCGACACTCGCGAAGGCGGGCAAGGACGCCGACGCGAGCTGCATCGCGTGTCACACCACGGGCCTCGGCAAGACGGGCGGCTTCCCGACCGGCGCCAAGGGCGCCGATCACCCCGATCTCGCGCGCGTCGGCTGCGAATCGTGCCACGGTCCCGGCGGCAACCACGTCGGCGCCGACGCGCCGAAGCGCGGCACCATCCTCTCGCTCGGCGACAAGTGCGACTCGTGCGTGATCCTGCAGATCTGCGGCAGCTGCCACGACGACGCCAACGACCCAGGCTTCGAGTTCGAGGTCGTCCAGAAGATCGAGAAGAACCGCCACGGCACGATCGAGGCCGGCACCGGCAAGCCGCTGAAGCCGGGCGGCAAGTCGGCGCGCGTCGACGGCGATGCCCACGCGCTGCTGGCCGCGGCCTTCGCCGCGCACGACGCCGCGGCGAGCGAGAGCCCGGGTTGGACCGCGCGCTGAGCCGCGACCTCGAGCGCCTGGTCGCGGCGGCCCGCGGCTGGCTCGAGGAGCTGCACGAGGAGGGCGTCGAGGCGCTCGCGCCCGTGGCGAGGCCTTCGCGCCGGGACGTCCCTGCGGAGCCGGCGCTCGCTCCGTCGGCGCCCGCGCCGCAGCCCGGCGTGCTCGTCGCGGAGCCGTCGCCGTGGGGCGAGCGGCCGACCCTGGCGGCGGTGCGCAAAGAGCTCGGCGAGTGCACGCGCTGCCGGCTCCACGAGCGCCGCACGCAGATCGTCTTCGGCGACGGCAATCCCGACGCGGATCTCATGTTCGTCGGCGAGGGCCCGGGCCAGGAGGAGGACCGGCGCGGGCTGCCCTTCGTCGGCCGCGCCGGCGAGCTCCTCACGACCATGATCGAGAAGGGCCTGCAGATCCCGCGCAGCGAAGTCTACATCTGCAACATCGTCAAGTGTCGGCCGCCCGAGAACCGCACGCCGCTCGCCGACGAGGCGTCGACCTGCCGGCCCTTCCTCGACGGCCAGATCGCGGCGGTGCAGCCGCGCGTGATCGTCGCGCTCGGCAAGCCGGCCGCGAGCCTGCTGCTCGGCCGCGAGGTCTCGATCACGCGCATCCGCGGCATCTGGCACGACTACCGCGGCATCCCGCTGATGCCGACCTTCCACCCCGCGTTCATCCTCCGGCAGTACACGCCGGAGAACCGCCGCGCCGTGTGGAGCGACCTGAAGGCCGCGCTCGAGCGCTCGCGCCAGCGCGATCAGTAGGGGCGCTCGGGGACCGCCGCGGCCTGCGCCTCGCGAAACTTCAGCAGCCGCTCGCGCAGCCCTTTGTCGGAGCGCGCCAGGATCGCCGCGGCGAACAGGCCTGCGTTCCTGGCGCCCGCCTTGCCGATGGCGAACGTCGCGACCGGGATGCCGCCCGGCATCTGCACCGTCGAGAGCAGCGCGTCGAGCCCGTTCAGGTCGGAGCTCGCGATCGGGACGCCGAGCACCGGCAGCGCCGTGTGCGCGGCGCAGACACCGGCGAGGTGCGCCGCCGCGCCGGCTCCGGCGATCACCACCTCGATGCCGTTCTCCTCGGCGCCCGCGAGGTAGCGGACCAGGCGATCCGGCGTGCGGTGCGCCGAGATCACGCGCGCGTCGCTCGCTACCTCGAGCTCCTCGAGGGCCTGCTCGGCCGCCTTCATCACGTCCCAGTCGTTCTTCGATCCCATCAGGATCGCCACGCGCGCGCTGCCCTTCGCCATCGCCACCTCCTTCGTCGCGGCGATTGTAGGTGCGGGCCCGTCGATCCGATAGCGTTGGCGGCCGCGCCAGGCACCTGTCCGGAGGAGACGTGATCACGCAGCACACTGCGCTCTGCGGGATCGTGCTCCATCCGGCGTCCCACACCCGCTCACCCGCCATGCACAACGCGGCATACGCGGCGCTCGGTCTCGACGCCGTCTATCTCGCCTTCGACGTGCCGCCGCAGCGGCTGGCGCCCGCGATCGCCGGCTGGCGCGCGCTCGGCGGACGCCAGCTCTCGGTCTCGATCCCGCACAAGGTCGCGATCCTCGAGCACCTCGACGCTCTCGACGAGACGGCGCGCCGCATCGGCGCCGTCAACACCGTGGTGCTGCGCGACGGCGCGCTGCACGGCACCAACACCGACTGGCTCGGCGCGGTGCGCGCCCTCGAGCGCGAGACGAAGCTGGCCGGCGCGCGGGCCGTCGTGCTCGGCGCCGGCGGCACGGCGCGCGCCGTCGTCTACGGCCTGCAGCAGCGCGGCGCGCGCGTGACCGTGCTGAACCGCAGCGCGGAGAAAGCCCGCGCGCTCGCGGACGCCTTCGGCGCTTGCCGCATCGGATCGCTCGCGGATCTGCGGACCACGCCGCACGACGTGCTGGTCAACACCACGAGCGTCGGCCTCGGGTCGGACGCGTCGCCGGTCGACGCGGCCTGGATCTCAGCCGGCGCGGTCGTGCTCGACGCCGTCTACGACCCGCCGCGCACGCGCCTCCTGCGCGACGCCGAAGCGCGCGGGGCGAAGGCCGTCTCCGGCAAGTGGATGCTCGTGCACCAGGCCGCCGCGCAGCTCGAAGCCTGGAGCGGACGCGAGGCGCCCCTCGAGGCGATGGCGGCCGCCTTCGACGGGCCTTAACCCTCGAAGCCCCACTTCGCCTTGTTGTCGGCGATCTGCTGGGGCGTGGGCTTGTTCTTCTCCTCCACCTCGGGAACGGAGAAGTCGCCCTTCGAGTCGACGATCTGCGCGTTGAGCGCGATGTCCGCGTTGAGGACCTCGGGGACCTGCTCGTCCTCGAAGATCGCCTCCCACGGGCACTCCGGCTCGCAGACGCCGCAGTTGATGCACTCCTCGGGATCGATGAAGAGCTGGTTCGGGAACTGCTCTTTGTCTTCGCCGTCGTACTGGTAGATGCAGTCGACGGGGCAGACCTCGACGCACGACTGGTCCACACAGTCGCGGCAGAGTCTCGTGATCACCCAGGCCATCTCGGGATTCCTTTCCCAGCACCCGCGCCGGCGCAGAGACGCCGGCCGCTCTTCTACTTGAGCTTCGTTTCCTTGTACACGACGTGCTTGCGCACCACCGGGTCGTACTTCTTGAGCTCGAGCTTTCCGGGAGTGTTCTGGCGGTTCTTCACCGTCGTGTAGAAGTGGCCGGTGCCCTCGGACGACTCCAGCTTGATCTTCTCGCGCTTGCCCTTCTTCGCCATCGGCTAGGACCTCTTCGGGTCGGGGACGCGACTGCCGCTCTTGGCGAAGACGCGCACGCGGCGGCCGTTCTCGTCCGTCTCGAAACGGACGCGGCTGCCGCGCTGGGTCTGCGGATCCACGAGCATCACGTTCGACGCGTGGATGTGTCCCTCGAGCTCGAGGATGCCGCCGGTGCGGGCGAGCTTGCGGCCGGGCTTCAGGTGGCGCTTCTGCATGCGCACCTTCTCGACGCGCACGCGCTCGCGCTCGGCGTCGACGCCGATCACGCGACCCTGCTTGCCGCGGTCTGCGCCGGCAATCACCTCGACCATGTCACCGACGCGGATGCGCGAAGCCATTGCGGCTGCCTCCCACCAAAGGGGGCATATGAGTGCGCCAACGCAGCGCTTTCGTCAAGACCTCCCCAGGGGAAAATCCAGCCCTCCGGTGGCGTGACAGGCGTGCTGGCCCGACCATCCGGCCCCTATGCGCCGCCTCTGGATCGCCGCGATCGTCCTCGCGCTCGCGCTCGTCGGGTCCTGTCGCTGGCTGCTCCCGGAACGCTTCGCGGTCAACGCGCCGATCGGTCACATGCTCTTCGGGCGCGGAGCCTCGACGCCCGCGCCGGACACGCTCGGCAAGCGCTTCCACGCGCCCGAGGGCCATGCGGTCGGGCTCTTCGCGGGCTCGCTCGAGAACCCGCGCATGCTGCGCTTCACGTCCGCCGGCGATCTGCTCGTCAGCGCGCCGCGCAGCGGGCGCATCCTCCTGGCCCTGCGCGATGACGACGGCGACGGCAGCGCCGACGGCGTGCGCACCTTGCTCGAGGGGCTCTCGCGTCCGCACGGCATGGACTTCCACGAGGGCTGGCTCTACGTCGCGGAGACGGACGGCATCGGACGGATCGAATTCGATCCCGCCACGCGGGAGACGCGCGGCACGTACCAGCGCGTCGTGAACGGACTTCCCAGCGGCGGCAACCACTGGTCGCGCACCGTGCGCTTCGGACCCGACGGCTGGATGTACGTGTCGATCGGCTCGAGCTGCAACGTGTGCGAGGAGGAGGACCCGCGCCGCGCCGCGATCGTCCGCTACCGGCCCGACGGATCCGGCGAGGAGATCGTCGCGCGCGGGCTGCGCAACTCCGTCGGCCTGGATTGGCAGCCCGGGACGGACCAGCTGTACGCGACCGACAACGGCCGCGATCTCCTCGGCGACGACTTCCCGCCGTGCGAGCTCAACCGCATCGTGATGGGCGGCTTCTACGGCTGGCCCTACGCAAACGGGGATCGCGTGCCGGATCCCGACTTCGGCGCCGGAAACGAGGCGCGCGTGCAGAGCTCGATCCCGCCCGTGCACGGATTCCGCGCGCACAATGCGCCGCTCGGCATCGTCTTCCTGCGCGGCGACGATCTCGCGGAGCCGCTGCGCGGAGCGGCGCTCGTGGCCCTGCACGGCTCGTGGAATCGCACGCACAAGGACGGCTACAAGGTGGTCTCGCTCCACTGGGACGACGACGGCGGCGTCTCCTCGCGCGACTTCCTCACCGGGTTCCTCGACGGCGACGACGTGATCGGCCGGCCCGTCGACGTCGCGCAGGGACCCGACGGCGCCATCTATGTCTCCGACGACTACGCCGGCGCGATCTACCGCGTCGCGCGGTCCTCGGGCGGGAAGGCGTCCGCGACGGCGAACGCCGCGCCCGCAGCCGCCGCGAAGGATCCCCTCGCGGATCTCCCGGCGGCGGAACGCGCCGCGAGCGCGGAGCGAGGTCGCGCGCTCTTCGAGGCGAACGGCTGCGCGGGATGTCACGATGCGGCGCGCGCGCAGGCCGGCGTCGTCGCGGTGAAGCTCCAGGGACTCGGCGCCCGCTACTCGATCGACAGCCTGATTGCGTTCCTGGCCGCGCCAACGCCGCCGATGCCTCCCGTCGAGCTGGCGGCGGAGGCCCGGCGCGACCTGGCCGTACACTTGCTGGCGGAGCATCCCTGACGGAGGACCGCGCCATGTACGAATACATCGAGAGCGTGCGCGAGGGCGACTTCGAGGTCGTGACGATGGTGCGCCCGGAGAAGCGGAACGCGCTCTCCGAGGCCCATCTTCGCGAACTCCTCGATGCCTTCGAGCGGATCGCGCGGAGCGACGCGCGCGGCGCGATCCTGGCGGCGCGCGGACCCGTGTTCAGCGCGGGGCACGACTTCTCCGACATGGTCGCGCGCGACGAGAAGGAGATGCGGAACCTGCTCGAGGTGTGCTCCCTGCTGATGCAGAAGCTCGCGGCGATTCCGCAGGTCGTGATCGCGCAGGTCGAAGGGCTCGCGACCGCAGCCGGCTGCCAGCTGGTGGCGAGCTGCGATCTCGCGGTAGCGGGCGAGTCGTCGCGCTTCGCCGTGCCGGGCGGCCGCGGCGGACTCTTCTGCACGACGCCCGGCGTGGCGCTGGTGCGGGCCGTCGGCCGCAAGCACGCCGTGGAGATGCTGCTCACCGGCGACGAGATCGACGCACCGACGGCGATGGCGTGGGGACTCGTGAACCGCGTCGTGCCCGACGCGCGCGTCCCCGAGGAGACGCGCGAGCTGCTGCGCCGCGCGACGCGCGGGAGCGCGCTCTCGAAGTCGCTCGGCAAGCAGGCGCTCTATGCGCAGATCGAGCTGCCGACCGGCCAGGCCTACGAGCTCGCCAGCGACGCCATGGCCGCCGCGAGCCAGACGGCGCCCGCGCAGGAGGGCATGCGCTCGTTCCTCGAGAAGCGGAAGCCGCGCTATTCGGAGTGAGCCGCTGCGCCAGAGCTGCCGAAGCCTCGGCGCGCGATGCGCTCCCGGTGGAACGAAGCGCCTCCGAGCCAGGCCTCGTCGCTGCGGGCGCGGCGCAGGAGCAGGTGGCAGTCGTACTCCCAGGTGAAGCCGACGCCGCCGTGGATCTGGAGGTTGTCGGCGGCCGCGCGCCGGAACGCATCGCCGGCGGTCGCCTTCGCCATCGACGCGAGCACGCCCGCGTCCTCGCGCTTCTCGCGCGCCGCCCATGCGGCGTAGTACGTGATCGAGCGCGCGGCTTCCACGGCGAACAGCATGTCCGCGCACTTGTGCTTGATCGCCTGGTGGATCCCGATCGGCTTCCCGAACTGGACCCGCTCCTTCGCATACTGCACCGACGTCTCGAGGCAGCGCTCGGCGCCGCCGAGCATCTCGGCGCTGATCGCGACGAGCGCGCGATCGGTGACGCGCTCCACCCCGGCGGCGTCCGCGGAGCCTTCGCCGAGCAGGGCCTCGCGCGGGATCGCCGCGCGCTCGAACGTCAGCTCGTAGAGCGGGCGCAGCGGATCGAGCGCCTGGAGCGCGCGCGCGCTGACACCCGACGTCGCGCGCGGCACCGCGAAGAGCGCGAGCTTCCCGCCTGCGCTGGCGGTGACGATCCACGAGTCCGCGGTCGCGGCATCCGGCACGAAGGGCGCGACGCCCTGCAGCACGAAGCCGGCGCCGTGCGGCGTCGCGACCAGCGGATCGGCAGCCCACTCGAGCGCGGGCAGCCCGATCGTCGCGATCGACTCGCCGGATGCGAGACGCGGGAGGATGCGCGCGCGCTGCGCGCTGCTGCCGAGCTCCATCACGGCAAGCGCTGCGATCGCGTGCGGGAGGAAGGGAACCGGCACCAGATTGTGTCCGAGAGCTTCGATCAGGATGCAGAGCTCGACGAGCGAGAGATCGGCGCCGCCGTAGCTCTCGGGAATGCAGAGGCCCGTCCAGCCGAGCTCGGCGAAGCGCCGCCACAGCGCGGAAGCGTGCGACTCGCCGCGCTCGAGCACGCCGCGCGCGACCGCCAGCGGCGACTGCTCGTCCAGGAAGACGCGCGCGGTCTTGCGCAGGAGCTCCTGCTCTTCGGTAAAGCCAAAGTTCATGGACGGCCTCGCGAGTCCCTGGATCCACTGGTGTTTCGCACGTCGAGAACGCGCGAGCCTATCAAAGACGCTTCGACAGCGTCCACGAATAACGCCGTTTGGGTATAGAATGCGCCCGTGCTTCCGCGCACGTTCCGAACCGGGCTGGTCCTGGTGGCACTCGCCGGGATGTGGGGAACAGCTTCCGAGGTGCTCGCCGAATCGGCGTTCCTGTTGCCGTGGCCGGCGAACATGGGGCGCGTGCCGGCCACGACCTACGACGATCACGGCGCGCCGCTCGGCGACGCGAACCTTCTCATCGATCAGCTCGACAACGGCTCGGTGCGCGTCTTCTCGCAATCCGGCGACGACCACGGGGCACACACGGTCGCGACGGCCGAGCTGACGCCGGTGCGGGCCGGCGAGACCCTACGCCTGGCGCGGCAGGAATCGCATTCCTTCGATCCGCACGGCAACTCGATCGGGTCGCTGGCCATCGATCACGGAGCGCGCACGGCGCGCTGCCTGGATCCTCACGGCGCGCTCGAGGCGGAAGTGCCGCTGGACGCGGAGGACCGCGTCGTCAACGTGCCGCTGAACCTGCTCTTCCTGCCGCTCGTGCGCGGCGAGACCAGCGAGCTGCACTTCCAGCTGTTCCTCTGCCGCAACGGCGCTCGCCTGGTCGACTTCCAGGCGTGGGTTGCGGCGCATGCGAACGGCGCCGCGCCGGCACCGGTCGAGATCCGCTACGCGCCCGATCTCGGGCTGTTCTCGCCGCTGGCCGGGCAGATCGTCCCGCGGCTCTCCTTCTGGTTCGACCCGCGCGCGCCGCACGGCTGGATCGCGCATCGCCTGCCGCTCTACACGGGAGGGCCGGAGGTCCTCGTCGTGAAGCAGGGAATCTCGTCGGCCAGCCTCGCGAACTAGGAGCCCGACCCGAGACTGGCGTGGATAGGCCGGGCGGCGAGTCGATGCATCGGCGTCCGGACGTCGCGTCAGTCCAGGGTCAGGCTCCTGGCTCCGCGGCGGCGCTAGTACTTCCCCGCTCCACGCGGCGCCGCCGGCATCGAAGCGACGAACGGTGTCGTATCGACGACCTCGAGCGTGCGCCCGCCGATCAGCACGAGATGTCGGCCGCCGACGGCGAGATGCTGGCGCGCCGACACGTCGAGCGATTCCGCCACGCGCTCGCCGGCGCGATCGACGACCTGGAGCCCGCGATCGCCGAGCAGGAAGACCTGACCGGATACGGCCAGGGCGTCGCGCACCTCGCCGATCTGGGACGCTTCGAGGCGCGACCTCGCTGAGAGGTGATTCGGATCGGCGACGTCGACCACGACGACGCCCCGCGCGCCGATTGCGATCGCGCGCGACCCGTTCACGCGCATGCCGCGCAGGTCGAATCCGCTGCCGAAGCGCAGCTCGGAGGCGACCCGGCCTGCCGCGAGCTGCGCAGGAGTCGCTGCGTACAAGGTCGCGCCGTCCGTGAAGAGCAGGTGATCGCCGGCGCGCTCGAGTCCGAGCACGCCCTTCGGCACGAGCACCCTCGCGTCGGACGCGTCGTTCGGAATCCATGACAGGCCGCGGTTGCCCGCGAGCGCCAGCCCCGTGCGCATGGGGACGACGGCCGTCAGGGAGCCGATCTTCTCGCGCGGCCAGACGCGCTCGCGCCTCGCACCGCTGCCGTCGACGGCGACGAGCTCGAGGCCGTCCGAGCCGAAGACCGCGACGCGGTCGCCGATCAGCGCGACGCCTTCGAAGCGCGCGAGGTCGCGTGCGCGGCGATACTCGGCGAGGATCGCCGGCGACGTCGGGTCGGCGATGTCCAGCAGCTGGAAGGAGCCGTCGCCGAAGAGCGCGACCGCGCGGCCGTCGGCGGCGTCGACCGCCACCGGCGGCTCCGCGAGCTCGCGCTCGTTGCGGAGCGCGCCGCGCGTCTGCCAGGTCGCTACGGGGACGAAGAATCGCGTCCAGTAGGCGCCGGCCGCCTCCGTCTGGAAGAGGATCGATTCGTCGGCCTTCCGCGAGGAGAGCGGTGCGAGATAGGTGAAGCTGTCCTGCCAGATCGGCGTGTCGTCGCCGGATCGCTGCAGGCTGACTTCGGTCTCCGCGAGCAGACCGGATTGGGTCATCGCGCCCTGCTTCAGATCCGCGCGAGACGTTCCCTCGCGGTGCGCGATGCGCAGCACCGAATCGAAGCCCTTCGCGTTGGAGTCGGCTGCGGGAACGAGAACCCGTCCAGCCGCGCGGAAGCGCTCGACCGCGCGCTCCTCGAAGACGCGCCGCAGGCGATCGGCGCCCGGCGTCGTCGGGTCGACGTCGACGACGAGACGGGTCCGGCCGAACGCCTGCTGCGTCCGCTGGCGCAGCGAATCGGCGCTGCGTACGGCTTCGGCGGCGAAGTCGCTCTCGGGATGACGAGCGGCGAAGTCCGCGAGCTGCGCGAGATCTCCGCCGAATCCGTGGTTCCGGAGGAAGTCCGCGTTGCCGGTCGCGCGTGCCGCCAGCGCGCCGCCGGGAAAGTCCGCGAGGAAGGACTCGTAGGCCTCGGGCGTTCCGATCCGGCGGGCCTGGTCGAAGAAGAGAGATTCGACGTGCGGGCGCAGCTCGTCGACGAGACCCGTGTCCCCGAACTTCTGCGAGAAGGCGTGGAAGCCTTCGAGCGTGGGACGGGCGCGCAGCCGGACGAGATCGATACGCGCGCGCGCCTCGGGCGCATGATCGTCGCCTGGATGCTCGCGCAGGAACTGGTGGTATGCGGCCGTCGTGTCCTGCTCGAGCGCGCGCCGCCAGTCGCGGTGCGCGCAGGCGACACCCGCGAGCGCCCATAGCGCCGCGAGCACACAGAGATTGCGACGAGGGGCCAACCGACGCCTCCTCGCAATCGAATCGGCCGTCCGCAGCACGCGCTTGATGCGCGCGCGCGCGCCGGCGACCGTTCAGATCCCACCGTCGAGCTACTCTCCCACCGGGTCGCCCCGGCAGTACCATCGCCGAAGCAGGGCTTAACTTCCGTGTTCGGAATGGGAACGGGTGTGGCCCCTGCTCTATGGACGGTGGGAAAAGGAACGAATCGCCAGTCGCGCACTCCGCGGAGTGCGGTCACTGACCGCCAAATCTCTTTCTGGGCCGGCGATCGATGCGCCACATCGAACGGCGGCGAGTGGTCAAGCCTCACGGGCGATTAGTACCGGTCAGCTTCACGCATTGCTGCGCTTCCACCTCCGGCCTATCGACGTCCTCGTCTCGAACGACCCTTCAGGGGACCGAAGTCCCAGGGAGATCTCATCTTAGGGTGGGCTTCCCACTTAGATGCTTTCAGCGGTTATCCCATCCGGACTTGGCTACCCAGCCGTGCTCCTGGCGGAACAACTGGCGCACCATAGGTCCGTCCATCCCGGTCCTCTCGTACTAGGGACAGCTCCCTGCAAATCTCCTACGCCCACGGCGGATAGGGACCGAACTGTCTCACGACGTTCTAAACCCAGCTCGCGTGCCACTTTAATCGGCGAACAGCCGAACCCTTGGGAGCTGCTTCACCCCCAGGATGTGACGAGCCGACATCGAGGTGCCAAACCTCCCCGTCGATGTGAACTCTTGGGGGAGATCAGCCTGTTATCCCCGGCGTACCTTTTATCCGATGAGCGATGGCCCTTCCATGCGGAGCCACCGGATCACTAAGACCTGGTTTCCCACCTGCTCGACTTGTAGGTCTCACAGTCAAGCCCCCTTATGCCTTTGCACTCGACGGCTGGTTTCCAATCAGCCTGAGGGGACCTTTGCGCGCCTCCGTTACTTTTTGGGAGGCGACCGCCCCAGTCAAACTACCCACCACGCAGTGTCCCTGACCCGGATTACGGATCGAGGTTAGATCGGCAGCACAACAAGGGTGGTATTTCAAGGTTGGCTCCACCGAGACTAGCGTCCCGGCTTCAAAGCCTCCCACCTATCCTACACATGCTAAACCGACGATCACTGCGAAGTTGTAGTAAAGGTGCACGGGGTCTTTCCGTCCTGCCGCGGGTCGCCGGCATCTTCACCGGCAATTCAATTTCACTGAGTCCCTGGTTGAGACAGTGGGGAAGTCGTTACGCCATTCGTGCAGGTCGGAACTTACCCGACAAGGAATTTCGCTACCTTAGGACCGTTATAGTTACGGCCGCCGTTTACCGGGGCTTCGGTTCACCGCTTCGCCTTGCGGCTAACGGATTCCCTTAACCTTCCGGCACCGGGCAGGCGTCAGACCCTATACGTCGTCTTGTCGACTTCGCAGAGTCCTGTGTTTTTAGTAAACAGTCGCTACCCCCTGCTCTCTGCAACCTCCGGAAGCTCGCGGAGCAAGTCCATTCACCTCCAGAGGCACACCTTCTCCCGAAGTTACGGTGTCAATTTGCCGAGTTCCTTAACCAGGGTTGTCTCAAGCGCCTTGGCATGCTCTGCCCGCCCACCTGAGTCGGTTTGCGGTACGGTCACCAGATGAATTCCCTACGAGGATTTTCTAGGAAGCATGGGATTACCAGCTTTGTGAGCCTAGGGCTCTCGACATCACCTCTCGGCGTTGAATGACAGCGCGGATTTACCTACGCCACCCGCCTACAGGCTTGAACCGGGACGTCCAACACCCGGCCTGGCTACCCTTCTCCGTCCCCCCTTCGGTCGAACATTCACCTAGTGGTACGGGAATATTAACCCGTTTCCCATCACCTACGGCTTTCGCCCTCGGCTTAGGGACCGACTAACCCTGAGCAGATTAACTTTACTCAGGAACCCTTGGGCTTACGGCGAATCGGTTTTTCACCGATTTTCTCGTTACTCATGTCCGCATAGGCACTTCCAGGGCCTCCACCCGTCGTCACCGTCGGGCTTCACAGGCAACTGGAACGCTCCGCTACCGCGTACGACACTCACGAGTGCCGACGCTCGCAGCTTCGGTATCGCGCTTGAGCCCCGTTACATTTTAGGCGCGGGCTCACTTGACCAGTAAGCTATTACGCACTTTTTAAAGGGTGGCTGCTTCTAAGCCAACCTCCTGGTTGTCTGAGCGCTCCCACATCCTTTCCCACTTAGCGCGAATTTGGGGACCTTAGCTGGCGATCTGGGTTGTTTCCCTCTCGACTACGAACCTTATCGCCCGCAGTCTGACTCCCGTGTTGCACTCATCGGTATTCGGAGTTTGGTTGGGTTCGGTAATCTGGTAGGACCCCTAGCCCATCCAGTGCTCTACCCCCGATGGTAATCACACGAGGCTATACCTCAATATATTTCGCGGAGAACCAGCTATCTCCGAGTTTGATTGGCCTTTCACCCCTAGCCACAGCTCATCCGGGCAGTTTTCAACCTGCTGCGGTTCGGGCCTCCACTCGGTCTTACCCGAGCTTCACCCTGGCCATGGCTAGATCACTCGGTTTCGGGTCTACCCCCAGCAACTTGACGCCCTATTCGGACTCGCTTTCGCTCCGGCTTCACCTGTCGGCTTAACCTTGCTGCTGAGGAGTAACTCGCGGACCCGTTAAACAAAAGGTACGCAGTCAGCCTTTGCGGACCGAAGTCCGCCATAGGCCTCCCACTGTATGTAGGCAAACGGTTTCAGGTCTATTTCACTCCCCTCACTGGGGTTCTTTTCACCTTTCCCTCACGGTACTGGTTCACTATCGGTCGCTAGGTAGTACTTAGCCTTGGGTGATGGTCCACCCAGATTCCCACAGGGTTTCTCGTGTCCCGTGGTACTCGGGATTCTCCTAGGGCTCATCGAAGTTTCGCCTACGGGGCTATCACCCTCTTCGGCCGGCCTTTCCATGCCGTTCCGCTACTCGTCAGAGTCCCACGTTGGAGTCCCACGACCCCGGCAGAAATTGCTTCCCGCCGGTTTAGGCTGGTCCCCGTTCGCTCGCCACTACTAGGGGAGTCTCTGTTGATTTCCGTTCCTTCAGGTACTGAGATGTTTCAGTTCCCTGAGTTTGCTTCCACCGCCTATGGATTCGGCGGAGGATGACTGGGCATGACCCCAGCCGGGTTTCCCCATTCGGACATCTCCGGATCATTGCCTGGTTAGCGGCTCCCCGAAGCATTTCGCAGCTTCCCACGTCCTTCATCGCCTCCTAGCGCCAAGGCATCCACCATCTGCCCTTACTAGCTTGACCAAAAATCGCCGTTCGCAACGTGATTCCGACACATCGGGATGTTCCCGACGGGCCAGAAACGCGATGCATATCAAGGCGCATCGATCGCTTGGACCCAGAAAGAGATTCGACTGTCAATGACCGACCGCTAGGCCGATGGGCCACCCCGCCTGTTCGAGGCGAGGCCACTCGCGAGGAGTGTTCTTCTTCGAACGCTCCGGTCGAGCCGGAGCGAGAGAATTCGAGTGGATCGGAGGACGAGACCGGAAGCGGGTCAGGCGGCCGTTCGGAACGACCAGCCGTCACCATGTTTGGTGGAGCTGATCGGATTTGAACCGACGACCTCAGGCTTGCAAAGCCCGCGCTCTCCCAGCTGAGCTACAGCCCCACGAATGTGCACAGGCACACATGGTGGGCCTGGGAAGATTTGAACTTCCGACCTCACGCTTATCAGGCGTGCGCTCTGACCAACTGAGCTACAGGCCCGCTTAGCCATCCGACACAATGGCGGTTTCCCGCCGAGCTCGGCGGGCGAGCGTGCCGGAGTCTCGACCTTCCCGTATTCCACGTCTGGATCGCGGCGATGACGCCTCGATCCACTCGGGTTCGGTCCCCAAAAACTGAATGGCGCGCAGCAGGACTACGGACCGACGACCAGAAGACTCCCCGATCGAACGAGTCACCGGGAAAACCCGGGATTCAAGTCTTCTCGATCGAGCCCTCGATCTCGCGATCGATGCTCGAGGTCGCCTTTGACCTGGTCGTTCCGGAGAGCCCGAAGGCCCTCATGGAAACTCCCTAGAAAGGAGGTGATCCAGCCGCAGGTTCCCCTACGGCTACCTTGTTACGACTTCACCCCAATCACCACTCAAACCTTGGGCCGTTCCCCCCTTGCGGTTGGGTCGTGGACTTCTGGTTCAAGCAGCTTTCGTGGTGTGACGGGCGGTGTGTACAAGGCCCGGGAACGTATTCACCGCGGCATGCTGATCCGCGATTACTAGCGATTCCGCCTTCATGGAGTCGAATTGCAGACTCCAATCCGAACTGAGGCCGGCTTTCTGGGATTGGCTTACCCTCGCGGGTTCGCGACCCTTTGTACCGGCCATTGTAGCACGTGAGTAGCCCTGGGCATAAGGGCCATGAGGACTTGACGTCATCCCCACCTTCCTCCGGTTTAACACCGGCAGTCCCACTAGAGTGCCCAGCCGAACTGGTGGCAACTAACGGTAGGGGTTGCGCTCGTTGCGGGACTTAACCCAACACCTCACGACACGAGCTGACGACAGCCATGCAACACCTGTCTCGCGGCTCCCGAAGGCACCCTCTCCTTTCAGAGAGGTTCCGCGGATGTCAAGCCCAGGTAAGGTTCTGCGCGTTGCTTCGAATTAAACCACATGCTCCACCGCTTGTGCGGGCCCCCGTCAATTCCTTTGAGTTTTAGCCTTGCGACCGTACTCCCCAGGCGGGGTGCTTAATGCGTTAGCGGCGGCACCGCAGGGGTCAATACCCGCGACACCTAGCACCCAACGTTTACGGCGTGGACTACCAGGGTATCTAATCCTGTTTGCTCCCCACGCTTTCGCATCTCAGCGTCAGTCACCGTCCAGAGGGCCGCCTTCGCCACTGGTGTTCCTCCCGATATCTACGAATTTCACCTCTACACCGGGAATTCCGCCTTCCTCTCCGGGACTCTAGCGAGGCAGTTTCGAGCGACCTTCCGGGGTTGAGCCCCGGGCTTTCACACTCGACTTACCAAGCCGCCTACACGCGCTTTACGCCCAATGATTCCGAACAACGCTCGCGCCCTCCGTATTACCGCGGCTGCTGGCACGGAGTTAGCCGGCGCTTCCTTTGGAGGTACCGTCAGCCTCCGGGATTGTTCACCCCGAAGACGTTCTTCCCTCCCGACAGAGGTTTACGACCCGAAGGCCTTCATCCCTCACGCGGCGTTGCTGGGTCAGGCTTTCGCCCATTGCCCAAAATTCCCGACTGCTGCCTCCCGTAGGAGTCTGGGCCGTGTCTCAGTCCCAGTCTGGGTGATCGTCCTCTCAGACCACCTACCGATCGTCGCCTTGGTGAGCCATTACCCCACCAACGAGCTAATCGGACGCAGGCCCCTCCC
>DASUFZ010000044.1:0-7200 GCA_036274295.1 Myxococcota bacterium
CCGTCGGCTCCCGAGATCGTGAAGACACCGCCGTGCTCGTGATCCAGGAGCGTCGAGAAGACGGGCTCCGAATCGAAGCGCGGCAGGCAGCACCAGACGATCGATCCGGACCGCTCGACGAGCGCAGCCCACTGACAATTCCCGATCAACCCCAGGTCTTCGAGGCGCACCCGTCCGACCCTAGCCGATCTTAGTTGGTACTCAAAGCATTTTGTGCTTGACTGGCCCGATGTTCCGCGCGACCCGCTTCGTGCTCGCCCTGGTCCTCGGGCTCGCGCTGGTGACCTGGGCAGCGTCCGTCCTCGTGCAGCGGAGCATGGCCGGCTGGTTCGAGAGGGATCTCGCCCTGCGCGCCCGGCTCGCCGTGAACAGCTCGAGGTTGGCGATCCTCTCCGAGCTGGCGCAGGAGCAGCCCCGGCAGCTCCGCGCCGTGCTCTCCGAGCTGGTCCATGACGAGCGCATCATGGGGGTCGCGCTCTGCGCTCCCGATGGGAGGCCGCTCGCACGCACCAAGGAGTTTCCGCAGGAGCTGGACTGCGGCGAGTTCGACGCGCGCAGCCGGGCATCGAGCGACGCAATGGCGGAAGCTTCGGGATCGTGGACGAGCGTCGAGTCGCTTCCCGGTGGGAGCGTCCACGTGAGCGTGATCCCGGTGCTGGACGGCAACGAGGCGCGCGGTTTCGTGATCCTGGTTCAGGACCTGAGCTTCGTGGGAAGGCGGGAGCGCGCGACGCAACGCTTCCTGGGGCTCGCCTTCGGGTTCCTGGCTCTGTCCGCGTCGGTCGTCACGATCATCGCCGCCAGGCTCGCCTGGCGCGGCTGGAGCAAGCAGCTTCGGGAATTCCTCAAAGGAGGACCGCAGCGCCCCGAGTTCCAGCCGATCATGGGCGATGTCCGCGCGCTCGTGGATCGGCTCGTCGCGGAGACCGAGGCCGACCGCGAAGCCGGATCGTGGACGCCCGATCGGCTCAAGCACACCTTGAATCGCCACCTGCACGGCGAGAAGGTGGTCATCGTCGCCAACCGCGAGCCCTACATCCACGAGCGAGCGGAGAATGGAGACAAGATCGCGGTGCGCCACCCGGCGAGCGGCCTCGTGACGGCCCTCGAGCCGGTGCTGCGTGCCTGCTCGGGCAGCTGGATCGCCCACGGCAGTGGCTCGGCCGACCGGGAGACCGCAGATCGCGCCGGCCGGATCCGTGTACCGCCGGGCGAAGAGTCCTATTCCCTGCGAAGGATCTGGCTCACGCCCGAGGAAGAGCAGGGGTACTACTACGGCTTCGCGAACGAAGGACTCTGGCCGCTCTGCCACATCACCCACGTCCGGCCGATCTTCCGCAGCGAGGACTGGAGCGCCTACTCCGTCGTCAATCGGCGCTTCGCGGACGCTCTCTGCGAAGAGGTGGACTCGGAAGATCCGATCGTGCTCGTGCAGGACTATCACTTCGCGCTACTTCCGCGTCTCGTTCGGGAGCGGCTGCCGCGCTCCACGGTGATCATGTTCTGGCACATTCCGTGGCCCAACGCGCAGAGCTTCGGCATCTGTCCATGGCGCAAGGATCTGCTCGACGGGATGCTCGGCGCGAGCATTCTCGGCTTCCACACCCAGTTCGACTGCAACAATTTCCTCGACGCCGCAGATCGCTTCCTGGAGTCGCGCATCGACCGGGAGCAGAACGCGGTCATCCAGCGTGGACACACGACGCTCGTTCGCCCCTATCCGATCTCGCTCGAATGGCCGGTGCACTGGCTCCGGTCCACGCCGCCGGTCGACGAGTGCCGCAAGAGCGTGTTCGAGGAGCTGCGGCTCTCGCCCGACGCGTTGCTCGGCGTCGGCGTGGATCGCCTCGACTACACGAAGGGGGTGGAGGAGCGCCTGCTCGCTGTCGAGCGCCTTCTCGAGACGTCTCCGGACTTTCGCGGGCGCTTCACCTTCGTCCAGCTCGCGGCTCCGAGTCGGACCATCATCGAGCGCTACCGGCTCCTCAACGAGAACGTCGAGCGCCTCGCGGCGCGCATCAACGGCCGCTTCTCCCGAGGTGACTACCGACCCGTGGTGTTGCTCCGGGCGCACCACGAGCCTCCCGACGTCTATCGCTACTACCGCGCCGCAGACCTGTGCTGCGTGACGAGCCTCCACGACGGCATGAACCTCGTCGCCAAGGAGTTCGTCGCGGCGCGGGACGACGAGCGCGGCGTGCTGGTGTTGAGCCAGTTCACGGGAGCTGCTCGCGAGCTCACGGAAGCCCTGATCGTCAATCCTTACGATCTCGACGAGACGAGCTCGGCGTTGGCGGCGGCCCTCGACATGTCGCGTGACGAGCAGCGCGAGCGCATGCGTTCGATGCGCGCGCTCGTGTCCGACCTGAACGTCTATCGCTGGGCCGGGCGGATGCTCGTGGATGCCGCGCGGCTCCGGCGCCGGGATCGGCTCACGGGACGTCTCAGCGACCACCTCGCGTTCGGGACCGGCCGAACATGATGAGGAACATCCTGGCGCGGGCGAATCGTGCCGTCCTCGAACAGTTCAGCTGGTCGAACGTGCTGCTGGCCTTCGATTACGACGGCACGCTCGCGCCGATCGTCTCCAACCCGAAGCGAGCGCCCATGCGAGCCAGCACGCGTGAGCTGCTGAAGACCCTCACGCGGCTGTACCCGGTGGCCGTCATCTCGGGGCGGGCGCGGGCCGACGCGAAGAGACAGATCGGCGAGATCCCCGTGCAGCAAGTGGTCGGGAATCACGGGCTGGAGCCCTGGCACACGTCTCCGCGCCTCTCCGAGGAGGTGGCGAGATGGCTGCCCCTCCTGGCGGACTGGTTCTCGACACTGAAGGGCGTAAGGATCGAGAACAAGACGTTCTCCGTGGCGATCCACTACCGGCATTCGCGGGAGAAGAGGAAGGTGAAGGCTGCCATTTCGCAGGCGGTGGAAGCGCTCGGGGACCTGCGAGTCGTCGGTGGAAAGCAGGTCGTCAACCTCCTGCCGATCGGCGCGCCCCACAAGGGAGCCGCGCTCGAACGCGAGCGCGCCCGACTCGGCTGCGACACCGCCATCTATGTGGGAGACGACGAGACCGACGAAGATGTCTTCCTCCTGCAGCAGCCGGGACGCCTGCTCGGCATTCGCGTCGGCCGGAACCGCTCGTCGGCGGCGACCTATTGCATCCCCGGGCAGTGGGCGATCGACGAGCTGCTGCTGGCTCTGATCGCGAGCCGCCGGGACGCGCGATCGCAGGCCGCGCGGTGACCCGACCGGATCTTCCTGCCGCGGGCCGGGCACTCCCGCCCCTCGGCGAAGTGCTCGATTTCATGCGGCTGATCTGGGCCGTCGATCACGCACTCCAGCGGACGTCGAAGCAGATGGAGAGGACGATCGGCGTCACCGGGCCGCAGCGCCTCGTGCTGCGGATCGTGGGCCGCTTTCCCGGGATGTCCGCCGGCGATCTCGCGCGGCTCCTCCATGTTCATCCGAGCACGCTCACGGGCATCCTGGCGCGTCTCGAGCGACAGGGCTCGATCCGCCGGAGGGCGGATCCGCGCGACCGGAGGCGCACGTTGCTGGGCCTGACGGACCGGGGCCGGGAATCCGACGTCGCGACGGAAGGGACGATCGAGGCCGCCGTGTCGCGCGCGCTCGCTGCCATGTCGCCTGGGAAGGTGCAAGCCGCTCGCGAGGTGTTGCTCGCGATCGCGGATTCCCTGGAAGGGCGGGCCGGCAGGAAACCCACGCATGCTCGACGTCCCACGGCGCCGCGCTCACGCGCTCCTGGACGTCTGCTCCTCGGCATCGGGCTGCTGCTCGCCGCCCAGCTCGCCGCATTGCCGACGGGTGCGCGCACGCGCACCTTCTGCGCCGTCTATTCGGCCGACTGCGGGCGCGAGGGGCAGGTGGCGTGTGAGGGAGACAGCCCCCTCTGCGACGCCGGCTTTGCGCCGATCACGAGCGCGCTGACCTCTCAGCTCCCGTACGTGGTCGACTGCCCGTTCCCGCTCTCGGACCAGACGATCAACAGCGTCTGTTACGACTGCGGGGGAGACGGGCAGCTCGGCTGCACGACGACGCCGCGCTGCGGCGGCGGACTCGAGAATGCGACGACCGCCGGCCTGCACGGTCCGATCACGGCCTGCCCGAGCTATCTGCCGGACGATCCCGCGTCCATCGAGATCTCTCCGCCGTTCTCGCCCACCATCGTCATCGACCTGCCGAGCGCGGCGACTTTGGTGAACACCGCCGGCGTCTGCACCGACGGCCTGCCCGTGGGCTTCAGCGGCGCGAGCCGCGAGGCGTGGCCCGCAGGCGAGACCCCTTCGTACCTGCGCGGCACGGTGTTCGTGCTCCACGGGCGCGGCGCCGACTGCTCGGGCGGGCGCAGCGAGATGCTCGATTCGGGCACGCTCTACGCGCGCAACCACCTCACCTACTGCGTCGAGTATGCGCAGGCGGCGCCTCCCACGCCGCCGAATGCGCCCAGCATCCGCACGGTGCGCGTGCTGCCCGTCGCGCAGGACGAAACGGGCGCAGGGCCGAGCGAGTGCGTGGCCGCGGACGACTGCATCTTCGATCGCAGCCGGCCGGTCGTCTCCATCGAGGCCGCCTCGCTCAGCGTGCCGGCGGTCGCCACCGCGCTCGCGCAGGCGATCGAGCAGGTGCCGACGGTCGGAGAGATCACGCTCGTCCCGCACAGCCAGGGCGGCTACGTGGTGCGCGAGCTGCTGCACCGGCACTACGACGACCTGCGCTGGGAGGGCAAGCCGATCACGCGTGTGATCTCGCTCGCCCATCCCTATTACGCCAAGGAGCAGGACCCGCAGCTCTATGCGCCGTGGCTGTGCGCCGGCGCCGCCGAGGGCAACTTCGACTGCGCGGTCGGCCGCTGGCTGCGCGGCTGGGACGACTGGATCGGCGGCAGCGGGAGCGGTCTGCGCATCGACGACGGAGATTTCCCGCAGATCGAGTGGACCGCCGTGGCAGGCGACGGCCTCGCGCCCAATCCCGTGTGCGCCGACGACCCGACCCCTCCGACGTGCCCGCCCGAACCGGCGCAGATCCAGACGCTCACCACGCTCGAGGGTGGCAGCGAGGCGTGCTCCTACGTGTTCGGCGGTGTGGAGCACTCGAGCGTGATCGGCGATACGAGCGTTCCCATCCAGAGCTCGCTCGGTATCGACGAGTTCGACTTCTACCCGGGCGACCAGCTCGATTTCGACGACCGGGGCTCGTACGACTGCTCGCACGAAGCGTCGTGTCTCTTCCGCGAGCCGCTGCTGGCCGCTCCGTCGAAGCTGCCGGCGGTGCCCGCACCGCCGACACCGCCCGGATCGCTCGATCTCGACGGCGTCGACGACAAGATCGGTGTGACCGACACTGCGAAGCTGACGGCGCTCACGATGACGGACGCCTTCAGCGTGGAGCTTTGGTTGCGCCCCGAGCGCGCGGGGCAGGACGAGGTCTTCCTCAACAAGGAAGGCGAGTACGAGCTCGGGCTCTTCGGCGGTGTCCTGCATTGGGCGATTGCGAATGGCTCCCCGGGCTGGGCGTTCCAGTCCACCGGCTTCGGCCCGCCGCTCCACCAGTGGACGCACATCGCGTTCACCTACGACCCTGCGCTTTCGAAGGCTCGCACCTATGCAAACGGCGTGCGGGTGCACGAGCAGACTGCCTCCGGCGCGATCGGCGACGCCCACCCCGCCGAGAACCAGCTCTGGATCGGCAGCCGCCAGCGCACGCCGAGCGAGGCCTTCGACGGCCGCATCGACGAGGTGCGGGTATGGAGCCACGCGCTCTCGCAGGCGGAGATCGTCGCGGGCCTCGACGACGGGCTCTCCGGCAGCGAGCCGGGCCTGGCGGCCTGGTGGCGCTTCGACGAGGGATCGGGGCCGTTGCTGCTCGATGCGAGCCAGACGGGCGCCGACATCGCGCTCGACTCGCTGGGCGCGAGCAGCGCGCCGCTGCGCCGCGAAGGGCTGCGAGGGGAGACCCGCGACGGTGGCGGTCTCTATTTCGACGGCGTGGACGACGAGGCGGGAATCACCGAGCCCGACGCGCTCGCCGCCCTCGAGATGGACGACGCGCTGACGCTCGAAGCCTGGGTGTTCCCGCGCGGGGTCGGCACGGCGCTCGGCGGCGTGATCCTGAACAAGGAAGGCGAGTACGCGCTGACGCGTCTGGCAGATGGCACGCTCGGCTTCTCGCTCGCCAACACGGTGCCCGGCTGGAGCACCGTCTCGACCGGCGCGCCGCTGCCGCTGCGCGCGTGGTCGCACGTCGCACTCAGCTACGACGCCGTCGCGGCGCTGGTCCGGGCCTACGTGAACGGCGTGCAGGTCTACTCGGCGGCGGCCTCCGGCCCGATCGGAGACTTTCCCGCTCACGACGCCCAGGACGAGCTGCGCATCGGCGGCCGTCAGAACAACGACGTGAGCCCCAGCGATCAATGGTTCCACGGCGTGATCGACGAGGTGCGTGTCTGGCGCGTCGCGCGCAGCGGAGCGCAGATTGTGGCGGCCATGAACGAGCTGGTGTCGCCCGCGACGCCCGGACTGGCGGCGGCCTGGCACTTCGACGAGGCGCGCACGGGCGTGGCCTTCGACGGCGGACCGGATGGACACCACCTCGCCCTCGGCCTGTCGCGCGCGGCCGGGGTGCCCGCCCGCGCCTTCGGGCCGGCGCTGCCGGGCTACCCGGCGACGCTCGTGCGCGACACGGACCACGACCAGCTCTCCGACAGCGATGAGACCACACGAACGGGAACGAATCCGCTCGCTGCCGATACGGACGGCGACGGCTTCCTCGACGGCATCGAGATCGCGGCCGGCAGCGACCCGCTCGATGCGCAGTCGATCCCGCCTCCGGCGATTCCCGCGCTGCCGGACTTCGCGCTGGCGCTGCTCGCGGCCCTGCTGGCGGCGCACGGCCGGCGGAGTGGCTCGGCTACCCGCCAGTCGTGAGTCGCGACATCCGGCTCTCTACCTCTCCGAGCGCGTCGTCGTGTCCATCCCTCGAAGCGTCGGGCTCGTCAGGTAGAAAAGCACCGCGAGCGCGGTCGCGAGCACGGCCGCGCCGCTGACCGCGCGCTGCACGCCGATCTCGCGCGCCAGGTAGCCGATCGGGAGGACGCCGAGGAGCGGCAGCGAGAAGCTCATCATCAGGAAGCTCGACACGCGGCCGCGTACCTCGTCGGGGATCAGCAGCTGGATGGCG
>DASUFZ010000045.1:0-7749 GCA_036274295.1 Myxococcota bacterium
GGTCGCACACGTGAACGAAGTCGCCGGCGCGACGCTCTTCCCCACCTGCAACTCCTGGTACCTCGGCGCGAACGTGCCGGGCAAGCCGCGCGTCTTCATGCCGTACCTCGGGTTTCCGGAGTACGTGAAGAAGTGCGACGAGGTCGTGACGCAGAGCTACGAGGGGTTCTCGATCGCGTAGGACTCAGCCGCGCGACTTCTCCGTCCACCTCGCGGCGAAGCGCTCGATCATCGCGTCGGGATAGAAGTGCCGGACGAAGGGGTGCGCGTAGATCTGGCGCACGACCTCGCGCGGCAGGCGCAGGCGCTCGCGCACCTCGCGATACGCGGCGGCGGCGCTGCCCTCTTCGTCGCGCACGTTCGCGCGCGGCGCGCCGACGTGCCTCTGCACGCCGAGCAGCTCGTCGAGCCCCGGCTCGAGGGTCTGGTCCAGGTCCTCGGTGCGCAGCACCAGGACCGAGGCGCGCGCTCCCGTCAGCACCGTGTAGCCGCGCTCGCGGGGAAACGGGCTCCCCAGCACGTCGACGCCGAGCACCGCGCGCACCTCGCGGTCGAACCACGCGAAGGTGTAGCCGCAGCCGTTCTCGGGCTCCTCGCAGAAGCGCACGCGCAGCCGCGCGAGCACGCGCTCGACGTCGAAGCGGCGCTCCGCGTCGACGAGGTCCGGACCGTAGAGCTCCGGCACCTGGAAGATCCCCGACACTTCGCGCGCGATGGGATCGCGCACCAGGGTGATCACGCGAAAGCGCCGGCCGGGCGGCGCGGCCTGGACACGCCGGCTCAGCGCGCAGCCGATGTACCAGGTGTAATCGATGTCGAAGCGGCCGAAGGCGCTGCGATGCATCGCGCCCGATCGCGCGAGCTGATCCGGCGCCAGGTTGTGCACGTGGAAGGCGGGCACCGCCTCGGCCTTCAACGCGTGCATCACGCTGCCCGATCCGACCTTCCCCATCTGGTACACGAGCACGGCGGCACCGTTCTCGAGCTCCGCGGTCTCGTAGCGCGCGCGCCAGGTGTGGAGCGCCGGCCGCAGCGGCGGCAAGGTGCGCAGCACGAGCTTTCCCAGCGCTCTAGCCGGGGAGCTGCGTAGGAGTGAGCGCACGCACCCACCTTCGACGTCCCCGCAGCGCCACTTGAGGCGCTCTCGCGCGGCGCTGCTCATGCGCTGAGCACGCCTGCCGATCGAATGGGCGGTCGAGGCTCCGATTCCGCCGCGCGGACGGCGGAGACGTCGCCCCAGCGCCGGCACCGATCCTGCTATGCGGCGCACGTCACTCGAGAAGGAGAGCGGGATGCGAGGCAGGATCAAGCTGGCGGCGATCGCGGGCCTGGCGCTCGCGAGCCTCGCGTCGGCGCCCGGTGCGAACGGGAAGGCGAACGACGCGGCGGCGCGCTGCGGTCATCTCGAGGAGCTCGAGGCCGCGAAGCGCGCGGCAGCAGCCGGCGACCGCGAGCAGGCGCTGCTGCATCTGCGCAAGGCCGACGCGCTGCTGGCGCGCTGCATGCGCGAGGGCGCGCCGTCGGCGCCGCGCACGCGCAGCGCACCGAGTCCCGTCGAGGCCGGCTGAGCCGGCGGGGCAGAGCGCCCCGCCGACTCGCGCCAAGCTAGTAGACGGTGTCGTTGCCGAGGATGCGATCCACCTCGCTCGCGCTGACGTTGCCGCCGCGCTCGACCTGGCGGATGGCTTCGTCGAGTGCACGCCGCTGGCGGGCGAGCTCGCGGTAGTCCTCGGCGCTGAGCTTGGTGGCGCGGTTCTCGCGCTGCTCCGCGGCGATCCGGTAGCTGTCGCGGAGATTCTCCGTCGTCACCGACGGATTCGCGTGCGTGCGCATCTGCGCGTCCCGCATCTGCATGTCTCGCTCGCGCCGCATCTGCTCCTGGCGCTGCATCTCCATCTGCGAGCGCGTCTGCGCCCACACGGGGACGGCGAGCAGCATCGTCGCCAGGGAGAGACCGATGATTCGAAGCCTCATGGGATGACCTCCGGCCGCGTACACCGGACCGGGTCGCGGCCTCGGTAGGGGTTCGACGGATGCAGGCCTCGGCCGGGGCGCGCCTACAGGCGCAGCACCGTCGTCCGCAGCCACGGCGGGAAGGCGCTCGGCGCGATGCCGAGCGGTCGATGCGCCCAGCGGATCATGGAAGGTTCGACGCCTCGAACCTCCCTCCCAGCGATTCCTATAGCGCGGCTTCGCCGCGCCTACCCCAGCGGGTAGGGAATCTCCCGCGCCAGCTGGTCGCACGCCGCGAGCGCGTCGGGCGGGATCACCGCGTCCGCCGCGGCGAGGTGCTCGGGAAGCTGCCCCGCGCTCGTGACGCCGATGATCGTCGAGCCGACGAAATCGCGGGTCAGGGTCCAGGCGACGGCGAAGGTGACCGGCGCCATCCCGCACGCCCGCGCGATCTCGTGCACGCGCGCCGTCGCGGCCAGCGCCTTCTCGCCGACGAAGCGGCGCGTCATCGTCTTCGTGCGCTCGTCGTGCTCGCGGTAGCGCGTGAAGCGCGCGCCGGGCGGCCAGGCCCCGCCCTGGTACTTGCCCGAGAGGACGCCGGCGGCGATCGGGCTGTAGGGCAGGCAGGAGAGCTTCTCGCGCCGGCACACCTGCGCGAGCTCGTCCTCGAAGCGGCGGTTCAGCAGGCTGAAGTTGTTCTGGATCGTCTCGTAGCGGACGGTGCCGTTGCGGTCCGCCTGCCAGAGCGACTTCATCACGCCGTACGCGCTCTCGTTCGAGCAGCCGATCGCGCGGATCTTGCCCTCCTCGACGAGCCGGTCGAGGGCCTCGAGCGTCTCCTCGATCGGCACGACGCCGTCGGGCCAGTGCGTCTGGTAGAGATCGATGTAGTCGGTGCCGAGACGCCGCAGGCTCGCCTCGACGGCGCGCTCGATGTTGTGGCGATCCAGCGCGGTGTGGCCGCCGCGCACGGGCCCGCGGAACCAGCCGCCGCCGGGCCCCGCGACCTTCGTCGCGACGATCACGTCGTCGCGCGAGCGGCCCGCCAGCCAGCGCCCGCAGATCTCCTCGGTGAGGCCGACCGTCGAGGGGTCGGGCGGCACCGGGTAGACCTCGGCGATGTCGATGAAGTCGACGCCCGCCTCGAAGGCCAGGTCCAGGCAGCGATGCGCCGTCTTCTCGTCGGCCATCGAGCCGAAGGTCATGGTGCCGAGGCAGATCTCGGAGACCGTGAGGCCGGTGCGGCCGAGGCTGCGGCGCTTCATCTGAACTCCGCTCGCCTGCGGCTCGCTGCGCGCGGCGGCGTTCGGAGGTGTCTGCTGGCCGGGTCTTCGCCGCCGCTTGCGGCGACCCGCTCGCTTCGCTCGCTCCGCCGTGCTCGCCTGAGCTCCGCTCGCCTGCGGCTCGCTGCGCGTGCCTTCGGCACTTGCTAGGCCTTCGCGCTGGGGCGCCCCGACACCGTCTCGTGCCAGCGCTGGAGGTTCTTCCAGGCCGGGTCGATGCGGATGCCGGTGACGCGGCCGAAATCGATGCCGCACTGCGCGGTGATGTCGGCGATCGTGTAGCGATCGCCCGCGATGAACTCGCGGCTCGCGAGCTCGCCATCGAGCCAGGCCATGCGCGCGAGCGCCGTCTTCTTCGCGACCTCGCCGAACGCGGGCACCTGCTCGATGCGCCCCTTGAAGAACTCGTGCGTGTTCTGGAAGGCCTGCGCGGCGCGCTGGAAGATCTCGCTCTCCATGCGGCGCTGCCACATCTCGACGAACGCGCGGTCCGTGGCGTCGACGCCGAAGAGCGGCGGCTGCGGGCGGCGCTCCTCGAAGAAGCGGCAGATCGCGACGGACTCGCACAGGAAGCGGCCGTCGTCGAGCTCGAGCACCGGCACGCCGCCCATCGGGTTCTTCTTCAGGAACTCCGGCTGGCGCGTCTCGGCCTTGCCGAGGTCCACCTGCGTGGTGGGCACGCTGATGCCCTTCTCGGCGAGGAAGATGCGGACGCGGCGCGGATTCGGCGCCATGGCGCTGTCGTAGAGCTTCACGTGGCCTCCTGCTCGGTCGTCGGACCGGCGAGGCCAATCAGTCTACACGCCTTACATCATGCCCATCGTGAAGAACGTGATCGCGCCCTGGGCGGCGAGCGCCATCAGGGCCTTCAACAAGCGCGCGAACTCGGCCGCGCCGCTCTTGTCGGGGCAGCCCTGCGAGAGACGGAACTTCTCGAGCATCGCGAGATGGTTGTCGTAGCGCTGCGTCCAGAGATCGCTGTCGAGCTTGACGGCGCGCGCGCGCATCATCTCGAAGTGGGCGATCTGGCGATCGAAGAACTGGCACTGGAGCGGCTCGCGCAGCGGCTCGGCGCCGGCCGCAGCGGTGGCGAATACCACCATGCAGAGAGCGAGCAGGACGGCGCGCATGCGGGACCCCTCCCAGTCGGGTACCCCGGGCCTATCGGCCGGCCGCCTTCCGGGGCTTAATGCGCGCTTGCCAGCGCCTGGGCGGTCCGCCGCGCCAGCGCCATCACCGTCCACATGGGGTTCACGGACGGGCACTGCGGGAAGACCCCGGAGTCCGCGATGTAGAGGTTGTCGAAGTCGTGGCAGCGGCCGAGCTCGTCGACCACGCCCTGCGCAGGATCGCCGTGCATGCGCGTGGTGCAGAAGGCGTGGTTGCCGCCGAGGACGAGGTCGCCCGGGCGGATCGGGTGCGTCTTCAGGATGCGCGCCTCGTCCAGCGAATGGAGCTCTTCGGGGATGCCGTGCACGCCCGGCAGCACCGTCTTCGCGCCGGCCGCGAAGTAGATCTCGGCCAGGGTGAAGAGCGCGTGGGCGAGGATCGGGGTGTCCTCCGGGTGCAGACGCCACTCGAGCCGCGGGTCGAGGCTGCCGCGCCGCACCACGACCCGGCCGACCGAGCGGTTGCAGCTGCCGATCGCGTCCCAGATCGCCGCGAAGGGGACCTCGGCGAGGCGCTGCTTCAGCGCGTGACCGCTGCCCGGCATGCGCACGGCCAGCACCGCGGGCGGCGCCCACAAGGTCTCGAGCTTGAAGCCGTCGCGCAGGAAGTGCTTCGACTGGTAGCCCTGCGTGGCGCCGAACTGCGGATCGACCCGCTCCTCGAAGATGCCCATCGCGGCGACACCGGGATGGAACTGGAGATTGCGGCCGACCTGGCCCGAGCGGTTCGCGAGATCGCCGCTGCGCGCGAGCAGCACGGGCGTGGCCATGCAGCCGGCCGCGAGCACCACCGCGCGCGCGTCGACGCGGAAGCGGTGGCTCGGCTTCCCGCTGAAGGGCGCGACGATGTGGCCCGCGACGCCGGTCGCGCGGCGCCCGCTCGTCCGCACGACCTCGACCCGCGCCGACGTCAGCACCGTCGCGCCGCCGCGCAGCGCGTCCGGCACGTAGGTGATGTCCATCGATTGCTTGGCGCGCGAGCGGCAGCCCGTGAAGCACTCGCCGCTGCCGCGGCAGCCGCGCACGTTGCGCGAAATCGGCTCGCTCTCGATGCCGAGCGCGCGGCAGCCGTCGCGGAAGAGCAGGTTGCGGCGGCCGAGCACGTTCTCCGGCGTCTCGCAGATGCCGAGGTAGCTGCCTACGGCGTCGTAGTGCGGGGCGAGATCCTCGGCGCGCGTGTGCTTCAGGGCGAAGCGCTCGCTCCAGTTCTCGAGCACGAAGTCCGGCGCGCGGTTGCAGATGGCCGAGTTGACGAGCGAGCCGCCGCCGAGGCAGATCGCCTGCATCGTCGGCATGACGGTGCCGACCGTCGCGCGCAGCCCGCCCTCGCGCATGGTGCGCGCCATCGAGATGCCGCCGTCGACGCGGTACTCGGCGGGCGTGAAGGGCGGCCCTTCCTCGATCAGCGCGACGCGCAGCCCCGCGTCGCAGAGCTCCTTCGCCACCACGGCGCCGCCCGGCCCCGAGCCGACCACCGCGACGTCGACCGACTCGGTGACGTCGCGGTCGTAGTCCGCAAAGACACGGAGATCCACGCCGTTCGCGCTCACCGTCGCGGCTCCGCGTAGCCCGGCGCGAGCGGCGCATCGAGCGCGAGCGGCACGCCCGAGGCGGGCGGCGTCAGGTCGGCGCGGCTGCGGCGCACGCTCGCGCGCGAGGCGCCGATCGGCGGGTACCAGAGATCGGCCTCGCAGACGGGCGTGTCGATCGCGAAGGGCGCGAGGCGCAGGGTGCGCAGCACGCTCGGGCTCGCGAAGTAGCCGAGCGTGCAGAGGGCGCGCAGGCTCGTGAAGGCCAGCCGGCGCGGGAAGAGGCGGCTCGTGCGCCAGCGCTCGAGCACCGCCTCGCGCTGCTCGGTGTCGAGCGACGAGAAGCGCCGCAGGCCGCCCGGGCCTCCCGGCGCCGGGAAGATGACGGTGGCGTGCTCGAACAGGAAGAAGAGCGCGCGCATCAGCACGCGCTGGCGCGGCTGCGACGCCGCGACCAGCCGGTCGACGTAGCCCGCGACGTCGGCCTCGCGTCCCGACTCCGGCACGGCGCCGCCGGGCGGGAAGAGCGCATCCGAGACCGCGGCCACCAGCGCCAGCTCGCGCCGTCGCAGCGCCTGCGCCGGCTGGGCCGCCGCCGGATAGCCGGCGAAGACCCGCACGAGCGCATAGCCGACGAGCGCGGCGACGATCCAGATCCACATGGCGCGGGAGGATACTCGAGGGGCTCCGCGCGCTCTGCCGCCTCCTGCGGCACATGCAACTTCCTATGGCGCGCCTCGAGGTCGTGGGTGCAGCGAAGCGGTGACGGCTCTGCATCTCCGCCGCTGCAGACGCATAGCCGTCATGCTTGCCGGCTCGTGAGAAGACCTCTCGCGCTGGCACGCCGCTTGCTGGTGTCGCGCGCATCGCCATGACTCATGCACCGGACGTCAACCGCTGGATCCTGATCGTGAGCTTCCTGCTCGGGATCACGCTCGCCGTCGCGCTCGGCGCGAAGGCCGACGAGCTCCAGACCTCCTTCCCGGCCGCGGAGAGCGGCCGCCTGCGCCTCGCGCTCGACTACGGCCAGGTGCAGGTGGTGCAGGTCGAGGGCGACGAGGTCCGCCTCGAGGCGCGCGCCCGCGGCGTCGGCGCGAGCGGCGTCCACTTCGACGCCCGCAGCGAGGGCGGCGACGTCGTGCTGACCACGCGCGCGGAGCCCTGGGTCGGCTGGCTCCAGAGCCTTCCGAGCATCCAGGTGCGCGCCTTCGTGCCGGCGGGCTGGTCGGTCGAGCGGGCCGAGCTCGGACCGAGCGAGATGCTCGGCTCCTTCGTCATCCATCAGTAAGGCTCCGCTCAGCGATGCGCATCCCGCGCGCCTAAAGGCGCGCCGCGCCCCGGCCGATGACGCGGAGCGGTGCGCTCCCGCCAGACCCGCCTGCTCGTCCTCGCGCTCGGCGCGCTCGCGCTGCTCGCGTTCGTCGCGCTGCGCCTGACGGCGCTGCGCCGCGTCGCCTTCAACTGGGACGAGCTCGTGCTCTTCCAGTCGATCACGCAGAGCGCGCGCGACGGGATCTTCCGCAGCGGCGGCCGGCCCGGGCTGACGCAGCTCGTCCTCTCGCCCCTCGTCGCGGCCTGTCAGGACGAGATCGCCACGGGCCGCGCGGCCCGCACCCTCTGGCTGGGCGTCACGCTCGTGTACCTCACCGGCATCGCGGCCCTGCTGGCGGAGCTGCTGCGCGGCAGCGAGCGCCGCCTGCACGACGTCGGCCTCGGCGTCGCGTTGCTAGGCCTGCTCCCCGTGTTCCTCGAGTGGTCGCTCCAGGTGCGCACCGATCAGCTCGCGCTGGCGGGCGGCGTCTGGGGCGGCGTCGC
>DASUFZ010000046.1:0-16030 GCA_036274295.1 Myxococcota bacterium
TAAGGTTCCGCCTGCCGGAGGTGGTCGGAGGATCGCCGGCGGACACACACCGTTCGCGGGAGGAAAGTCCGGGCTCCACAGGGCAGGGAGGTCGCTAACGGCGACCCGGGGCGACCCGAGGGAAAGCGCAACAGAAACCACACCGCCGATGGCCGTCGATCCGCCGCACGCTGAGAGGCGCGCGGCGAGGAGGCACAGGCAAGGTTGAAATCGTGGGGTAAGAGCCCACGCGCGACAGCCGGGTGACCGGCGGCGGGGCAAGCCCCTCCCGGAGCAAGCTCGAATAGGCGCGCTGTCGAGGGCGGCTCGTCCGAAGTGCCTTCGGGCGCCAGCGCGCGGGTCAGAGCGCTCGAGCGGCACAGCAATGTGCCGCCTAGATGAATGATCCTCACCGCCGTCGGGGCAACCGGACGGCGGGACAGGACCCGGCTTACAGACCCCCTCCGGCACGGATCTGTGGAGGGGGCGGCGCGAAGGCCGCCCCCTCCCGACTCGCTCACCCGAGCGGGTAGGCTCGGCGCGCATGGATGGGTCGCGTCGTTGGCTCGCGCTGCCGCTCGCGGCCGCCTTGCTGTTCAGCGCGCTCGCGCTCGACGCCGCGCGCCGCGAGACGCCGACGATCGACGAGTTCGCGCACGTGCCGGCCGGCTACGCGCACCTCGCGACGGGTCGCTTCGACGTCCACAGCAAGAACCCGCCGCTCGCGAAGATCCTGCTCGCGCTGCCGGGCACGCTCACCGGCGACGTCGTCGTGCCGCCGCCGCACGAGAACCCCTTCGCCTGGGGACCGTGGCACTACGGGCACCGTTTCATGGAGGCGAACGCTGCCCGCTACTTCGACATCTTCTTCGCGGCGCGCGCCGTGGTCGTGGCGCTCACGCTCGCCACGGCGGCGCTGCTCTTCGCGTGGGGACGCGCGCTCTTCGGCGTGCGCGGCGCGGCGGTCGCCACGTCGCTCTTCCTGCTCTGCCCGACCGTGCTCGCGCACGGCCACCTGGCGACGCTCGACATGGCGTGCGCGCTCGGCGTGCTGGCGAGCGCCTTCGCCGTCCGCCGCGCGGTGCTGTTGCCGCGTTGGACGCGCTGGCTCGCCGCCGGCGCGATCTGGGGCACGGCGCTGCTCGTCAAGTTCACGGCGGTGCTGCTGCTGCCGGCCTTCGCGCTGCTGGCGCTCTACGCGCGCTGGCCGTCCCGGCGGCGCGGCGCCGCCGACTTCGCCCTTCTCCTCCTCGCGGCCCTCCTCGCCGTCAATCTCGGCATGGGCCTCCAGGGCAGCGGCGAGCGGCTCGGCGACTTCCGCTTCGGCTCGGATCTCGCGCAGGGCCTCCAGGCGCGGCTGCCGGGCTGGCTGCCCGTGCCGCTGCCCGGCGACTACGTGCGCGGCTACGACGCCGTCATGCGCGATACCGAGCACGGCGAGTTCCCGTCGTATCTGCGCGGGACCTGGTCGCGCGAGGGCTGGTGGTACTACGAGGCCGTCGCGCTCCTCGTGAAGACGCCCGAGCCCTTCGTCGCGATGCTGCTCGTGTCCTTCTTCCTGGCGCGCCACCGGCTCGCGCGTCGCGAGATGGTGTCGCTGCTCGCGCCGCTCGCGGCCGTCGCGTTCGCGATGACGTTCCTGAATCGCCTCAACATCGGGCTCCGCTACCTGCTCCCCATCTTTCCTCTTCTGTATCTGCTGCTCGGCGCGCTCTTCGCCGCCCCCGGCCGCGTGAGCGCGTGGGCCGCCGGGCTCGTGCTCACCTACTACGCGGGCACCGCGCTCGTCGTGCACCCGGCCCACCTCGCCTACTTCAACCCGCTCTCGGGCGGTCCTTCTCGCGGACACCGCTGGCTGCTCGACTCGAATCTCGACTGGGGGCAGGACCTCTACCGCCTGCCCGCCGCGCTCGAGGCGCGCGGCATCCGCGAGCCCATCCGGCTGCTCTACTTCGGCCACGTCGACCCGCGTCTCTACGGGCTTCGCACCGAGCCGCTGCCGCCCGGGCCGGTCGACGGCGTGCTTGCCGTGAGCGTCTCGTACCTGGCCGGCTTCTCGTATCCCGTCACCGCGCCGGACGGAAGCCTCGTGCCGGTCGCGCCGGACCACGTGCGCTGGCTGCGCGAGCGCGCGCCGGTGGCGCGGCTCGGTTCGATCTGGCTCTACGACTTGCGCACCACCTTGCCGGGCCTTCGCGCTCGCTGATCGCTCGCGCTCGGGCATTCCGGCCCTTCGCTCGGCTCCGCCTCGCTGCGCGTCGGCCGACTGGTGTCGGCCTCCTTGCGCGCGCCCGAGTAGCCGACGGCTATCGTGCGGCGATGAAACCGGGCATGCGGCGGACCGCGCTCGTCGCGCTGTCGCTCTTCGCCGTCGCCGCGGCGGCCCGCATCCTCTACGTGCGCTCGGTCTGGCCGCACGCCGCCGTGCGCTACCCGGTCCTCGACTGCCTCGCCTATCACGACTGGGCGCTCTCCATCCTCGCCGGCGACTGGCAGGGCACGCGCGTCTACTACCAGGACCCGCTCTACCCGTTCTTCCTCGCCGGTCTCTACGCGCTCTTCGGACCGGACACGCTCGGCGTGCTGATCGCGCAGGCGCTGCTCGGCGCCGCGAGCGTCGTCGTGATCGCGGCGCTCGCGCGAGAGATCGGGGGCGACGCGGCGGGCCTCGTCGCCGGCGTGCTGGCCGCCGTCTATCAGGTGTTCTTCTTCTTCGAGGCGCTGCTGCTGAAGGGCACGCTGGCGGTGTTCGTGTTCTCGACGGCGCTGCTGCTCGTGGCGCGCGCATCGCGCGGCGGATCGCCGTGGCGCTGGCTCGCTCCCGGCTTCCTGCTCGGGCTCGGCTGCCTGCTGCGCCCGAACGCGCTGCTCTTCGCGCCGGTGCTCGCCTTCTTCGCGTGGCGCGCGCCTGCGGCGCAGACACGAGCGCGCGGGGCGGCCGCCGCGCTCGCGCTCGCCGGTGTCGCCGCGGCGGTCGGCCCGGTGGCGCTCCGCAACACGATCGTCGGCGGCGACTTCGTGCTGCTGAACAGCCAGGGCGGCCAGAACTTCTACATCGGGAACTTCCGCGGCAACGCGAGCGGCATCTTCGTCGCCCCGCCCTTCCTGCGCGCCGACCCGCGCTACGAGGAGGAGGACTTCCGCCGCGAGGCGGAGCGCGAGGTCGGCCGCGAGCTGCGGCCGAGCGAGGTGTCGCGCTACTGGATGCGCCGCGGGCTCGACGAGATCGCGGCGGACCCCGCGCACTTCGCGCGTCACCTGGCGCGCAAGCTGGTCGTGTTCGCGAACGCGCACGAGGTCGCCGACAACGAGAGCTACGAGTTCTTCGCGAACCACGTGTCGGGCTTCCTGCGCTGGCCGCTGCCGGGCTGGGGCGCGCTGCTGCCGCTGGCGCTCGCCGGCTTCGCGCTCGCCTGGCGACGGCGCGAGGCGCAGCCGCTGATCGCCTTCTTCGCGGTCTACGCCGCGGGACTGCTCCCCTTCTTCATCCTCTCGCGCCTGCGCCTGCCGCTCGTCCCCGTCGTGATCGCCTTCGCCGCGCTGGCGCTCGTGCAGGGACCCGCCCTGCTCCGCCGCATGCCGCGCGCGCGCGCCGCGGCGCTCGTCGCGGCCCTCATCGTCATGCTCGGCGCGACGCATCTCCCGGTCATTCAGGAAGATCCGGTCATCAGCCACTTCAACCTCGCGCAGGCGCACCGCATGCGCGCGAAGGCCGAGCGCGAGCGAGCGGCCGCTCTCGCTGCCGCAGGCGACGAGGCCGGCGCGCGCGCGGCGTTCGCGCGGGTGGAGGCCGCCCAGGCCGACGCCGAGGCCGAGCTGCGCCGCGGGCTGGAGGTCGCGCCGCGCAGCGCGCGGCTCCGCACCGCGCTCCGGAATCTCCAGACGACGCGCATCGTCGAGCTGCTGCGGGTCGGCGCCGAGCGCGAGGCGCTGCCGATCGCGCGCGCGTTCGCCGAGGAGTTCCCCGGCACCGCCGACGCGCACGCGCGCCTCGGCGACGTGCTCGAGCGTCTCGGCGAGCGGGAAGCGGCGGAGCGCGCCTATCGGCGCGCGCTCGAGATCGACCCGGAGCACGAGCGGGCGCGGCGCGCGCTACTTGCTCTACGCGCGGGGTCGGGCTCCTAGCCGAGCTCTCGCCGCAGGCAGCGCACGAGCGGACGGCGGCGACGGTCGTAGTCGCGCCACTTCTCCGCCGGCACCTCGTCCGGGCTGACCCGGCGGAAGCCGTGGCGCTCGAAGAAGCCGGCGACGCGCTCGGTCGTCGTGCAGGCGAAGACGTAGGCGTGCCCCTGCGCGCGCGCGCGTGCGCAGAGCGCCGCGATCAGGTGGCTGCCGATGCCCTCGCCGAGGAAGCGGGTGAGGGTGTAGAGCGACGCGATCTCGCCGGCGTGCTGCGACGGATACGGCAGCAGCGCGCCGATTCCCGCGAGGTGCCGGCCCTCGACGAAGGCGCCGACGCCACAGGCGAAGATCTCGTCGAGCTGCTCCGAGGAGCGCGTCGCCAGGTAGCCCTCGGCCACGCCGCGCGCGATCAGGTCGTCCGCCGCGTCGAAGTCGTCGATGCCGAGCGGGCGCACGTCGACGTAGCGCTCGCGCGTGAAGAGCGTCCCCGAGCCCGCGTAGGTGAAGAGCTCGTCGGCGAGGCCCTCGGTGGTGCAGAGATTCACCGCGCCGATCCCGTCGCGCAGCGCGCGCTCGACCTCGCGCACGAGCGCCAGCCGCTCGGGCGACTCGCCCGGGAGCCCCGCCGCGACGAGCGCGGAGAGCTCGTCGAGGTCGACGAACGAATGCTTCTCGCCGGGCTTCTCCTGCAGTCCGCCCGCGCGGTCGAGCCACACGAGCTTCGACACGCGCAGGCGTACCGCGATCTCGCGGACGGCCGCGGGGAAGGACGCGACGCCCTCCACCGCCAGCCCGACGCGCGGCGTCCCGCGCAGCGCGCGCCAGACGACGCCCTCGAGGCGCAGATCCGGCACCGGCAGCACGCGCACGCCGGGCAGGCGCGCGAGCGCCTTCGCGTCGTCGCAGAAGATCAGGATGTCGGTGCGGTTCGCCTCGAGCTCCTTCAGCACGGGCTCGAGCGGCGCCCACGAGGCGATGGCGCGCGCGGGCGCCGCGATCGCGAGGGTGCGATCGCGGAACTCCGTCAGGTAGAAGCTCTTCTCCGTGAAGGGCGCTACGCGCGGTGTACGGGCTCGCGGCGGCGACATCGGGGGCGGATTCTGCCGGATGTCACCGCGCCTCGCTGCGACTCGGGCGGGGATCAGCTCCGGGTCGGCGTCTCCGCCGGCGGCGCAGGCAGCTCGAGGAAGCCTCGCACGCACGTGTCGAAGCACGCGCGCAGCGCCTCGCGCGACGCGGCGCGCGGATCGAAGGTCGCGCGGTAGATGAAGCCGGAGAGGAGCGCGGTGATCGCGTCGGCGACGACGGTCGGCGCGACGTCCGGCCGGAAGACGCGCATCTCCTGGCCGGCGCGCACGAGCTCTTCGATCTCCTTGTTGCGATCGGCGTGGAAGGTGCGCAGGAACTCGAGCAGCTTCGCTTCCGATGCCGGCGTGCCCGCCACGATCCCCCAGGCCTGGTAGTGCACGCGCGCATACGCGCCGACCTGCACGAGCACGTCGGTGAGGCCGCTGCACAGTCGCGCGATCGCCTCGCGCGGATCGCGCGCGGTCTCCTTCTCGGCGTCGACGTGGCGCCGGCCCTCGACATACGAGGCGAGGATCGTCGCGAGCAGGAGATCCTCCTTGCTCTCGAAGAAGCGGTACAAGGTCCCCTTCGAGACCTCGGCGCGCGCCGCGATCTCCTCCATGCGCGCGGCGGCGACACCGCTCTGCGCACAGACCTCCAGCGCAGCCCGAAGGATGCGGCTGCGCTTCTCGTCGTTGGCGGGATCGCGCTCGAGCAGCTCTTGCCCCTCGGGGCGTCTCACGATCGGGTCCATGCTCGTCATACGTGTTCCAGAGGCTCGGGGCCGGCCGGAGGTTCCAGGAAGAAAGTCTGGCGCTTCGCGCGAGAGGATGAGATTCGGACCCCGCTGCAAGCCTCTCCATTCATTATGAGTCCAGCGTCGGGGTCCACGGCAACACCTCTTCTGGGGGGTGGTCCCGTGACCGATAGATCAGAGTGTGTGATTCGCCCCATTCTTTGCGCATGGCTGAGACGACGAATGGAGGAAGGAGCAAACAAATCTTGCTGGCTTTTCGGGGTGTGATCGGGCAACATGCCGGGCTGCTTGGGCGCCCCCCCCGACCACTCACCATCATCGGCTCGACCACCAACCCGCCGCGCTTCGCAAACGACCCGGTCGTACGCGATCACCACGCGATAACCGGTCCCGGTTGGTGGCTCCTCCGAGCGAGAGCGGGGGCCAGCATCATGCACAAGTCATTCGAAACCCAGAGAGCCCGGGCGGTATCCGAGCTTGGTCGCCGGAAGTGCACCGTGGCATCGAGGGATGCGACGTGAAGTCGGAAGAAGGAAAGAGAGTGAGCGCCGATACAAGCCGAGCCAGCGGAGCGACCCGCGCTTCCGCCGCAGAGGACCTCGATCCCGGACGCGAACGGCGCCCGCTCGAGTCCTACTTCCAGGAGATCGGCGGCACGCGAACCCTCCGCCGCGAGGAGGAAGTCGTCCTCGCCAAGGAGCTCGAGTCCGCCACGCAGGAATTGCGCGAGTGCCTCTACGCCGTGCCCGCCTGCGCGCGGCACGTCGTGCGCCGCTGGGACGAGCTGCGCGCCCTCTCGCACACGGGCGCCAAGCTGTCGGAGTCCGTCGGCGACGAGGAGACCGGCGAGATCGCCGCGCGCGTCGAGCGCGCGGTCAAGCGCCTGCGCGGCGTGCTGGTCCAGCGCGACGAGGCCATCGAGAAGGGCGAGGAGAAGGAGCTGCGAAAGCTCGAGGCGCGCGTCTCGAAGGAGATGCAGGCCGCACAGCTCTCGCTCGTCGTGCTCGCCGAGATGCGCCAGATGGTGCGCAAGCTCGCGGACGACCTGCGCCGCGCGCGCCGCGGCACCAAGCGCTACCGCGAGCTCGAGGCGCGTGCGGAGATGCCGCGCCAGGCGCTGCTCGACTGGGCGGACCGCATCGAGAATGCGCACGAGCGCATGAGCCGCGAGAAGAACCGCTTCATCGAGCACAACCTCAAGCTCGTGGTGGCGATCGCGAAGGACTACCGGAATCTCGGCCTCTCCTTCCCGGACCTGATCCAGGAGGGCAACCTCGGCCTGATTCGCGCGGTGGAGAAGTTCGACCACCGCCGCGGCTTCAAGTTCTCGACCTACGCCGTCTGGTGGATCCGGCAGGCGCTGGTGCGCGCGATCCAGAATCACTCGCGCACCATCCGGCTGCCGAGCCACGTGCACGACCGGCTGCAGCGCAGCCAGCGCGTGCGCGCCGAGCTGACCGGCAAGCTCGGGCGCGAGCCCACCGCGGCGGAGCTCGCCCCGGAGCTCGGCACCGATACGCCCTCGCTCGAGGCGCTCGACCTGCTCTCGCGGGAGGCGATCTCGCTCGAGTCGTCGGTGGCCGGCACGGAGAAGCGCCTCGAGGACTTCGTGGCGGATCCGACCAGCTCGGCGCCCGACAACGGGCTCGACGGCGAGCGCATGCGCTCGGGCGTCGGCTACCTGATCGCCGCGCTGACGGCCCGCGAGCAGCTGATCCTGCGGCTGCGCTACGGCCTCGGCGGCGAGGAGGAGCACACGCTCGAGCAGATCGGGCAGTCGCTCGGTCTCTCGCGCGAGCGCGTGCGGCAGCTCGAGGCGCGGGCGCTGAAGAAGCTGCGCGAGACGATCCCCGCGCAGAATCTGCACCCGATCCTGGAGCCGTAGCTCCGCTCGCCTTCGGCTCGCTGCGCGCGGCCTTCGGCCGCTTGCGGCGCTTCGCGCCATATCCCCAAGGCTCCGCAGGTCACCTGTGGAACGAGCGCCCTACTTGTGCTCGATAGGCTCAGTGCAGAGTCGCGAGCACGATCACTCCTAACGCGAGGCGGTAGTACGCGAACACGCGGAAATCGTGGGTCGCGACGTAGCGGAGCAGCCAGCGGATCGTCGCCCACGCGACCGCGAAGGACACGAGCGTCGCCACGCCGAGCCAGACGGCGTCGCCCGCCTCGAGCTGCGAGGCGTTCTTCAGCAGTCCGTAGCCGCTCGCCGCGACGATCGTCGGCACCGCCAGGAAGAACGAGAACTCGGTGGCGCTCCTGCGGTCGAGGCCCATGCCGAGCCCGCCGAGGATCGTCGCCGCGGAGCGCGAGAAGCCGGGCCAGAGCGCCAGGCACTGCGCCGCGCCGATGCCGAGCGCCTGGTGCCACGTCATCGCGTCGGTGGACGTCGTGCGGACCTTCAGCGGCATGCGCTCCACCAGCAGGATCAGCAGCGCGCCCCCGATCAAGGCGAACGCCACCGTCCGCGGCGAGAAGAGCCGGTCCGAGATGAAGTCGTGGGCCAGGAAGCCGATCGCCGCGGCCGGCAGGAACGCCAGCGCCAGCCGCACGGCGAAGGCGCGCGCCTCGGGGCTGCGCGGCAGACCCTGCGCGAGCTGCGTGAAGCGCGCGCGGTACTCGACGAGCACTGCGAGGATCGCGCCTCCCTGGATGAAGATCTCGAAGGCCTCGGCGCGCTTGCCGTGGAAGTCGAGCAGCTCCGACGTGAGGATCAGGTGGCCGGTCGAGGAGATCGGGAGGAACTCGGTGAGTCCCTCCACCACTCCGAGCAGGAGCGCCACGAGCCACATGGCCGACACGCGCGGGCTTATCGACCGCCCGCCACCGGCACTGCATGGGGCAGGTGGGCGCGCTCGCCGCGGCGCTCGCGCGCGCGCTCGATCACGAAGTACGTCGCGGGCACGATGTAGAAGGTCAGGATCGTCGAGAAGAACATGCCGCCGAGGACGGCGATGCCGAGCGGCGCGCGCGAGTCGCCGCCCGCGCCCTGGCCGAGGGCGATCGGGATGATGCCGACCATGGTGGCGAGCGCCGTCATCAGGATCGGGCGGAAGCGCACGCGCGCGGCCTCGAGGGTCGCGCTCGTGAGGTCCTGGCCGCGCTCGCGCAGCTGGTTCGCGAACTCGACGATCAGGATCGAGTTCTTCGTCACCAGGCCGACGAGCATCACGAGCCCGATCTTCGAGTAGAGATTGAGGGTGCCGACCACGTGCACCAGCTCGTAGCGGTGGAGCACCGACACGGCCGCCAGCGCCAGCAGCGCGCCCGTGAAGGAGAGCGCGACGGCGACGAGGATGGTCACCGGGTGGACGAAGCTCTCGAACTGCGCCGCCAGCACCAGGTAGACGATCAGGATCGCGAGCGCGTAGGCGAAGGCCAGCGCGTTGCCGGACTCGATGAAGCTCTCCGACTCGCCGGCGATGCGCACCTCGTAGCCGCCGTCGGGCGGCAGCAGCGAGTGCGCGATGTCCGCGACCTGCCGGATCGCCGTGCCCTGCGCGTGCTTCTCCGGGATCACCGTGAAGCGCACGTTGCGCTCGCGGTCGTAGTGGTTGATCTCGCGGGGCGCCACCGTCTCGCGCACGTTCACGACGCTCGAGAGCGAGATCAGCTCGCCATGCGGATTGCGCACGAAGAGCTCGAGCAGGTCGCGCGGGTCGTTGCGCTCGCCGCGGCCGAGCTGCGCCATCACGTCGTAGGTCTCGCCCATGAGCTTGAAGGTCGAGAGGTCCTCGCCGCCGAGCAGCACGCGGAGGGTCTCCGCGATGGAGCGCACCGAGAGGCCGAGATCGCTGGCGCGCTCGCGGTCGATCGCGACCTCGAGCTGCGGCTTGTTCAGATACAGGTCGACGTCGGTGACGCCGTAGCCGGGGATCGCCTGCACGCGCCGCTCGAGCTCGCGGCCCAGCTTCGAGAGCTTCTGCAAATCGGGGCCGACGATGCGGATGTCGACGCTGGCCGAGTTGAAGCCGCGCAGCGGCGACGGCTCGTGCGCGTAGGCCTTGATGCCGGCGATCGCCTCGAGGTCGTCGCCGAGCGCCTTCGCCACCTGGGTCTGCGAGCGCTCGCGGAGCTTCGGATCGCGCAGCGGCGCGAAGACGAGGCCCTGGTTCACGAGTCCCGGCGTGCCGAGGCCGAGCGCGATGATCGAGAAGGCGCGCTCGACTTCGGGCGTGTTCAGCAGCAGCTGCTCGGTCTGGTGCTGGTACTTGTCCATGTACTCGATCGTCGAGCCCTCGGGCGCCTGGGTCCAGACCATCACGAAGCCGCGGTCGCTGGTCGGCACCAGCTCCTCGTCGAGGACCTGGAGGAGCAGCGCGCCCGCGAGCACCCACACGACGGCGAAGACGACCGCGCGTGCGGGACGGTGCATCACGGCCGCCAGAGTCGACGCGTAGCCCGCGTTCAGGCGGTCGAAGAAGCGCGCGAAGATGGCCTTGATGCCGCTCTCCGCCTCGCCGCGCTGGACGATCATGGCGCAGAGCGCGGGCGAGAGCGTGACGGCCACGAAGCCCGAGACGGTGAGCGCGGCGGCGACCGTCACCGCGAACTCGCGGAAGAGCCGGCCCGTCGTATCCGAGAGGAAGGTGAGCGGCAGGAACACCGCGACCGACGAGACCGTCGCCGCGATCACCGCGAAGGAGATCTCCTGCATGCCGCGCCGCGCCGCCTCCAGGCGCGGCGCGCCGTTCTCCACCCAGCGCGTGATGTTCTCGAGCACGACGATGGCGTCGTCGACCACGAGGCCGATCGCCAGGGTGACGCCCATCAGGGTCAGGGTGTTGATCGTGAAGCCCGCGAAGTAGAGGAACGCGAAGGCGCCGAGCACCGAGACGGGGATGGCGACGGCGGGGATCAGGGTCGCGCGCACGCTGCGCAGGAAGAGATAGATGACGAGCACGACCAGGATGGCCGCCTCGAAGATCGTGCGGGAGACGTCGCGGATCGACTCGCGGATGAAGGTCGAGGCGTCGAAGGCGAGCTCGAGGTTCACGCCCGGCGGCAGCTCGGCGCGCAGCGCGCCGACCTCGCCGCGCACCGCGGTAGCGACGTCGATGGTGTTCGCCTTCGATTGCTTCACCACGCCGAGGCCGACGGCCGGCGCGCCGTTGTAGCGGACGATCTTGCGCACGTCCTCGGCGCCGACCTCGACGCGCGCGACGTCGCGCAGGCGCACGAGCGATCCGCTGTAGGAGCCGATGATCATGTCCTCGAAATCGTGGGCGGTGCGCAGCTCGCCGAGGCTGCGCACCGTGAACTCCGTGTTCTCGGACTCCACGCGGCCCGACGGGATGTCCACGTTCTCGCGCCCGAGCGCGGCGGCCACGTCGCTGATGGTGAGGCCGAACGAGCCGAGCACGCGATTGTCGACCCACAAGCGCATCGAGTAGCGGCGCTCGCCCGCGATGATCACGGTGGCCACGCCCGGCAGCTTGTTCAGGCGGTCGACGATCTTCGTCTCCGCGAGCTGCGTCAGCTCGACCTGGTCGTAGCGCTCGCCGTAGAGCGCGAGCCAGACGTCGGCGTTCGCATCGGCGTCGCGCTTGGCGACGATCGGGTCGTCGATCTCCTCGGGCAGGTCCTGGCGCGCGCGCGCGACGCGGTCGCGCACGTCGTTGGCCGCCTGCTCGACGTCCTCGGAGAGCTCGAACTCGATCGTGATCAGCGAGACCTGCTCGCGGCTGATCGAGGTCACGTGCTTCACGCCGGGGATGCCGTTGACCTCGTCCTCGAGCACGTCGGTGACCGAGGTCTCCACCACCTCCGGGGCCGCGCCCGGGAAGACCGTCGTGATCGAAACCTCGGGCGGGTCGATGTCGGGCAGCTCGCGGTTCTGCAGGCGCGTGACGGAGATCAACCCGAAGAGCACGATCACGATCGACATCACCGACGCCAGCACGGGCCGGTCGATGCAGACCTGCGAGATCCTCACGTGCCCTCCCCGATGAGGGCTCCTTCGGGCGGCGTGGTGCGCGCGCGCTCGACCAGCGGCTCCGTCGAGATCTCGACGTGCATGCCTTCCGCGACCTTGTGGGTGCCGGCGGACACGATGCGCGAGCCCGGCGGCAGCCCCTGCACGATCTCCACGATGCCGCGCTCGCGCACGCCGATCTCGACGGGCTGGCGCGAGACGCGGTCCTCGTCGTCCACCTTCCACACGTAGGGGCCCTGCTCGTCGAGGGCGATCGCGGACTCGGGCACGACCATCGCCTGCTCGACGCGGCGCACCTCCAGGTCGACGTTCGCGAACAGGCCCGGCGCGAGCCGGTGGTCGCGGTTGTCGATCCAGGCCTTCACGAAGATGCGTCGGTTGCGCGGGTCGAGCGTCGGCGCGACGTAGAAGACCTCGCCGGGAAACTTCTCGCCGGGATACGGGCGCACCCACGCCTCGACCTTCATGCCGGGCTTCGCGTGCGGCAGCCCCTCGTCGCTGATGCCGAACGTGACCTGGAGGCGCTCGACCGCGTCGATGCGCACGAGCTGGGTCTTCTTCTCGACGCGCTGGCCGAGATCGACCTTGCGCTCGCCGAGGACGCCGCGGAAGGGCGCGCGGATGCGCGTGCGGTCGAACGCCAGGCGCGCGATCTCGACGCGCGCCTCGGCGATCTCGTACTCCGCCTTGGCGACGTCGCGCTGCTCGATCGACGAGGCCTCGCGCGAGAGCAGCTGCTCGGAGCGGTCCCAGCGCTCGCGCGCCAGGTTGCGGTTCGCCTCGGCCTCGCGCAGCAGCGCCTCCTGCTCGCGGCTGCGTAAGCGGAAGAGCACCTGGCCCGCGTCGACGTGCTGGCCCTGCGCGAATTCGATCGACTCGACGATGCCGTCGATCTCGGGCTGGACCTCGACCGAGTGCTCGGCGTCGAGCTGGCCGCTGAAGACCGCGGTGTCCACGAAGGGCGCGGGCGAGATGCTCATCACCTCGACCCGGACGGGCTTCTCCGCAGGCGTGGAGGCGTCGCCGCTGTCGCTGCAAGCGGCGCAGAACGCCGCCACGGCGAGCGCGAGACAAGCCAGCGCCGCGCGCGCGGGCCCCTCGAGAGGACGGGGGGGATTTCGCACGTTCGCAGCGTACCCGACGGACCCGGAGCCGCACAGTTTCACGGCCTTGTGTGGACTTCTGCTAAGAAGACGGCCCACCGCGATCGGGAGCCGCCTTGCACGTCGCCTGTCTCGACCTCGAAGGGGTCCTCGTTCCCGAGATCTGGATCAACGTGGCGGAGCGCACGGGCATCGAGGCGCTGCGCATCACCACGCGCGACGAGCCGGACTACGACAAGCTGATGAAGTACCGGCTCGGCATCCTCGCCGAGCGGGGCCTGCGCCTCGCGGACATCCAGCAGGTGATCGCATCGATGGCGCCGCTGCCGGGCGCGCCCGAGTTCCTTGCGTGGCTGCGCGAGCGCGCGCCGCTGCTGATCCTCTCCGACACGTTCTACGAGTTCGCCGCGCCGCTGATGCGCCAGCTCGGCAACCCGACGCTCTTCTGTCACCGGCTCGGCGTCGACGCCGAGGGCAGGGTCGTCGACTACCACATCCGCCTGCCCGATCAGAAGCGCCGCACGGTCGAGTCGTTGCACCAGCTCGCATTCAAGGTGATCGCGGCGGGTGATTCCTACAACGACACGGCGATGCTCGGCGCCGCGGATTTCGGCATCCTGTTCAAGCCACCGGACAACGTCATCCGCGAGTTCCCGCAGTTCCCGGTGACACGCAGCTACGACGAGCTGCGGCGCGCCTTCGAAGAAGGAGAGCGAAGATGCAGGAGCTAGTCCGCACGACGCGCGCTTTCGCGCTCTCTCTCGGCCTCTTCCTGCTCGCCTGCGGGCCCGGCGAGAATCGTCCCGCCCCGGCGGCTCCGCCCGAAGCGCCCGCGCCGAAGGCGCCCGCCGTACCCGCGCCCACTCCCGCGCCGCCGGCGGCGGCGGCTCCGAGCGGCGCCGTGCCCGCGAACCTCGGACACGGCGATGCTTCGAAGGGAGGTGCGGTGTACGCGACGAACTGCGCGAGCTGTCACGGTCCGAAGGGCTGCGGCGACGGCCCGCTCGCCGCGACCTTGAATCCGAAGCCGGCGAAGCACTGCGACGGCACCATCATGAACCCGCTCACGGACGAGTTCATCTTCAAGGTGATCAAGCTGGGCGGTCCGTCGGTGGGCAAGTCGCCGTTGATGGCGCCGTGGGGCGGCTCGCTCAGCGACGCCCAGATCGTCGACGTGGTCGCCTACGTGCGGACCCTGGCGGCGAACCCGCCCTACAAGCCCTAGTTCCACGTTTCTCCGCTCGGCTGCGCCTCGCTGCGCGCGGCTCCGCGTGCCTGCGCGATGGCGGGTCATACCGCGTAGGGCTCCGCCGCTTGCCGCGCGAGCGCGGCTAGCTCTGGGCGATCTCCCGCTTCGCGTCCACCTTGAACATGCGGTGGCCGCCCGGCTGGTAGGTGAGGACGATCGCGCGGCGCAACGCGTCCGAGTGGTTCGGCTCGGAGCCGTGCACGGTGTGCGGGCTGAAGAAGACGGCGCTGCCGGCGGGCACGACGGCGGGCACCTGCGCCGCCTCGTCGAAGCACTTCGGATCCGTGAAGAGCGGGCCGAGCACGCCCTCGTTCTGGCGTCCCGGCAGCATGCCGCGCCGGTGGCTGCCGCGGATCACGCGGAAGCAGCCGTTGTGCACGCCCGCGTCGTCGAGCGCGATCATGACGTTCGGCAGCTGATCGAGATGACGGCAGAAGTGCGCCCAGTACGGCGAATCCTGGTGCCACAGGAAGCGCGAGCCCTCGCGCGGCCGCTTCAGGTTCAGCTTGTCGGTGAAGAGCGCGATGCGCTCCTCGCCGATCAGGTCGCGCATCGGCTCGCCGATGCGCGGGTCGTCGATCAGCGCGTCGAAGATCGGATCCAGGTGATGGAACGGCTCGATCACGCGCACGGTCTGGGAGCCCGGCCGGTGCTCGAACTGGATGGTGGAGCCGCCGGCCTCGAAGTAGCGGTTCCCGTCCACCGCGTAGGACTCGCCGCCGCGCTGCACGGCCGCCTGCGCCTGCGCGACGACGCGCTCGGCTGCCGCCTGCATGCGCGCGACCTCGAGCGGCGTGAAGATCGACGCGCGCGCGAAGAATCCGTCCTCACGCCAGGCGTGTGATTCGGCGGGGGTCAGGCGCGACACGGCGCGCGAGCTTACGCGCGCGCCGGCCAAGGTGCACACGGGGTTTTACGGAAGTTTCACAGGCGCTTGGCTGCGCCGTTCCGAACCCGCGCCTAGCTTCCGCCCGCCTCCCCCCCGCACTGGAGAATTCCTTGGCGCAGCCGCAGCCCGTCCTGTCCGAGACCGCTTCCGCACCGCAGGAGGGCGGCGGCGTGCTCTCCGCCGTGGAGGGCTTCTGGGGCCGCCACGAGTGGCTGCCGACCCTCGTCTACTGGGGCCTGCACGCGGCCTGCCTGCTGGCATTCGTCACGGGCGTCTCGGCGGCCAACATCGCGCTCTTCCTCGCGACCTTCTGGCTGCGCATGTTCGGCATCACGGGCGGCTACCACCGCTACTTCGCGCACAAGACCTACAAGACCAGCCGCCCCTTCCAGTTCGCGTTGGCCTTCCTGGCCTGCTCGGCCACGCAGAAGGGCCCGCTCTGGTGGGCGGGCCATCACCGCGGCCACCACAAGTACGCGGACAAGCCCGGCGACACCCACTCGCCGCGCGAAGGCGTCTACTACGCGCACCAGGGCTGGATCTTCGACCGCCGCTGGGACGCGACGCCGATCGACCGCATCGGCGACTTCGCCGCGTACCCCGAGCTCGTGTGGCTCAACAAGTACCACGTGGTGGCGCCGGCCCTGCTGGCGCTCGGCTGCTATCTGCTCGGCGGCTTCTCCGGTCTCGTGTGGGGCTTCGTGATCTCGACCGTCGCGCTCTGGCATGCGACCTACTGCGTCAACTCCGTGTGTCACATCTGGGGCAAGCGCCGCTACCAGACCTCCGACACCAGCCGCAACAACTGGCTGATGGCGCTGCTGACCCTCGGCGAGGGCTGGCACAACAACCACCACTACTACTGCGCGTCCACCCGCCAGGGCTTCCGCTGGTGGGAGATCGACGTCACCTACTACGCGCTGCGCGGGCT
>DASUFZ010000047.1:0-4509 GCA_036274295.1 Myxococcota bacterium
GATCAAGAGCATCCTCTTCACGGCGGTCTTCGCGCCGACCGTGACCCTGCTGCTCCTGCTCGTCCTGCGGGCCGTCTTCGGCAAGCTGCGCGTCAGCGACGAGGCCGAGTACGAGGGACTCGACCTCTCCGAGCACAGCGAAACGGCGTACACGACCTCCTGACACAGCGCCGGCCGCAAGGAGGCCGACAAGAAGGTGACGCGCCCCGGCGAGCCCACGCGGCTCGTGCGGGGCGCGTCCTTTTTCTGCCGCCGTCACCTCCCCGGCGCCGCGGTGTACTCACACGACGCGGAGCTGAACATGTGGCGCACCCTCACCCTCGCCCCCAGGCCGAAGGACACGAAACTCGTGCCGGAAGACTTCGATCTCGCGCTGCGCCGCATGAAGACCGACCTCGCGCTGCTCGACCTGCGCCGCTCGCTGATCCACGACGAGCTGGATGCGCCGAGCGTGCTGGCGCTCGCCGACCGGATCCTGGAGCTGCAGTCCCGGTAACGAGATAGGGACCCCGCGGGGCCGTCTTATTACAGCAATTGCGCCTCCCACGCCGGTCTCTGTAAGTTACATCCAGTAGCGGACCCGTCTCGTCGAGCGTAATATCGATCGATGGCCGGCCCGACCCCGAAGAGCCTGATCCTCGACCTGCTCGGGACGCTCTCGCAGGGCAGCACGATGCCGGTCGCAGCGCTGCTCGAAGCCGCGGCGCTCTTCGACCTCGCCCCCGGCACGCTCCGCGTGGCGCTCGCGCGCCTGCTCGCGGCCGGACGCATCGAGCGCGACGAGCGCGGCTGCTATCGGCTCGGCGCCGCCGCCGCGCCGGTGCAGTCCGTCGTGCAGGGCTGGCGCGGACTCGAGGGCCGCAGCGTCGCCTGGGACGGCAGCTGGTGGGCCGTGCACGACACCGGAGTCGGTCGGCGCGGCCCGCAGGCGCGCCGCCACGAGCGCGCGCTGCGCCTGCTGGGCTTCCGGCGCCTGCGCCCGGGCCTGGCGGTCCGCCCCGCGAACCTGCGCGAAGGCGGCGCCGCGCTGCGCGAGGAGCTGCTCGCGCTCGGACTCTCGCCGCGCGCGCTGGTGTGCGCGCTGCGCGACCTCGATCCCGAGACCGACGCGCAGGCGCGTGCGCTGTACGACGCGCCCGCGCTGCGTTCGGCCTACCGGCGCACGCTCGCGGAGCTCGAGGCCAGCAGCGCGCGCCTCGCGGATCTCTCCCCCGCCGACGCGATGCGCGAGTCGTTCGTCGTCGGCGGGCGCGCGATCCAGCACCTCGCACGGGATCCCGTGCTGCCGCCCGAGATCCTCGACCCGCGCGAGCGCGACGCCCTGGCGCGCGCGCTGCGCGATTACGACAAGCGCGGGCGCACCTGCTGGTCGGGGCTCCTCGCGCGCTACGACGTCCCGCACCGGCGCGCGCCCGCCGACACGCGCGTGGCCGACCGGTCGGATCTTCTGGTCGCCTAGCAACGGAGAACCTCATGGCTGCCGCCCCCAGCGTCGTCAAGGCCGACTGGCGCGCCGCGCTGACGCGCGAGGAGATCGCGCCGCTGCTCGTGCAGAGCGATCTGCGCTCGTGGATCTCGATCGGCGTCGACTGGGCGCTCGTCTTCTCGGCGTTCGCGCTCGTCGCGGCCTGGCCGAATCCGCTGACCGTCGTCTTCGCGCTCTTCGTGATCGGCGCGCGCCAGCTCGGCCTCGCGGTGCTGATGCACGAGGCGGCGCACCGGACCTTGCTGCGCGACCGCCGGCTCAACGACTGGGCCGGCAACTGGCTCTGCGCCTATCCCGTGTGGAGCGACATCGCGCCGTATCGCCCGTATCACCTCCAGCATCATGCCAAGACCGGCACGCGCGAGGATCCGGACCTCGGCCTCGTGACACCGTTCCCGATCACGCGCGAGAGCCTGCTGCGCAAGGTGTGGCGCGATCTATCGGGGCAGACCGGCTGGAAATTCGCGAAGGCGTCGTTCGCGCGGACCTTCCGGCGCGCGCGCCAGAACCCGGCGGCGCGGCGCGCGGCGGTGGGCGTCGCGGTGACGAACCTCGTGCTCCTCGCCGTGCTGACCGCGTGGGGACACCCGTGGCTGTACCTGCTGTGGGTCGGCGCCTGGCTCACGACCAACACCCTCGTCACGCGCATCCGCTCGATCGCAGAGCACGCGCTGACGCCCGACGCGCCCGAGCCGCGCGGCCGCACGCGCACGACCATCGCGCGCGCGTGGGAGCGCCTGCTGATCGCGCCGAACCGCGTGAACTTCCACCTCGAGCACCACCTGGTGATGACCGTCCCGCACTACCGGCTGCCCGCGCTGCACCGGCTGCTGCGCCGGCGCGGTGTCCTCGACGATGCCTGCGTCGAGCGCGGCTACTGGCGCGTGCTCGCGCGCGCGGCCTCGAAGCCGCCGGCCGCTGGGGCGTCCGGCCCCGGCGAGTCCGACGAGCAGATCCCCGGCCCGCCCGTCCGCATGCCGCCCTTCTGAGTCTGGCGCTGTCGGCGTGACCGCTGTCACGCCGAGGTCCCGTCGACTCGCCGACGAGCGCTGTGAGAACCGGCTCGCCCCACACATCCAACCGGCGAGCCAAAGGAGGGACTCATGGCGCTCAAGGGATTCATGACGGGCTGGGAGCGAATGGACACCGCCGGCGACGAGGCCTCGCGGCCGGCGATGCCGGCCTCGCCTTCCTCGCCCGCGCCGCGCACGGTCGCGCCGTCGACGAGCGTCGACGCCTCGTCCGAGCTCGAGGGCCGGCTGCGCTGCAACCAGACCCTGCGCATCGACGGCGTGGTGAAGGGCGAGATCGAGTGCGAGAAGGCGGTCCTCGTCGGCGAGGGCGCGCGCGTGCTCGCGCGCATCGCGGCCGACGAGGTGCAGATCGCCGGCGTGGTCGAGGGCGACATCACCGCGCGGCGCAAGATCACGCTCGCGCGCACGGCCGTCGTGAAGGGCGATCTGATCACGCCGGGCATCGTGATCGAGGAAGGCGCGAAGCTGAAGGGCCGCATCGTGATCGGGTCCGACTCGATGTCCGCGGCGGACGAGGCGAGCGACGCCGACAGCGCGAAGAAGAACAAGAAGGCGCCGGCGGCGGCGAAGCCGGAGGCGACGCCGGCGCAGCCGCTCGCGGTGTCGGCGTAGTCCGCGCGCCAGCTGCTATTCGCGCCGGGGTCGTTCTGCTAGTCTGGCCGCCACGCGCGAGTAGCTCAGTTGGTAGAGCATCAGCTTCCCAAGCTGAGGGTCGCGGGTTCGACCCCCGTCTCGCGCTCCAGATCCCAGAAGTCGGCCGAGTAGTTGCGATCGCGCACCTGCTCGGCCGCTTTGCTTGCGGGGACATGCGGCGGAGCGCGCGTGTGCGAATCTCGGACACAGCGGGGAGACGTCGCATGACCGGCTGGCAGCGGACGCGCATCTACAAGAACCACCACCTCGACTCGACGCGCTGGGACGCGATCGCGCCGCGCGACGGCGACGTGGTGATCACCACGTCGTACAAGTCCGGCACGACGTGGACGCAGCAGATCGTCGGCCAGCTGCTGCTGCGCGGCGTTCCGAACCCGCCGCCGATCCCGATGGTCTCGCCCTGGATCGACGCGCGCTTCCACATGCCGCTCGAGGTGCTGGCGCAGATGGTCGAGGCCCAGACGCATCGCCGCTTCCTCAAGTCGCACCTCGCCGCGGACGGGCTGCCGTATCGGCAAGGCACGAAGTACATCGTGGTCGCGCGCGACGCGCGCGACGTCTTCATGTCGCTCCTCAATCACTACGCGGGCTACACGGACGCCGCGCTCGAGCGATTCAACGACGATCCGGACCTGCCGCGCTTCGAACGCTTCGACGGCGACGTGAAGAAGCTCTGGCGCGGCTGGATCGGCCGCGGCTACTTCGCGTGGGAGTCCGACGGCCATCCGTGGTGGGGCAATCTCCATCACACCGCGACGTACTGGCCGCACCGCGACTGCGAGAACGTGCTCCTCGTCCACTACAACGATCTCAAGGCGGACCTGCCCGCCGAGGTGCGGCGCATCGCCGCCTTCCTCGACGTGCCGGTGGACGACGCCGAGGTAGAGCGCGTCGCGCGCGAGGCTCAGCTCGACCGCATGCGCGAGAAGGCGCTCGAAGGCGAAGACATGCTGAGCGGGATCTTCGAGGGCGGCGCGAGCCGCTTCTTCTTCAAGGGCACCAACGGCCGCTGGCGCGACGTCCTCGACGCGGGCGACCTCGCGCTCTACGAGGAAGCGAAGCGGCGCGTGTTGACGCCGGACTGCGCAGCGTGGCTCGAGTCCGGCCATCGAGGCTGAGCCGGACGCGATCCGCCGCGCGCGCTCACGCGTAGTCTGCGTCGGAGCGCACGCCCGCCTTGGCCGCGATCCCCGAGTTGAGCAGCGCGTCGCTGTCGGCGAAGACGCGCCGCGACGTGAGCCAGAGCCGGAGGAGATGCCGCTTGCGCTCCGGCTCCTCGAAGTCCTCGAACTCGGTGCGCGCGTGCAGGATCACCGAGTTCTTGAGCCACTGGAT
>DASUFZ010000048.1:0-19890 GCA_036274295.1 Myxococcota bacterium
GAGGACGAAGATCGACGTCATGAGGAGGCCGGCACGAGGGCCCGGATGAGCTTCTAGGACGCGGAGACCCGCCTCGGTGTCTCCCCGAGCGCAGTGCGAAGCGCGCTGCGCTCGTGAGCCTCGATACGTGTTGGGTGCACACGCTGCACCGAAGTGCGAAGCCAAGACGGAGTGCGAAGCCGAGACCTACGCCCGCGATCCCTCGCAGCCGCATCGAACGGCCGCTCGGGAAACGTCTACCCGCTTGACGGAGGAGGACTCATACGTGTTAGGCGGCAGATTACTCCCCGAGCGCGGGCAGATTCGGGAACAGGTACGCCACGCCGAGGACGAGAACCACTGCGATCGGAAAAACAAGGAGGGAGATTCCCAACGCGCGCCACCGTGAGAAGTATTCCCCTCCGGCTGCCGTGTGTTCCTTAAGCGGAGCGCCCTGGGCGCGGGAAACCACGAGGTGAATGACGGCTACTTGAACTGCCTGAAAGCCGTGCTGGAGAGCTCGCTCAGCACTCGCTGGGACGGCCAACGAGAGGGCGACGAACGCAAGGGCAATCGTGCCCGCGGCTCCGATAATGATCGCGTTCCGCGCAGCGTCAGGGTTCCCGAGACGGCTGAAGTTGCGAGAGATGAGGATTGCGCCGGCAAGCCAAGATCCGAAGAAGGTGGCCACGTCGATGCCGGATGCGGAATAGAGCTTGGGCTTCGGCGGGGTTCCGGGGTGACTGTGGCTCACGTCTGCCGCCTAACGGATGGCCGCTAAGCTGCGGCCGCGCGTGAAGCTACCACGACTCGTGTCGACCTCCGCCGCTCGTGCGACTGAAGCCCGCGGCCGGCAGCTTCAGCGGCGTGTTAGCCGGCGAGCTACTGGAATACGCCACCGCCCGACTCCTTCCAAAAGCGGTATCCGTCGAGTTCGGACTCCAAGACTTCAGCGCGTGTAATGAGCCGGGGCTCCCACGAGGCGAACGTCGAAGAGGCGACCGGCATGTGGCCGATACCGAAGCCGTCCTTGTCGTGGATGGTTCCGACGACGAGCTGCGAGGGCTGGACAGTTTCGGGGCGGGCTGGGAAGCGCTGCTTGTAGATTCGGATGCTCACGATGCCGGGGTCAAGTGCGAGCACCTTCGCAACGCTGAAGCCACCCTCCGCACTGAGGATCGAGTAGAGCCCGCCAACCTCCCACGTCGTGTTCCGGCGACGAGCGGCCAAGTGCCAGGCAAGCCCGAGCGCCACCGCGACAGCGAATGCGATCAAAGCCAGCTTCATCCGCAGCGCCTCATCTCGCCGGCTAACTATCTATTCGACAGCAGCTCCCTTCGCTGTGTAACGCGGAAACGCGGCTGTCGGGTGCTGCATATTACACGAGGGTCGCGGCGCGACTTCTTGATTCTTCCATGAAGTCACAGGGTTCCCCGGCGTGGTCGGGACAGCCTGGTAATACGCGGCGAAGCCTTGCTGTGTATTGCCGCCAGCAGTGGCCTTTCGCCTTCCTCCTTCCGCGCGGTACGCCGCGACCCGTCCCGAGCTCGAGCTCGAGCGCGATCGGGTGCGATCGGCCGTTGGCCGCCAGCCATTGAGCTGCGTTTCTCGGCTCTCTGCAAACGCCGCTCCGTTGCCGCAGGGGGGCGTCACAGTCGATCGGCTGGACTGCGCACGCCGAGCGGACCGTGCTCCAACACGTGCGTGTAGATCATGGTGGTGCGCAGCTCGCGATGGCCGAGCAGCTCCTGGACGGTGCGGATGTCGGCCCCGTCCTCCAGAAGGTGCGTCGCGAACGAGTGGCGCAGGGTGTGGCAGCTCACCCGCTTCGGAATTCCAGCCCGCAACGCGCCCGATCGGACGGCCCTCTGCACGAGCGTCTCGTGCAGGTGATGGCGGAAGCGGCGGCGGGTCACAGAGTCGAAGCCCCTGCGCGTCGCTGGGAAGAGCCACTGCCATGCCCACTCGCGCGGAGCGTTCGGGTACTTTGCAGCCAGGTTCCCCGGTAGCGACACGCCGTCCATGCCGTCGGCCAGATCGGCAGCGTGCAGGCGGCGGACCTCGGTGATGTGGGTACGCAGCGGCGCCTCGGCGACACGCGGCAGCGGCACCGCGCGGTCGCGCCCTCCCTTCGGCTCGCGGACGCAGAGCTGGTGACGGCCGAGGTCGACGTCCTTGATGCGCAGCCGAAGCGCTTCGAGCAGCCGCAGGCCGCTGCCGTAGAGGAGCGTTGCCACCAGCAGGTGGGTTCCCGACAGGCCGGCGAGCAGCGCGCGGATCTCATCGCGCGACAGCACGACGGGCAGGCGCTCCGGCTGCGGCGCGCGCACGGCCGCGTCGAGGCCCTCGAGCTCGCGGCCGAGCACGACGCGATAGAGGAAGAGCAGCGCCGAGAGAGCCTGGTTCTGCGTGGACGCAGCTACGGCGTGGCGCACCGCCAGATCGGAGAGGAAGGCGACGACCTCGGGAGCGTCGAGCTCGTCGGGGTGCCGCTTGCCGTGGAACAGGATGAAGCGGCGGATCCAGAGGACGTAAGCGTGCTCCGTGCGCCGGCTCATGTGCCGCAGGCGAGCGGCGTGGCGGACGCGGTCGAGGAGTCGTTGCGGCGCGGGCGTCATCGATCGCAGGGACTCGGGGACGCATTGCGGGCGAGCGGCGCGACGATAGGTCGGCCCCGATTCGCGCGGCAGCGCAGCAAGACACGAAGTGCGGCGGAGCGCGCTGGTTCGAGCTGGTTCGCGCTGGAACGGGGACTACTTGCCCTGCTTGATCGGCTTCCCCGGAACGGGCGTCGCCTTGGCGGCGGCAGCCGCTCTCTTCTGATTCTTCTGTGCCGCGTCCTGCTTGCTTCGTTTGTCCTTGGACTTGGGAGACTTGTCACCCATCGTGCACCTCTGAGGCTCGAGCGATCGAGCGCGGTCGACAGTAGCGTCCCGCTAGTGCTGAGGCGTGCACTGGAAGCACGGCGGTGCTTCGCCCGCCGCGCAGGACGAGCGTTCGCACACGCCGAGCGGGCCTTCCGAGAGCTGACACTGCTTGCCCGCTTCCGTGCAATGCGCGGGAGGAGGTTGCGTGAGCGAGCCCGGATCGCAGGCCACGAGCGTCGCGACGAGGGACACACCGCACAGCCAGAAGGATCGGTCGGCCGTCCGGTTCAGGAGGTAACCGGCTCCAGCACCACCACCGGGATCTCTCGCTGCGTGCGCTTCTGGTAGTCCTCGTACGGCGGGTAGATGCCGACCATCTGCTTCCAGATGGCCGCGCGCTCGGGGCCGGTGACGGTCTTCGCGCGCGCCTTGAACTTCTTCGTCTCGACCTGCACGTCGACCTCGGGCTGCGCTTGCAGGTTGAGGTACCAGGAGGGGTGCGCGGGCGCGCCGCCCTTCGACGCGATGATCGCGTAGCCCTTCGCCGTCTTGCCGTAGATGAGCGGCAGGATGAGGTGACGGCCGGACTTCCGGCCCGTCATCGTGAGCAGCAGGGTGGGGACCTTCGCGTTGTAGCCCGCGACCGACGCGTCCCACATGTGGCCTTCCTCGGGGTTCTCGCGGTAGCGGCGGATGTGGTTGCTGATCCAGTCCGGAAGTCCCTTCTGCACGGTGGGCTCTGCCATGGAGGTCGCTCCTCGTGTCCGGCGCGCGAAGTCGAGCCTATCACGCCGCTCCGCGGCCTCTCACATCTTCGTCGCGCGGGCGACGTGGGCGGCCACCTCGAAGCGCATCTCGCCGTTGGGCGTGACGAACGCGCGCAGCGCGCGCTCCGCTTCCCGCAAGGTCTCCTCGATCTGCTCTTCGCCGAGCGCGACGCCCATGAGCGGCAGCCAGCCGCGCAGGTCGGCTTCGACCATGCTGCGGACGTCCGGGAAGCGCGCGACGCCGACATATGTCGTGATCGTGGCGGAGATCCCGGCGTCAGCCAGCAGCGTGCGCAGATGCGCCGCGTCGCCGAGTGCGAACGGCGCGCGCAGCGCGTCCGCGACGCGGTCGCCCGCGAGCCGCTGGAGCAGCGCCACCTCGGCCGCGTAGGCCGGAGCGCTCTCGAGCGCGGCCCACACCGCGACCGAGATCCGGCCGCCGCGCTTCACCACGCGGTGCATCTCGCGCAGCGCGGCAACCCGGTCCGGGAAGAACATCAGGCCGAACTGGCTCACCACCGCGTCGAAGCGGGCGTCCGGCCAGGGCAGGGACTCAGCGCTCCCCTGACGCCATTCGATGCCGGGCGCGAGCTCGGCGGCCAGCTCGAGCATGCCGGGATCGAGGTCCAGGCCCGCGACGAAGCCGTCCGGTCCGACGCGCGCCAGCAGCTCGCGCGCGAGCACGCCGGTGCCGCACGCGACGTCGAGAACCTGGTCGCCGCGCCGGATGCCCGCCGCCTCCGCGATGCGTCCGGCCCAGGCGCCGAAGAGCGCCGGCACGAAGAGCTGCTCGTACGCCCGAGCCGACTCGCTCAGCGCAACGCCTCCGTTGCGAGCTTGCGCAGGGCGCTGCGCCGCTCGCTGGGGATCCTACGGACGCGGCCCTCGCCGTCGACCGCCGCGTGCTCCGTCGCCGCGACGCCGACCAGGGTCGGGCCGACGTGCAGCGCGTAGGCCATGCGCAGGGACGCGCCGCGCACCCACTCGCACCACACGGTCACGAGCAGCTCGTCGTCGAAGCGCACGGGGCCGCGGTAGTCGACCTCGACCCGCGTCGTCGCGAAGTGCATGCCCTGCGCGACGTATTCGCGGTACGGCAGGTCGTGCTCGTCCATCCAGGCGATGCGCGCGAGCTCGAGGTGGCGGATGTAGTTCGAGTGGTGCACGACGCCCATGGCGTCGGTCTCGTAGAAGGGCACGCGGTGCCGCAGGATGGTGGCGGCGGCTCCAGCCGGCGGAGCGGCCGGCGTCTTCAGAACGAGTCCTTCGCCGCGCGCCGGCGCCCGAGCTCCGCGGCGTCGCGCGCGCGCATGAAGGGATTCGTCGCGCGCTCCTCGCCGATCGTCGAGGGGATCGTCATCTCGGCGGGCGTGGCGTCGTGCCAGTCGGCCGCCGCCTTCGCGCGGATCGCCGCGACCTTCTCGGCCTTCGCCTTCACGGCCGCGTTATCCGGCTCGACGTGCGCCGCGAAGCGCAGGTTCGACGCCGTGTACTCGTGGCCGCAGTAGACCTTCATGCTGTCGGGCAGCTTCGCGAGCTTCACGCAGAGCGCCTCGTACATCATCTCGGGCGTGCCCTCGAAGAGGCGCCCGCAGCCCGCCGCGAAGAGCGTGTCGCCGCAGAAGAGCGCCTGCGCTTCGTCGAAGACGTAGGCGATGTGCGCGCGCGTGTGCGCCGGGATGAAGAGGATGCGCGCGCGCTCGCGCCCGACCGTAATCGTGTCGCTCTCGGTGAGGCCGTCGGTGAAGCCGGGGATGCGATTGCCGTCGGAGACGTGGCCGTAGACCGGCGCGCCGTACTTCTTCGCGAGCGCCGGATTCGCGGCCGAGTGATCCGGGTGATGGTGGGTCGAGAGGATGCGCGTGACCTTGCAGCCGAGCGCGTCGACGCGCTTCACCAGCGGCAGGGCCTCGGGCGCGTCGACGATGGCGGCGTCGCCCGTCTGATCGCAGACGAGCACGTAGCTGTAGTTGTCCTGCAAGGTGGGGACGCGCTCGACGCGGAGGGCCATGGCCGCCGAACCTAGCACCGCACCCTTAGCCGGGCCTTCGCGCTCGCTACTCGCTCGCGCTCGGGCATTCCGGCCTTCGCTCGGCTGCGCCTCGCTGCGCGTCGGCCGACTTGTGTCGGCCTCCTTGCCTAGGCGAACGGCAAGGTCAGCTGTGCGGACGGCACCACGGGGCGACGCCGCGACGCTCTCGCCACCGCGCGCGGCGGCAGCGATGTCGCGTAGCCCGGCAGATCCGCGCGTTGGAGCGGGCTCGCGGGACAGCCGTCGCGGTACTCGCACCACGCGCACAGGCGTCCCGGCGCCGGCGCGTACTCGCGCTCGCGCGCGATGCGCGAGACGAGGTCGAGCGTCTCGGACTCGAGCGCACGCAGCTGCTGCGGATCGCGCTCCGACACGCGCACGATTCCCTTGCGCACGTAATGCCAGACGAGCCGCACGGGACCGGCGAGCCCGCGCGTGCGCCCCAGCCCGATCTGGTAGAGCGCGAGCTGGCGGTCCGCGTCGCAGTCCTCTTGCGTGGGGACGCGTGCGCCCGTCTTGTAGTCGTGGATCTCGGTGACGCCGTCGCGCGCGCGGCCGACGCGATCGATCACGCCCTGGAAGCGCACGGGCTGTGCCTCCGGCCCGAGCTCGAACTCCACCTTCTCCTCGACGCCGAGCGTCTCGTCGGCATCGAAGGGATAGTGCGCGCGGTAGTAGTTCTCGAGGCAGCGGTCGCCCTGCGCGAGATAGAAGCTCGTGTCCAGCTCGGGACGCGCGAAGCGCACGCGCCCGGCGTCGAAGCCGTCGCTCCAGAGCTGGCGGAAGCGCATGCGCACCTGCGCGAGCGTCGGCACGAAGCCCTTCGCCGTCGCGCGGTAGAGGCGCTCGAGCACCTCGTGGACGCGCTTGCCGAGATACGCCTCGATCGACTCGCCCTCGGCCGGGATGTTCAGCAGGTAGCGGTACTGGAAGCGCCGCGGGCACCGCTCGAAGGTCGAGAGCCTGGAATGGCTGAAGATCACCCGGTGCGTCCTTCCGACGAATGCGCATCCGGGCCGGCGAAGTGCCAGCCTGCGCAGCGGTCATGTCGTGGAGGAACGGACCGGGGTTCGCGGGTCCGCTTGGCGGGCCACCCTACCATCAGGCCCCTCAGGGATCAACGCGAACGGAGCGCGAGCCGATCCGAGAAGGCTGCAAGTCCGCGCGCCCGGCAAGCGGTCCAGCGCGCAGCGAGGCGCAGCCGAGCGGAGATCGCACGGGAGTGCCGAAGGCGAGCGAAGTCGGCAAGGCTAGACTGGCCGCGCGCCCGAAGGAGTAGGTCGATGGGCCTTCGGAAACCGGTCGGGACGGAGCTTTCCGTGGACGCCGACGTGATCGAGCAGACGATCGAAGCCCTCGCGCAGAGCCGCGAGTCCTCGCTCAGCAAGGCCGCCGCCGAGGGACTGCCGGAACGCGACCAGGTGATCGACTGGATCGAGCGCGCCAAGCGCGTCGTGCTGACCCAGCCCGAGCGTTCCGCGCTGCGCTCGGAGCTGCCGTACCTGGCGCGCCGCCTCGCCGAGCTGCTCTCGGGGCTGGCCCTGCCGGACGGCGCGACGCCCGAGTCGGTGGTGGAGGCCTTCCTGCCGCGGCTCGTCCACATCCGCGCGCTGCTGGCGCAGGACGTCGAAGCCGCCTTCGAGGGCGACCCCGCTGCGCGCAGCTACGCCGAGATCCTGGTCGCCTATCCCTCGATCCGCGCGATCGCCACGCAGCGCATCGCGCACGAGCTCTTCCTGCTGCGCGTGCCGACCCTGCCGCGCATGATGACCGAGCACGCGCACGATCTGACAGGCGTCGATATCCACCCCGGCGCACGCATCGGCCGGCGCTTCTTCATCGACCACGGCACCGGCGTCGTGATCGGCGAGACCTGCCAGATCGGCGACAACGTGCACCTGTACCAGGGCATCACCCTGGGCGCGAAATCGCCGCGGCGCGGCGAAGCGCTGCGCGGCGTGAAGCGCCACCCGACGGTCGAGGACGACGTCGTGATCTACGCCGGCGCCACCATCCTCGGCGGCGACGTCGTGATCGGGCGCGGCAGCGTGATCGGCGGCAACGTGTGGCTCACCGAATCGGTGCCGCCCGGGTCGAAGGTGGTATCCGAGCCGCCGCGCACACAGGTGCGGCAGCGCGGCGACGCCGATCCGGATCAGCTCGGATGGGACATCTGACGTCCGAGTCGGAAGCGACGCTTCTGGAGGATCTCGAGCAGGCGCGCGCGCGCGTGCGTGAAGCCGTAGCGGGCGTGAAGCGCGCCGTCGCCGTGATGAGCGGGAAGGGCGGCGTCGGCAAGAGCGTCGTCGCCGTGAATCTCGCCGTCGCGCTCGCGCAGCGGGGCATGCGCGTCGCGCTCTTCGACGCGGATCTCCAGGGTCCGAGCGTGCCGAAGATGCTCGGGCTGCGCGGCCAGCCGCTGCGCATCGATACCGACGGCCGCCTCCGCCCCATCCCCGGTCCGGCCGGCCTCGGCGTCCAGAGCATGGACTTCTTCCTCCAGGGCGCGGAGCCGCTCGAGTGGGAGGGGTCGGCCGGCGAGGCCGCGCCGCTGCGGAGCGCGATGGAGTCCGCCGCGCTCGCCGACCTGCTCGGCCGCACGGCGTGGGGCGAGCTCGATGCGCTCGTGATCGATCTCCCGCCCGGCGCGGACCGCCTGCCCGAGCTGGCCGGCTGGCTGCCGCGCCTCGCCGCGCTCGCCGTGACGATTCCGAGCGAGGTCGCGCTGCTGGCGGTCGAGCGCTCGCTGCGGCGCGCGCATGCGGCGCGCGTCCCGCTGCTCGGCCTCGTCGAGAACTGCGCCAGCACCGTGTGCGACGCCTGTGGCGCCGAGGGGCCGCTCTACCGCGAGGCCAGCGCGGCGCCGCTCGCCGCGGCGCACGGCATCGAGATCGTCGCGCGCCTGCCCTTCGACCCGGCGCTGGCGCGCGCGGCAGACGCCGGCACGGTCTACCTGGAAGGAGCCGGACGCGCGTCGCCGACCGGCCGCGCCTTCGCCGCCCTCGCGCAGCGCATCGCGACGCTCCATGATGGCGCGCTGGAGGCCGACACATGGTGAGAGCGCTCCGCCTCGCGATGGTCCTCGCGCTGCTCGCGCTGGCGGCGCCGGCCGCCGCGCAGTCGAATCCCGAGGATCCGTCGATCTCGGCCACGCAGCTGCCGGCGGACGCGCCGTCCTGGGCCTACGAGCTCGCGTCCGAGCTGATGAGCCCCTTCTGTCCCGGGCGCACGCTCGCCGATTGCCCGAGTCCCAACGCGGCGAGCATCCGCATGTGGATCGTCGTGCAGGCCGCGGCGGGGCGGACGCGCGACGACGTCGAGCAGGAGCTCTTCGACCGCTACGGCGACGTGATCCGCTCGGCGCCGCGCGCCGAGGGACTGGGCCTCACCGCGTACATCGTGCCCGCCGCCGCCTTCGTCGTCGGCGGCCTGCTCGTGGTCTTCGTGCTGCGGCGGCTGACCCGCCGCGGGGCTGCGCCGGCGCCGTCGTCGGGGCCTGCTGCCGCGTCGCGGCCGCTCGATCCCGAGCTCGAGCGCAGAGTCGACGAGGAACTGGCGCGTTGAAGGTCTACACGCGCCGCGGAGACGCGGGCGACACGGATCTCTTCGGCGGTCCCCGCGTCGGCAAGGAGGACGCGCGGGTCGAGGCCTACGGCGCCGTCGACGAGGCCAACGCCGCCGTCGGCGCGGCCGCGGCGCTCTCTCGTCACGCCGACCTGCGCGAGATCTGCCGCGACGTGCAGGATCGCCTGTTCGATCTCGGCGGCACGCTCGCCACGCCCGACGCCGAGCGGCGTCGCAAGAGCGCGGTGCCGATGCTCGACGCCGACGACGTGGCCGCGCTCGAGCGCCACATCGATGCGCTCGAGGGCGAGCTCGAGCCGCTCTCGCGCTTCATCCTGCCGGGGGGCAGCCCGGCGGCGGCGGCCTTCCACGTCGCGCGCACGGTCTGCCGGCGCGCCGAGCGCCGCTGCGTCGCGCTCCACCGCAGCGAGCCGGTCGACGCCGCGAGCCTCGGCTGGCTGAACCGGCTCTCGGATCTCCTCTTCGTGATGGCGCGGGTCGAGAATCGCCGCGAAGGCGCCGGCGACGTCCCCTGGCGCGGGCGTTAGCTAGCGGCTCGATGGCAGCGCAGGCCGGCTCGGCGGGCGATCACATCTTCGTGTACGGCACCCTGCGCCGCGGCGGCGCCATGCACGCGCTGCTCGCGCCGGGCGCCGAGTGGGTCGGTCGCGCGCGCATGCGCGGGCGCCTCTACGACCTCGGCGCCTTCCCGGGCTTCGCCGACGGTCGCGCGAACGACTGGGTGCAGGGCGAGCTGTACCGCCTGACGGGGGATTCCGCGCCGCTCCTCGACTCGCTCGACCGCTACGAGGGCACCGCCTTCCGGCGCGAGGTGCGCGAGGCCGTGCGCGACGGCGGCGTGCGCATGCAGGCCTACGTCTACGTCTTCACCGGCTCGCTGCGCGGCCGTCGCCGCATCGCGTCGGGCGACTATCTCGGCGAAGTCAGTCCAGGAGCGCCATCAGGTCGTCGCGCGTGAGCGCGCCGGCGGCGCCGGCGAGCGCCGCGTCGGCTAGCTCGCGCTTGCTCTTCTGGAGCGCCTGCACGCGCTCCTCGACCGTGTTCTCGGAGACCAGCCGGTAGACCATCACCGGGCGGTCCTGTCCGATGCGGTGCGCGCGATCGGCGGCCTGGTCCTCGACGGCCGGGTTCCACCACGGGTCGAGGATGAAGACGTGGTCGGCGGCGGTGAGGTTGAGGCCCGTGCCGCCGGCGCGCAGCGAGATCAGCAGCACGGGCGGGCCGCCCTCGCGCTGGAAGTCCGCGACGACCGCGCCGCGGTCGCGCGTGCTGCCGTCGAGGCGCGTGAACGGAAGCTTCGCGCGCGCGAGCAGCGGCTCGATGCGGTCGAGCAGCGAAGTCCACTGCGAGAAGACGAGCGCCTTGTGGCCCTCCGCGATGCCCTCCTCGAGCTGCTCGAGCAGCAGCTCGAGCTTCGACGAGCTCTCCGCGTCGTGGCCGGGCAGCAGGCCCGGGTGGCAGGCGGCCTGGCGCAGGCGCAGCAGCGCCTCGAGCACCTGGAGCGGCGACGCGCCCTGCGCGAGCTGCGCCACGATCTCCTCGCGCGTCGCGGCGCGGACGGCGTCGTAGAGCGTGCGCTCCGGCTCCGAGAGCTCGACGTGCAGCACCACCTCCGTGCGCGGCGGCAGCTCGGGCGCGACCTCGCGCTTGGTGCGCCGCAGCACGAAGGGGCGCGTGCGCTCGCGCAGCCGCGCGGCGGCCTCGGCGTTGCCCTCGGCGATCGGACGCGCCGTCTGGCGCTCGAAGTCGCTGCGCCCGCCGAGCAGGCCCGGGTTCGTGAAGTGGAGCTGGCTCCACAGCTCGTCGAGGCGGTTCTCGACCGGCGTGCCGGTCAGCGCGACGCGGAAGGCGCCGCGCAGCGCATAGGCCGCGCGCGCGACCTGGCTCGTCGGATTCTTGATCGCCTGCGATTCGTCGAGCACGACGGCGTCCCAGCCGACCGCCGCGAGCGCGTCCGCGTCGAGACGCAGGATCGCGTAGCTCGTGAGCGTGACGTTCGCGGCCGGGTCGAGCGCGCGCTTCGGCCCGTGGTAGAGCCCGACCTTCAGCGACGGCCGGAAGCGGCGCGTCTCCTCCTCCCAGTTCGGCAGCACGGAGGTCGGCGCGACGACGAGCGCGCGGCCGCGCAGCGCGCAGAGCGCCTGCAAGGTCTTGCCGAGACCCATGTCGTCGGCCAGCAGCGCGCCGAGGCCCGCATCGCGCAGCGCGCACAGCCAGTCGACGCCGCGCCGCTGGTAGCTGCGCAGCTCCGCCGAGAGATCGGCGGGCAGCGCCGTCTCGGGCGCGCCCTCCGCAACCCGATCCGCCAGCCGCCGCATCGCCGCGACGTCCGCCGGCACGGGCGTATCGAGCACCTCGCACAGGCGCGCGAGATCGGGCCACAGCGCGCGCGGCAGCGCCTCGCCGGGCTCCGCGCCGCCGAGCAGCGCGGCGACGCGCGCGCCGTGCTTCTCGAGCCAGCCGCGCGGCAGCTCCGCGAAGCCGCCGCCCTCGAGCGCGACGATGCCCTCTCCGGCCTGCCAGGCGCGCAGCACGCCCTGCGCGTCGGCGCGGCGCGCGCGGCCGTCGGAGCCGGGCGAGACGAAGCGCAGATCGAAGCCGCCCGAGCGCGCGGAGAAGCGCACCGCCAGCGGCGGCTCGCGGCGGAAGCGCTCGAGCCCGCGCCCGCGCACCTGGGTCCAGGCGCCGGCGCGCCGGATGCGTTCGCCCAGCGCGAGCGCCTCGGCGCCGCGGAATGCGACGCGGTGGCCCGGCACCAGCTCGAGGTCCTGCTGGAGCCGCCGCGTCAGCGCGCGCTCCTCGGGCTCGTCGCGCAGCGGGATCGCGCCGCCGAGCGGCACCAGCTTGCCGGCGTCGACGCGCGCGCGCGGCGGATCGCCGTAGACGAGCGTCGGGAAGACGCGCAGCTCGTCGTCCCGCGCCTCCACCTCGAGTGCGATGCGCGGCGGCAGCACGACGGTGTCGGGCAGGCGCTGCGTCGCGATCTCGACCGGCATGCGCTTGCGCAGCTCGGGCAGCAGCTCCGTCACGAGCTCGGCGACGCGGCCGGCTTCGATCACGCGGCCCGGCAGCAGCTCCTCGCGCTCGCGCCCGGAGAGCCCGGCCTCGCCGAGCAGGCACACGGTGTCGTCCGAGAGGCGCACCAGCTCGTGCGGGAGGACTTCCTGGATCCGCGGATCCGGCGCCACCTGCACGAAGAAGTCCGGGCCGCGGTCTTCCACGCGCGCCGCGAAGCCGACCCGCCCGGAGCTCGCGCGCACGGGACGTCCATCGAGCGTCACGTCCTCGCAGCCGGCGAGCGCCGCCAGCAAGGACGGCCACACGCCGCGCGGCAGCGGCCCGCGCCGCGCCGAGCCGAGCGCGCGCTCGACGGCGAGATCCGCCTGCGTCGCCGCGAAGCGCGGGCCCGCGGCGCGCCCCGACGCGACGGCCGTGAGCGTCGTCGTGAGCGGCTCCTCGCCGCGCGCACCGGCGACGACCCGCTCGAAGTGGAGCTCCGCGCCCTGACGCCGGATGCGGTAGCCGATGTGGCCGCGCTGCGCGTCGCCGACCGGCAGCGGGACGCCCTCGCGCTGCGCGCGTCGCAGCGCGATGACCGCGGCGACCGCGTGCTCGCAGATCGCCTCGCGCGAGCCGCAGTCGCACTCCCAGGATTCGTCGTCCGGCGCGAGCGCCACGACGGGGCAGAGCAGGCCACCGCGCGTGGTGACGCGCAGGATGGTCTCGCCCTTGCGCTCGTCCACGCCGCGCACCGCCTCCGCGCGCGCCAGCTCGACGCCGCGCGACCACACCTCGCGCGGGCTGGCGCGGCGCATGGCCTCGAAGAGCGCGTCGATCGGCTCGGCCACGGCTAATGGAGCGGCCGGCGCAGCGAGGCTTCGATCTCGGCGCCGAGCGTCTCGACCAGGGCGAAGGAGGTCGCGCTCTGCGACTGGCGCAGGCGCGCGCGCGCGCCGTCCGCGCCGCCGAGCTGCGCGAGACCGTGGCTTCCGTAGCGCTCCGCGAGCTGCGAGAGCACCGCGTCCTCGAGGCCGGCGCGGCGCCGCTTCCGCAGCGCGCCCGATTCGATCTGGTGCTCGCGGTGCGCGCGGATCGCCTCGAGGAGCTGCGGGACGCCCGTGCCGTCGCGCGCGGAGACCAGCAGCACGGGCGGCTTCCAGCCGGCGTCGTCGCGTCCGCCGAGCTCGAGCGCGCCGGCCAGCTCGTGGGCCGTGTTGGTGGCCGCTGCGCCGAGGTCCGCCTTGTTCACCGCGAAGATGTCGGGCAGCTCGATCAGGCCCGCCTTGATGAACTGGAGCACGTCGCCGCCGCCGGGGCTGCCGACGTAGACCAGGGTGTCGACGATCGAGGTCACGTCGGACTCGGACTGCCCCACGCCGACCGTCTCGACGAAGACGTGGTCGAAGACCGGCGCGAGGATGGCGACGCCCGCGCGCGCAGCGTCCGAGATGCCGCCGAGGCGCTCGCGCGCCGCCATCGAGCGGAAGAAGACGCCGGGATCGCTGCCGGCGGCGCGCACGCGGATGCGGTCGCCGAGGATCGCGCCGCCGGATGCGCGGCTCGACGGATCGACCGCGACGATCGCGAGGGTCTCGCCGCGCGCGCGAAGCTGACGCGCGATGGCATCCAGCAGCGACGATTTGCCGGAGCCGGGCGCGCCGGTGATGCCGACGCGCGGCGCGCCGGGGAAGGGCGACTCGCGCTCGAGGCGGTCGAGCAGGGCGCGCGCCCGCGCCCGGGGCTCGGGCCTGCGGTCGTCGGCGAGGTTGAGCGCCTCCGGCACCGCGTCGCGCGAGCGAGCGAGCAGGCGCTCTGCGAGGTCAGGCTGCGGCAGCGCGCGCCTCGGCCACGACGTCGACGATCTCGCCCATGATGCGCGTGAGATCGAAATCCTTCGGCGTGTAGACGCGCCGCACGCCCGCGCTGCGGAGCTTGCGCGCGTCGTCCTCGGGGATGATGCCGCCGACGATCACGGGCACGTCGCCGCAGCCGGACGCGCGCAGCTGGTCGAGCACGTCCACCACCAGCACGCCGTGCGAGCCCGAGAGGATCGAGAGCCCGACCACGTGGACGCCCTCGTCGCGCGCCGAGTGTGCGATCTGCGCGGGCGTGAGCCGGATGCCCTCGTAGACGACTTCCATGCCGACGTCGCGCGCCGCCACGGCGATCTGCTCCGCGCCGTTGCTGTGGCCGTCGAGGCCGGGCTTGCCGACCAGGATCTTGAGCGGACGCCCGAGCGTGTCGGAGAGCGAGTGCACGCGCTCTCGCACCGAGAGGGCCAGCGCGCCGCGCGACTCGCCGCGCGCGACGATGCCGGTCGGCGCGCGGTACTCGCCGAAGCGCTTGCGCAGCGCGTCCGACCACTCGCCCGTGGTGACGCCCGCCTTGGCCGCGCGGATCGAGGCCGGCATCACGTTCGCGCCCGCGGCCAGCGCATCGTCGAGCCCGCGCAGCGCCGCCTGCACGTCGGCCGCGTTGCGCCGGCTGCGGAAGGCCTGCAGCAGCTCGATCTGCGCGCGCTCGGCCGATTCGTCCACGACGACGACGGCCTGGCTGCCGCTCGTCACCAACGGCGACGGCTCGCTCTCCGTGTAGGCGTTCACGCCGACGACGATCTGCTCGCCGCTCTCGATGCGGCGCACGCGCTCGGTGTTCGACGACACCAGCTGGCGCTTCATGTAGGCGTTCTCGACCGCGGCGACGGCGCCGCCCATGGCGAGCACGCGCTGCAATTCCTCGCGCGACGCGTCGGCGAGCTCGCGCGTGCGCGCCTCGACGACGCGCGAGCCGGCGAAGAGATCCTCGTACTCGAGGAGATCCGTCTCGTAGGCGAGGATCTGCTGGACGCGCAGCGACCACTGCTGGTCCCACGGGCGCGGCAGGCCGAGCGCCTCGTTCCAGGCCGGCAGCTGGAGCGCGCGAGCCCGCGCGTCCTTGCTGAGGGTCACGCCGAGGGCCTCGAGCACGATGCGGATCAGGTTGTTCTCGGGCTGCGCCTCGGTGAGGCCGAGGCTGTTGACCTGCACGCCGTAGCGGAAGCGGCGCAGCTTCGCGTCGCCGACGCCGTAGCGCTCGCGGGTCAGCTCGTCCCACAGGAGCGTCATCGCGCGGACCTTGCAGGTCTCCTCGACGAAGCGGATGCCGGCGTTCACGAAGAACGAGATGCGCCCGACCACGCGCGGGATCGCGTCCTCCGGCAGGTCATTGCGCGCGCGCACCGAATCGAGCACGGCGAGCGCGTTCGCCATCGCGTAGGCGATCTCCTGCTCGGGCGTCGCACCGGCTTCCTGGAGGTGGTACGAGCAGATGTTGATCGGGTTCCAGCGCGGCATCGCGTCGACGGTGTACGCGATCATGTCGCTGATCAGCCGCATCGACGGACCCGGCGGGAAGATGTACGTGCCGCGCGAGAGGTATTCCTTGATGATGTCGTTCTGCGTCGTGCCCTCGAGCGCGCGCGGATCGGCGCCGGTGCGCTCGGCGACGGCGACGTAGAGCGCGAGCAGCCAGGCCGCCGTCGCGTTGATCGTCATCGACGTGTTCATGCGATCGAGCGGGATGCCCGTGAAGAGCGCCTGCATGTCGTCGACGTGGCAGATCGGGACGCCGACCTTGCCGACCTCGCCGCGCGCGAGCGGGTGGTCGGAGTCGATGCCGGTCTGGGTCGGCAGGTCGAAGGCGACGGAGAGGCCCGTCTGGCCCTTGGCGAGGTTCTGGCGGTAGAGCTCGTTGGATGCGTGCGCGGAGGAGTGCCCGGAGTAGGTCCGGATCAGCCAGGGGCGATCGCGCCGCGCGGACTCGGGAGACGACATGCCAGCTCGCGGGGGGAGCGCGCCGTCGTGACGCGCAAGTGGTCGGCCAGATTAACGAATCAACGTTGGATCGTCACGCCGCCCGCGAGCTGCGCGGTCTGCTGATCCAGGGTGCTGAGCCGCACGTCGTAGATGCCGGGCGGCGCGAAGAGAACATGGATGCGCCCGGTCAAGGTGTCGTCGTCGACCACCTTCAGGTCGAACACGGGCACGGGCCGCGCCGCGTCGCCCTTCAGGTCGACGATCTCGGCGTGCGCGAGGTTCTCGCCGCGCAGGGTCAGCTCGAGCGTGCGCTCGCCGCCGAAGCGGACAGGGTTCGGTGTCACCGCGAGGAGGCGGGGGGCCGGCTCGAGCGACGTCACGCGCTCGTTCCGCACGAGGCGGTTCGTGAGATACGCCCAGCTGATCGGGCGGAAGAACGGCTTCGGCAGGCCTTTGCGCCCGGTCATCTCGGCGAACGAGAAGCTGCCGCCGAAGTTCATCAGGTAGTTCTCGCTCGGGTGCTCGCCGCGCGCGGTGAGGTCGTGATCGCGCGCCGTCCCCGAGGAGCCGCCGAACAGGCCGGCGGGCGCCGGGCCGGGCGCGGAGAGCCCGAGCGTATGCCCGACCTCGTGAGCCGTTGCGACGGCGACGACGCACGCGAAGGCGTCGAGCGCGTAGGCGATCTGCGCGTAGCGCCCCAGCTGCTCGCGCGTCACCTGCTTCGGATCGAGATGAGGCGAGAGCACGACCGCGTCGAGCGGATTCTCGCCGATCGGCGTGCCGCCGAGCGCGGGCAGCAGCGGACCGAACGCCTCGATGAAGAGGGGATCCTTCGACCAGAGGTCGTCGAGCGCGCTCGGGAAGACGCCGTAGTCGGAGACGGCGCACAGGTCCTGCGCCTCCTCGATGTTGTCGAGGTCGAGCGGCGCGGCGCCGAGCGTGTCCTTCGCGCGCGGGTGCTCGCCGCCGATGCAGAGCGCCGTGTGCGGCATCTGCGGATCGAACCAGGTGAAGAGCACGTTGACCGGGTCGGGGCCGGCGGGCGTCCCGTCCGGATTGCGGCCGTAGATCGCCTGCACGCGCTCGACGACATCGACCTGGAGCCGGTCGACGATCTCCTGCTCGACGTCCGGCGCCGCTGCCGAGGAGAGCCCGAGCTCGCGCAGGCTCGCCTTGAAATCCTGCTGGCCGTCCTGGTTACGGTCGAAGTTCAGGTAGAAGACCTGGGGCTTCGCGAGCGGCGGGCCGTAGTCGAAGTCGCGCACGGCGAAGCCGAAGCGCTGCGTCGTCTCGTTGCCGGCAGCGTCGCGAATGGAGGCCGTCAGGTAGTGCGACGTGCGCGCGAGATCACTGCCCGGCGGGATCTCCCAGACGGCGCCCTCGGGTGTGCTCTGGAAGTGGGAGGCGAGCTCCGTGCCGGCGGGCAGCGCGCCGATCGCCTGGCTCGAGCGCACCTTGAGGCTCGTGAGGTCGACGGGGCCCTCGGCGTCGCGGAAGCGGAGCGTGATGCGGAAATGGTCGGGCGGCACCACGAGCAGGCTCTTCTCGTCGTCGGGGATGCCGTTCAAGGAGATGGAGAGCTCGGGCGGGCGCCGGTCGGGCGCCGCCGCGAGGAGGAGCGGCAGGAGCAGGAGCCATCCTGCCCGTCTCAAGACGCGCATGCCTCCGCCGCGACGCCGAGGAGTGCGCGCGCCGCCACCGCGAAGCGCTCCGGCTCGGCGAGCAGGCTGACGACGAGGCGCGCGCGGCCGTCGTCCTCGAAGTCGAAGAAGAAGCCCGGGTGCGCGAGCACGCCCGCGCGCTCGACGCACGCGAGGGCGAGCGCCTCCTCGTCGGGTGCAGCGCCGTCGCGCCCCGCGAACTCGAGGATCGCCGTGAAGCCGCCCTCGACCGGAAGCAGCTCCGCGCCGGGCACCGCCGCGACGAGCTTCGCGAGCGCGTCGCGGTTCGCGCGCACGCGCGCGCGCAGCTGCGCCTCGATGGCGGGGCGCGCGTCGAGCAGCGCAGGCAGGCAAGCGGCCAGCACGGGGCTGACGGAGAGGTAGGTATCGGCGATGGCCTCGAGGCGCGACGCGGCCTCGTCGCGCAGAGCGCGCGCGCCGCCGACGACGATCCAGGAGAGCTTCAGCTGCGGCAGCGCCAGCAGCTTCGAGGCGCCGGAGAGCACGAAGTGGAGAGAGGCGTCGCCTTGCGAGTCGTAGAGACTCGCGAGCCGGGTGCCGGGCGGCGCCGGCTCGAGCGCGCTCTCCGCGAACACCTCGTCCGAGACGAGCGCCTGCCCGTGCTCCCGGCAGAGCGCGCGCAGCGCGTGCGCGTCGTCCGGATGCACGAAGGCGCCGGTCGGGTTGTGCGCGTGCACGGCCAGCAGCGCGCGCACGCCCGGGCGCGCTGCCTCGCGCGCGAGCGCGCCGCCATCGATGCGGAAGCCGGCGCCGCGGCGCACCAGCGGGTAGCTGCCGGTCGCGACGCCTTCGAGGCCTGCCAGGAAGTCGAAGAGCGGGTAGCCGGGGCGCGGCACCAGCACGCGCTCGCCCGGATCGGCGAGCAGGCGGAAGAGGTGCGCGTAGCCCTCGCTCGTGCCGGCCGTGAGCAGCACGCAGTCGGGATCGATCGCGGGTCCGCCGCGCGCGTGGTAGCGCGCGATCGCCTCGCGTGCGGCGCACGGCCCGCGCGGATCGGGCTCGTAGCGACGCGTGTCGGCGTCGCGCGCGACGTCCGCCAGCACGCGCGCCAGCGCCTCGCCGCCGGCCAGCAGCCCGGCGCGCGTCGGGTTGGCGTCGGTGAGATCGACGACCTCCGCGCCGCGCGCGCGCCGCGCCAGCACGGCCTCGGCGAGCGGATTGCGCGAGAGGTCCCAGGCGACGCGCCGTGCGAACACGGCGTGCAGCGTATAGATTCCGGCATGGCTGCCACATCCCCCGCTGCCCAGGCCGCCTTCCCCTCCGACCTCGAAGGCGCCATCCGCGAGCTGAAGCGCGAACGCAACGCGGTCCTGCTCGCGCACTACTACCAGGAGTCCGACGTCCAGGACCTGGCCGATTTCGTCGGCGATTCGCTGGCGCTCGCGCAGGCCGCCAAGAAGGTCGACGCCGAGGTGATCGCCTTCTGCGGCGTCCATTTCATGGCCGAGACGGCGAAGATCCTGAACCCGGAGCGCGCCGTCGTCGTGCCGGACCTGAAGGCCGGCTGCTCGCTCGCCGACGGCTGTCCGCCGGACGAGTTCCGCAAGTTCATCGCGCAGCATCCCGGCGCGAAGGTGCTCTCCTACATCAACTGCAGCGCCGAAGTGAAGGCGATGAGCGACCTGATCTGCACGTCGTCGAACGCCGTGAAGATGGCGCGCCACTTCGACGGCCAGCCGCTCATCTTCGCGCCCGACCGACACCTGGCGCGCTGGGTCGCGCAGCAGCTCGGCCGCGACGATCTGATCATCTGGCCGGGCACGTGCATCGTGCACGAGCAGTTCTCGGCGAAGCGGCTCGAGCAGCTGCGCGCGCTGCACCCGGATGCCGAGGTGCTCGCGCACCCGGAGTGCGACGAGGCCGTGCTCGCGCAGGCGGACTTCATCGCGTCGACGACCGGGATCATCAACCGCGCCGTCGACTCGCCGGCGAAGACCCTCATCATCGCCACCGAGGACGGCGTCTTCCATTCGATCGCGCAGAAGGCGCCGCACAAGACGCTCCTCCAGGCGCCCGGCATGGACGAGAGCTGCGCCTGCAACCGTTGCCCGTTCATGCGCCTCAACACGCTCGAGAAGCTCTACCTCTGCCTGCGCGATCTCGAGCCCCAGGTCGACGTCCCCGAGGCCATCCGTGTGCGCGCGCTGAAGCCGATCGAGCTGATGCTGGAGCTGTCGGCGAAGA